>JALWSS010000149.1 GCA_026993525.1 Saprospiraceae bacterium
CCTCAGTTCTTCGATTCTTCGATTCTTCAGTTCTTCGATTCTTCAGTTCTTCGATTCTTCAGTGCACTGCAAAAAGTGGTATTCTCGTCAAAAGAGGTTATATCTTCTGGAAAAATGTCGGACAGAGTCCGACAAGATATGGTCCCGGACAGAGTCCGGAACCAGCGTAGTAGCTGGCGCCGGACTCCGTCCGGTGCCTCATCTAGCCGGACTCCGTCCGGCATGTGAGCATTCAAATTTCCGTCGGAATTAATGAATTGGGGGTTTTTGCAGTGGACTCATTCTTCAGTTCTTCGATTCTTCAGTTCCCCTGCACCATTCTCGTCGTCCAAAGTGCAAAGTATCGTTTAATCGGGCGTCGCACTTTATGGCTTGTAAGGGATATGTACATTTGGGCGTCACAAAACCAATGTACCACCTGTATGAAAAGAATAATCGTTTTCGCCTTCGCAATTCTTGCTTTTGCAAACCTTTCATTTTCACAATCTTACGATCACTTTCCCGGCGAGTTGCTGGTTCAGATGCAAAAGGGGCAGGACGTTGAGCGTCTGGTTCAGCGTCTGGCTCGGCTCGATGGCAGAGCCACCGGCCTGACGGTCGTGCGGGAAGTGTCACCGCCCTTCCGCATCTGGCTGCTGGAGTTTGACGAAAGCGCCGTTGAGGAGGAAGAAATGCTCAGCCTCATGCGGCGCCAGCACGATGTGGCCATCGCGCAGTTCAACCATGTGATCAGCCGCAGGGATACCCTGCCGGATGACCCCATTTTTCCCGACCAGTGGCAGTGGCGCAACACCGGCCAGAACGGCGGCACCCCCGATAGCGACGTGGATGCCGATGAAGCCTGGGACATCACCACCGGCGGCCAGACATCCACCGGCGACGAGATCGTAGTGTGTGTGCTGGAAGGCACCAACCGCAACCACCCCGACCTCCAGGGCAACCTCTGGTTCAACCAGGCCGAAATCCCCGACAACGGCATTGACGACGACGGAAACGGCTATGTGGACGATTACGAAGGCTGGAACGTACAGACCAACACCGACGACATCAACGCTGAAGGGCACGGAACCACCGTTGCCGGTATGATCGGTGCCGTTGGCAACAACAACCTGTTGGTGAGTGGAATCAACTGGAACGTGAAGATCATGAACGTGGATTTCAGCGGCGTTTCCGAAGCCAATGCGCTGGCCTCTTACACCTATCCGTATGTGATGCGGAAGCTCTACAACGAGAACAACGGCACCCGCGGGGCTTTCGTCGTGTCCACCAATGCATCCTGGGGCCTGGACAACGGCCAGCCCGCCGATGCACCGCTGTGGTGCATGTTTTACGATTCGCTGGGGGCCGTCGGAATTCTCAATTGCGGAGCGACCGCCAACAACAACGTAAACATTGACCAGGTGGGTGATCTGCCAACGGCCTGCCCCAGTGAATACATGATTGCCGTCACTGCCACCAACAGCGATGACATCCGCACCTTCTCAGGCTATGGCGTGGAAAATATTGATGTAGGCGCTCCCGGCCAGGCCATCGTCAGCATCAACCTCAACGGTGGACCGACCACCACCAGCGGCACCTCTTTTGCCTCCCCCCTGGTAGCAGGCATGATCGGACTGCTGTATTCGGCACCCTGTCCGTACCTGGGTTCCATGGCCAAATCTTCTCCGGCCACAGCCGCACAGCTCGTCCGGGATGCCATTTTCAATTCCGTTGACACCGTTCCGCAATTGCTGGACGAAGTGAAATACGGCGGCCGGGTCAATGTCCGCAAAGCCCTCGATCTGCTCCTCGAAAACTGCGGCCCTTGTCCTTCGCCCTTCGGACCAATGGCCGGCGAAGTAGTGGACACCAGCGCCATGATCAGCTGGGTTTCCTATGATTCGGCACTTTATACCCAACTGCGGTACCGCCTTGTGGGTGATACCGTCTGGGCGGTCATCGACACGGCCAGTAGTCCGCAGTTTCTTGACAACCTGCAGGCCTGCGCCGCCTATGAGGTGGAACTGATGGATTTTTGTGCCGATACGGCCAGTGTCGCTGCGCAACTGACATTCATGACCGACGGCTGCTGTGTGCCCCCTTCCGGCCTTGCATTCGACAACCTGACCGATACCACTGCCACGCTCACCTGGAACGGGGTGCTGGCCGCCGTGGCTTACGATGTGACCCTCATTGCCAACGGCGACACTTCGGTCATGACCGGCGTGCAGCAAAACAGCCTGAACCTCACCGGGCTGGAACCCTGCACGGAATACCTGGTGCGGGTACGCACCGTTTGCGACACCGGAGCGACGGCGAGCTTTGTTCAAGTCATGTTCAAAACCAGCGGCTGCGGGGCCTGCACCGACCTGATGTATTGCCCCTCTTCCAGCGGCAATGCCACCGAAGAATGGATCAGCCAGGTAAGCATTGGCGATATTGACAATGCCAGTGCATCCAACGGGGGCTACAGTGATTTTACAAGCATAAGCACCACCTTGAGCACCTACCAGGTTTACCCGATGGAGGTGACCCCGGCTTATGCGGGCCCCACTTTTCCGGAATGGATCAGAGTCTGGATAGATTTCAACCAGGATGGTGTCTTCGGCAATGACGAAGAAGTGTTGAATTCCGGCGATCTGACCACCAATACCGTGAGTGGCGATGTAGCCATTCCACCAACTGCAACACCCGGCATCACCCGCATGCGGGTTTCCATGCGCTGGAATGCCGAGCCCGAAGCCTGCCTCGAATCCTTCAACTTTGGTGAGGTGGAAGACTACTGTGTACTTATCGAAGAAGGCACACCGCCGGAATGCCTTCCGCCGACAGGTCTTTCCACTTCCGCAATTGATTTCACTTCTGCAACTCCGCAATGGGGCAGTACCGCCAACAGCCTGGAATACAGCCTGGAGTACCGCAGCCTTGGCAGCACCGACTGGATGAGCATGCAAGTGCCCGGCACCAGCCAGACACTTGACGATCTGGAAGATTGCACCGGTTACGAATTCCGGGTGAAGGCCGGTTGTGGCTTCGTGGATAGCGACTGGTCAGTGACTGACACCTTCACAACCCTCTGCTATCCGCCATGTGATGTGGTGCCCGGTGGCCTGGACACCAGCAACGTCAGCATGAACGGAGCAACCCTTAGCTGGAGCCCCGTTGCCGATGCTGAGAATTATGTGGTAGCGTACCAGGTAGATGGCGACTCTGCCGTCACCTATCTCAACTCCACGGCCAGTTCTATCGTCATCAGCAACCTGGATTCCTGTACCACTTACCTGTTTTCCGTACAGGCCCTTTGTCCCGGCGACGGCAGCAGCGCTTTCTCGGCGCCGTTTGCCTTCATGACCCAGTGCGCCAACGCCGCCTCTGAGCAAATTCCCGGCTTGACAGCCATTGCCGTGTCGCCAAATCCTTTCGAAGATTTCCTTCGGATAAATCTGACGCTGGATGCAGCCATGACCCTGGAAGCCCACCTGACCACGGTGGATGGTAAGGTGCTGCACAGTTCTGAGCGTGCATTCAGCGCCGGAAGTACAATGTGGGAATTACAAGGATGGGAAGCCTTAGCACCTGGTGTCTATGTTCTTCGCCTTCAGGCAAATGCCGGGGTGATGGGAGTGAGAGTGGTGAAGAGGTGAGGAATTGAGGAATTGAGGAATCGAGGAATCGAGGAATCGAAGAATCGAAGAATCGAAGAATCGAAGAATCGACGTTTACTAAACCTTTGGAGGTTTAGTAAACGTGGGTTCCTTAATTCCAGCCGGCAGAATAAGGCGAGGTGATCCGTTGGAGTGGGGAGGAAAACCCTGGCAGCGGTTGCTTGCGGTTTGGACGTTTACTAAACCTTTGGAGGTTTGGTAAACGTGGGTTCCTCAATTCTTCAGTTCCTGAGTCCACTGCAAAAACCCCTATTTCATTAATTCCGTCGGAAATTTGAATGCTCACATGCCGGACGGAGTCCGGCTGGAAGAGGCACCGGACATCC
>JALWSS010000150.1 GCA_026993525.1 Saprospiraceae bacterium
ACACCATTGCTTTTGGCTTCAGCAATGATTTTCAGTTTCTCTTCCTGGGTCCATGTGCGCTTCTTCATGTCGAAAAATTACAGTTTTTATCTGTAATCTTTGTCCGACTTGGTAGGGGGCTAAGACACAGACCTTGCGTACATTACAATTTGTATCACCCCTTTCCTGAACCCAACCAAGCTCATGTTTCTTTCGTTTCCCTCATTTTCGTAGCTTTGGTCATAACTCAAAACGACCGTTGGCAAATAGCCAGAACCAAATGTACCTGGTTGAAGGGTTATCCTTCGGGAACACGAAATGATTAATCATGCCGAAAGCTGCTGTTAAACTCAATAAAAAAGAAATTTTAGATTTCCTGAGAACCCATAAGCGGGAACTTTCCCAGTTTAGTGTTCGCACAATTGGACTGTTTGGATCCTTCTCCAGAAGGCAAGAAAACGTTAGCAGTGACATTGATTTCCTGGTTGAATTTGAAGCCGGGCAAAAGTCATTTGACAATTTCATTGGACTGATTGATTACCTGGAATCTGCATTTGGGAAGGAAATTGAGTTGGTAACCCGGGAGTCTGTGAGCAAACATATCTTACCTTACATTGAAAAGGATGTTGAATATGTCCAAATCAACGATTGAATTCCTAAAGCACATTTTTGAAGAGACACAATTTATCATTGACAATTCGCAAGGATTGACACAAGAAATTCTGGACAAAAATGAAGTGTTGAAAAGAGCAATAGTCAGAAGCCTCGAAATAATTGGGGAAGCCGCAAAGAGTGTTGATGAAGACTTCAGGGCGGAATATTCATCGGTATCATGGAGTAGCATGGCTAAAATGCGGGACAAGTTGATCCACCACTACTTTGGGGTAGATTACGATATTGTACTGGATGTAGTGTTGAAAAAGATACCTGAGCTCCATCACCAGATTCGACAAATTCTGGACAATGAAGACAAATCCTGATATACTGGGTTTACGCCGCCTTTTCTAACTCTCCCCCCCTCACCACTCCAGCCTCGCATCCGGTACCACATCTTGCGAAGCGAAATCACCTTTGAGGAATTTGTAATAGCCGGCCAGGGCGATCATGGCGGCGTTGTCGGTGCAGAATTCGAAGCGGGGGATGTAGGTGTTCCAGCCTTCTTTTTTTCCCATTTTTTCCAGGGCTGTGCGGAGGCCTGAGTTGGCGGAGACGCCACCGGCGATGGCTATTTCCCGGATGCCGGTTTGGCGGGCTGCTTTCCGCAATTTTGAGAGGAGGATGGTGACGATGCGCTGTTGTACGGAGGCGCAGATGTCGGCCAGGTTTTTTTGGATGAAATCGGGGTCTTCCTTCACTTTGTCACGGAGGAAGTAGAGGATGGCAGTTTTCAGTCCGCTGAAGCTGAAGTTGAGGCCCCGGATTTTTGGTTCCGGAAATTCGAACACGGGTTTTCCTTTTTGGGCCCATTGATCAATGAGCGGGCCGGCGGGGTAGTCCAGTCCGAGGAGTTTGCCGGTTTTGTCGAAGGCTTCGCCGGCGGCGTCGTCGAGGGTGCTGCCGAGGACCTCCATGTCGAGAAAGTCGCGCACGAGGACGATTTGTGTGTGCCCGCCGGAGACGGTGAGGCAGAGAAAGGGAAATCCGGGTTTTGGGTCTTCGGCAAAGTGGGCCAGCACGTGGGCCTGCATGTGGTGTACTTCCACAAGGGGTATGTCCAGGCTCATGGCGAGTGCTTTGGAAAAGCTGGTGCCAACGATGAGGGAGCCGATGAGCCCCGGCCCCCGGGTGAATGCGATGGCACTGAGCTGTTCTTTGCGGACACCGGCTTGCTTCAGGGCCTGGTCCACCACGGGGACGATGTTTTCCTGGTGGGCCCGGGATGCAACCTCCGGCACCACCCCGCCGTACAAGCGGTGGACCTCCTGGCTGGCCACGACATTGCTGAGTATGTGGCCATCGGCCAATACGGCTGCGGCGGTGTCATCGCAGGAAGATTCAATTCCGAGAATGACGTGGTTCATTCGCTCTTCATTTTTGCCGAAGGAAAAGAGCAGCTTGCTGCTCCGTATCCTATTTTTGGCCCGGCCGCAAAAGTACCGGATTGTGCATTAAGGAACTGCCGGCCATTTACCGAAGGAAAAAACATACATCGAGAAAACATACTATTCTGAAATGCTAACCAACACAAGAAAATCAAGCACCCATGTTAGGCAGCAAGTCGAAAAGCAAACCAACAAAAAATACCGGCACCGCCGAGCCAGGCACTGAAACCTGCCTGGTGACCAAAGGAACCAGCATAGAAGGCAAATTCACCTCAACGGACAATGTGCGTTTTGATGGCAAAATGAAAGGGGAGTTCTCCTGCACCAAACGCCTGGTGATGGGCGACGGTGCCCGGATAGAGGGCAATGTGATGGCCCAGGACGCCACCATTATGGGCCGTATCAACGGCGAGGTGATTGTAAAAGGGAGCCTGCACCTCAAGTCCACCGCATTTATCGAAGGCAACATTCAGGCTAAGACCATGATCGTGGATGAAGGCGCCAGATATGTGGGCGAGTGCAAGATTGGGGGGTAGCGGGTTTTCGGTTGTCGGTTATCAGTTATCGGTTGGAACTGCCAACTGTTAACTGATAACTGATAACTGATAACTGATAACTGATAACTGCCTAACCCACCCAACCAAAATTGAATGGGATGCATCTGGGAGAGGTCATCTGTGCGAGAGTGGCAGCAGGAAGAAGTGCGCCGTTGTGCAAAAAAGTGGGCTACTTCGCCGGGGAATTTGCGCTAATCCTTAAAATTGCAGCCTCAAACGCCAGCTGGCGTTGAAAAAACTTTATCATTGCATCAAAACAAGCCGGAATGAAAAAGCGTACCATCTTCAATGCTTTAATGTTTTTGCTCATCCTGTTTTTGGGTTATGTTCTCTTTGTCCAGATCAGGGAGCCCATTGCTTTTCAAAGGGAGAAAAACCGCCGGGAAAAGGCCGTGATCTCCAAATTGATCGAAATCAGAAAAGCACAGGAATTGTACCGTGGTGTGACGGGCCACTTTGCCAAATCTTTTGACGAACTGAAAAAAGGCCTTGAAGAAGGACGGTTCACGGTCATTCAGGTATATGGTGACCCGGATGATCCTGACAACCCGGAATCCGTAACCTATGATACCACTTACCTGCCGGCCATTGATTCTGTTCAGAAAATCGGATTGAATCTGGACGGGCTGGGCATTGTTCCCTACGGCAATGGCGCTGAATTTGAAATCTACGCTGACACCGTAACTTATCAGCAAACACTGGTGGATGTGGTTGAAGTAGGCGCCCCTTACAAGGCCTTCATGGGTGAATGGGCTGACAAGCGCTTCAAAAAATACGATGAGCGGTACGATCCTGAAAAGTATATCAAATTCGGGTCGCGTACCAAACCAATTCTCACCGGAAGTTGGGAATAGATTACCACATAACGACATCAGAATTTGACAAGCGGAACACTTCCGCTTACCAACTGTCCATCCTCCCGGGGATGGACAGTTTGGTTTATTTCATCAGCTCAGCCGATGACCGTGCGCTGTTTCTGAAAACGCTGCACTACTCGCCCGGAACCAACGGCAAAGCCAACGCCTATGCCGACAACCTTTCCCATTTTCTGGAAAAGGAAGAGTTGATGGGCTACCTTTTTCGCAGGATCAAGGTGGCATTGCCACAACCGCTGGCGGCGCTCGTCCCCAATCGCTTGTTTCAGGATGAGGAACTGCCCACCTACCTGGCTGCCTTGACCGACCTTGCCGAAGGTGAAGAAACAAAGGCGGACGAATTGAGCTTTGGGGAGGTCAAAGTGGTTTTTCAGCAAAATGTTGAAGCCGCCGGTATCCTTCGGAAAAAGTTCCCCACAGCTCATCTGTACAGTATGGCCACCCCATTCATCGAAGCTGCAGCCACACTGAAAACCGACACCCGGGAAAACTTTGTGGTTTTGAATATCTATGAGAGAAGGCTGCAACTGGCTCATTTCAACGGCGGAAAACTGTTGTTCTACAATTCTTTTCCCTTCAACTCAGCCAGCGATGTAATGTATTACACCCTGTTGGTTTACGAACAATTCCAACTGGACCCTGCCAAAGTGCCCCTGATCTTGTCCGGTGAGGTGATGGAATCGTCGGACATCTACAAAATGCTCTACCGCTACGTAGTGGACATCCATTTTGCAGAATTACCGGATTTTATCAACTGGAATAAAAAGTTCAACGACCTGCCTTCTCATCAGTTTTTTACCCTCTTTGGGCTGAATAAATGTAGGTAGTAAGGAGTAGGGAGTAGGGAGTAGGGAGTAGGGAGTAGGGAGTAGGGAGTGGGGAGTGGGGAGTAGGGAGTAGCCTGTCTAGCCGACAGGCAGGCAGGCAGGCCAGACGGGGGAGTAGGGTTTGGAACTGCTACTCTGTTAAACTCTGTGGTTAAAAAGTGTAGGGTGTAGAGTTTAGGGTGTAGAGTTTAGGGTGTAGGGTTTGGAGGTGCTAGCTCTCTTGATTCTTGAGTCCACTGCAAAAAGTGGTATTTCCAATTACGACGGAAAGTTGATGAACAGTTGACTAATAATTTAATGTTTAACATTCTAAAGTTCAACCAACGACGCATCTCAAAAACCTCAAAAACCCATTCAATCCCGAAGGCTTTCGGGACCAAAAACATGAGTTCCTTCGAAAATGGGGGTTTTTGCAGTTCACTCATTCTTCAGTTCTTCAATTCCCTGCCTGGCCGGCAGACAGGCTCGGTTCCTCAATTCTTCCATTTTGGGAACTTTGCACTTCAATTAGCAGCGACAAGATTAATGCGAATCATCGGAGGAGAATTCAAAGGGAGGCGTTTTTACCCGCCGGCCGACAAATGGCCCACCCGGCCCACTACTGATTTTGCCAAAGAGGCCCTTTTCAACATTCTGCAAAACAGCTTTTATTTTGACGAAATAAAGGTGCTGGACCTTTTTGGCGGCACGGGCAGCCACAGCTACGAGTTTATATCCCGGGGCTGCCGGGATGTCACGTATGTTGACAAATTCGGTCCTGCCCTGAAGTTTGTAAAGCAAACGGCTAAAAGCCTCGGCATCGAGGAGTACCTCCACCTTTTCAAGATGGACGTTTTCAAGTATGTGGAGGGCTGCAACCAGCAATTCGACTACATCTTTGCCGGACCACCCTACCCACTTCCCAATCTCGACAGCATTCCCGATGTTGTCTTCGCAAATAAAATCCTGAAACCCGGCGGCTGGTTCGTTCTGGAACACAACGCCAACCACAATTTCGAAAACCACCCCCGCTTTGCCCAACAGCGAAACTACGGCGGCACTTATTTCAGTTTTTTTGAGTGAGGTTTTTGGGAGGTTTTTGGTCCCGATCCCGAAAGCTTTCGGGAGCCTCGGGATTGAGACCCCATCAGGCGCTGACTTTCGGTCAGCTCCTGAATTCTTCTTGTGTTCTTTTTTTGGGGGGGCCAAGCTCACCTCAGTACCCCAAATCCGTGCAATCCTTTCATCTGCCTGATCCTCGGTTCAGACAATAAGCTGTCAGAATCCCAGATGTAACGGATTATTGGATGGCGCTGATCGGGGGTCAGAGCGGAAGGGTGAACGGGGGGCAACTCATCCCCCGTCTGTTCAGCCTGTCCGTCGGCCAGACGGGCCGGGCAAGCTCATCCCTCATCCCCCGTCTGGCCTGGCGGCAGCCGGACAGGCTCATCCCTGATTCATCCCCCATCCCTCATCCCCAGTCTCACTATTTTTCCGGCGGCTTCCAGTTTGTGTCCAAACAGGATGCGGTAGAAATACAGCCCGTTGGGCAGGTCGGGGTTTAGCCGGGCGGAGTTGCTGCCATTGGTGTGGCTGTCATCAATGTGGTGGAGTACCAGAGCGCCGCGGGCGTCGAAGAGTTGAATGGTGACGGGCACTTCTTTTCTGACGTAGTACTCAAAACGCAACAGGTCGGAAAAAGGGTTTGGATACACCCTGGGGGAGAAGTAATCGGCCTCCACGTATTTGGGTTCTGCCAACAGGGCCATCCGGGCGTCCAGCCAGTTGAGGCGGGCGGTGAGCCAGTTTCTCAGGTAGAAATACTCGTCCTGGTAAGACTGGCCGATGAAGGCATTGGGCCACACGTAGTTTCCGAGGGTTTTGAACCGCTGAAAATTGCGGTTGGCGGGGCCGACCAGCATGTTGTACAGGCTGTCCATCATTGCGAAGATGCGTTCGTTGGAAAGGGTGTCGTTGCGGAGGTCTTGCCAGCGCCTGCCCGTTTCCCGAAGGAAAGCCTCATCCTTCCACATTCGCTCCCACCAGAAATGTACGATCCAGGCATCCGAGGGGCACACCTCGTTGAACTGCCAGGCCCAGCCGGCGGTCTGCCAGCCGTCGCAGTAGTCGGCGTTGCCGAAGGCGAGGTTGAAATCCCAGACAGGGCCCATGAAGAGCTTGCCGTTTTTGCTGTCCTTATCCTTGTAAAAGAAGGTGCTCAGCCGGTAGGCATCCACGTTTTTGCCGATCTCCTGAATGAACAGGTAGTTGATGAACGAGGGCACATCGAAGTATTGCCGGTAGCCGAAGTCCGGCGAGTCGAAATAGGGACTCTTCAGGTTGAACTCCAAATCCCGTATCCACTGTTGTACCCAGGCCTTTTGCATTTCGGTGATCTCATCCGGTTTGGGATAATGGTACAGGAACCAGGTGGTGCCGAAACCGTCCGGATCAGCGGGGTAATCGGAAATGAAACCATCGTTGGAGTCTCCTTCCCATTTGTCGAACTTCAGGATGTAGCCGCCGGTCAGGTCGTCGCCCTGGTTGTCGTCGGGGTTCAGTTCGGCCACGTCCACCCGGTTTTTGTCCCTTTTTATTTTTTCCGTAAACAGGTACACCCCCTCGTATTGGCCGTTGATGATCACTTCACAAAACTGCACCCGGGGGGCATAGGCCATGGTCCAGCCGGCCAGGGTGTAGGCGATGGCGTTGCGCATCAGGCTTTTGTCGGAATAGGGGCCGTGCAACACCCAGTCGTTTTCTTCGGGAAAACCAAACAGCGACACGTTGAAGTTGGAACCATCCGCCTTGCGGGTTTCCAGTGCGTAGTTTTTTTTCTCAAAACTTTGGCTGGAACTGCCCCGGGTTTCTATGCCGATGAAGCCGTCGTAGTGGTTGTAGGGGTCGGAGATGGAGTTGTAATCGTCCTGGTTCCGGATGATGCCCATGTGGGCCATGATTTTGGGTTCGTCAGGAATGGGCTCGCCGCCTTCGGTTTCAATGATGACGATGGGCAGGTTGGTGCTGACGAGTTGCCCGAAGGCAATGACAGGCCAAAAGCTTAGCAGTAGCAGCAGTTTGATTGTCAGCCGGATGTGCATCGTGTTTGTTTGTTGCAGTGACCAAGTTAATCAAATTCGGAATACCGCATACCGGCCCTTTTCCTGATCCGGTCAAAGGTGCCGATGAGCCGGAGGCTGAAATCATGCGGCAGCATCGGATGCCGGGTCCGGCCGTTTTTCAGCCCGGATCTCATGGCAAAATCCGAAACCGGTTTTGGGCAGGGTTTTGAGGTTTTTGGAAGGTTTTTGAGCAGGGGCAATGTGGCAGGATGCCCCAAAAACCTCAATCCCGAGGCTCCCGAAAGCTTTCGGGATCGGGACAAAAAACCTCAAAAACCTATCTATTACCCACAAATCCACCATTCCGGTTCTGAGGGCTCTGCAAGCGTAGTACACTCGTGAAGTTACCGAGGCTTGAAAAAGCATTCTTTGCCCCTCAAACATCTTGAAACCCCTTGTTTCCTGTCCCTGTCCCTGTCCCTGTCCCTGTCCGTCGGACAGACGGGCGTCGGACAGACGGGCGTCGGACAGACGGGCGGCGGACAGACGGGCGGCGGACAGACGGGCTGGCCGTCAGACAGGGCAGTCCCGGGCGAAGACCCGGGAATAATCCTTCATCCCCGATAAATATCGGGGTCATAATCCTCCATAATCCTCCATAATCCTTCATAATCCTTCATAATCCTCCATAATCCTCCATAATCCTCCATAATCCTCCATAATCCCTGCCTGCCTGCCCGGCGGCAGACGGGGCGGCAGACAGGCTCCATAATCCCAATAAACCTCAAAACCCCACCCTCACCGCCATCACCACATTTCTGCCGGGGGCGGTGAGGCCCGAAGCGTACGGGCGGTATCGTTTGTCGAGGAGGTTTTCAACGCCGGCGGTGATGCTGGTTTTTTCGTTGAGTTGGTAGCGGGCGTTGAAATTCAGTGTGTACCAGCCGGGGGCGTAGGGATTGCCGTTTTCGTCCCGTGCATAGAGGTAATCCTTGTTTTTTTCTTCAAAGGGCATGTCTTCATAAGGCCGTTCCCCACTGAACCTGATGTTGAGGTCGAGCAAGAGGCCGTAGCTTCGGTAGGTGCCGTGCAGGGCCCCGAACCAGGGGGCTGCGTGCCGGGAGGGGCTGCTGCTGCCGTCGGACAGTTCTTCTTCGCCCTTCTGGTAATTGAAATTCCCGTGAAAACCGAAGCCGGCCGGCAGCTTCAGTTCGGCGTTCAGTTGGAAGCCGTACACCCTGGCCGAAGCGGCGTTCTGGATGGCCTGCACGCGGCTGAGTTCCCCATCGTACACGATGCTGTCCAAGCCGTTGAGGGTGAAGTTGCGGCGCACCAGGGCATCGTCGAGCCAGGTGTAAAAAGCGGCGACATCCACTTTCAGGTAACGGCCGAAGATGTGGGCAGCCCCCAACTCCAGGTGGTAGGCGTATTCGGCTTCGAGGTCCGGATTGGGCACCACCACGGCCCCCGGTTCCGAGTCGAAGATTTTGCCCATGTCGTCCACGTTGGGGCTGCGGTAGCCGGTGGCGGCGTTCAGGCTGAGGGTCCATTTTTCCGAAGGGAAGAGCACCAGGCCGAAGCTGCCGGTGAGTGCGCCGTTGTTCAGCGCTGCCTTTGAGAAGGACAAAGGATAGAACGCCGTATCGAAAGTGGCATTGATGCCAAAGCTGCTGTAACGGAGGCCTGCCTGCCCGCGGAGTTTTTGGGCCAGTGGCCGCTGCAAGCTGAGGTAAACGCCCCAGGACTGCCAGGTGGCCTGCGGGTATCGGCTGGGGCCCCGGCTCTTATTTCCCGTCAGAAGGTCTTCCTCCGTTCCGTTCGAGTTCACGTCGTTCAGCACCGCTTCGAAACCATAGTTCAGGCGGGTTTTACCGTTCAGTGGCAGCAGGAAATCCAGGTTGGCCGACCAGGCATTCACCTGCTCCACCCGGTGCGATCGGCGGGTGGAGCTGAAATCCCTGTCAATGCGGCTTTCTTCGAAAAACTGGTGGGCCAGGTGCAGGCTCATCTCTTTGAACAATTTTCCATTGCTGTGGTGGTCCGCCTGGAGGTGGTTCATGCGCCAGGTTTGGGGGCCGTACTGCCACTCGGCGCTTCGGGGCAGACCGTTGCGGGTGCGGATGAGGCGGTCGTAGCGGGCGTAACCGGTGGTGGCAGCGTAGTGCAGGCCGTAGCTCAGCTCCCAGTTGCCCGAAGGGCGAAAGGCCACCTTCTGCATGAGGTGTGTCATGTCAAAACCGGTGGGGCGCTGCACCAACGGGTCCTCGTTGCTGCGCACCACGTCCTGCCCGTTGATGCGATCCACGTACCAGGGGCGCAGGTAGTCGTCGGGCCCGTGGCGGCCCATGCGCTGGTGGCCGAAGTGGTTGTAGGTGAGGCTGGTCAGGGCCGCCCATTTTTCTCCTCCCACAGCGGCGCTGAAATGGGTGGTCAGCTCGCCGTTGGCACTGGCGTGGCGGGCGGCGGTGTTGCCGCTCACCGTTTTTTCTTTTCCTTCGGCAAAACGGGGCGCCAGGGTGCTGAAACTCATCACCCCGCCGATGGCGTCGCTGCCGTACATGACCGAGCCGGGGCCGAAAAACACCTCTGCACTGCCCAGGGAGAAAGGATCGATGGAGATGACGTTTTGCAGGTTGCCACTCCGGAAAATGGCGTTGTTCATCCGCACCCCGTCAACGGCGATGAGCAGGCGGTTGGCGGCAAAGCCCCGGATCATGGGACTGCCGCCACCCAACTGGCTTTTCTGGATGTAAACGGCGCCGGTGCTGCCCAACAGGTCGGCAGCGGTTTGCGGATTGCCCGCCTCCAACCCGGAGGGACTGACGGAGAGGACCTTGCCCGGCACCTCCCGGCGGGCCTGCCGCCAGCGACTGGCCGACACCACCACCTGGTCGAGCGATACCGCCCAGGCTTCCATCCTGACGGTGAAATGGTTGCGCTCCAAATCGAAATAACTAAGACGCAACGGGGAATACCCCAGCAACCGGAACTCAATGGCGGCGGCGCCTTTGAAGTTGGCCAGGCCGGCCTCCCCGGCTTCATCGGTGCTGGTGTGGGCGCCGCTGTCCGGGTTGAAAACGGTGACGAAAGGCAAAGGCTCTCCCGTCTGCGCATCCAGCACCCGGACGGTTTGGGCAGCGCCCCAGTGGAGGCCAATGAGGAAAAAGATGGGGGTTAATGTCAGTTTCATGTGGGGGGTTGAATATTTGGGTTTTGTGGTGGATCACCCCTCTGCCCCCCGGGGATGGAGTACAAAGGATTTGCAACACCTCAGTCAACATTTCCCGGGTCGTTCCTGCATGTCATAACTGAATTGAAAACTTCAGGGGCGACCAGGCAATCGGAATGGCTACCAGAATTCAAGTTGAATCATCAGGCCATGCCCTCGCATTTTAGCAGAATCCAATCCCCTCTCGCGGGCAGGGGACAAAGGGGGGGGACTGAACACAGCCGACAAGCTGGTTCAGGCTCAGGCTTCAGAAAGGAAACAACACTCCGGAGGAGGAGCAGGTGGTGGAGTTGCGAAGCGAGTAGGAATAAAACAACCCAGTGGCGGCTGTTTTCCTTCGGTAAATGAAGTGCCTGCATTTTGCGAAGCGAAGGAAAGACCGGGCAAAGACTTGAGAAAATCCAGCAAGCAAAGCTGCCGGTTTTGTTGTTGTGGGTCGGTGGGGTGGCTCAGCAGTTTGTCCAGTTGCAGGCCGAGGCCGGTTTCGAGGCGGTCGGGCCAGCAGAGCAGGTGGAGGGTGTCGCCGGTGGTTTTCAATTGGACCAGGTCGTACAGGGTGCCGTTCCATTCAAATTCCCGCTCATCTTCCCAATGCAGTTCTTTGGCTTGTGCCGTTGAAAGCTTCAGCCGGAGCAGGTTGGGGTTTTCCACCTCGCTGAGCAGGATGGCTTTCAGGTCTTGCCGCACCTGCCAGCGGTGCAGTTGCATCCACGCCGTGGTGAACAGCATGGGAGTTAGCAAACTGAACAACAATATGGTGGCAATGACTGGTCGCATGCAGGCTTACCCGGGTTGAGGTAAGCTGCCAGGTGGCGGGCTTACCGGCCGTAGGGGCATTTGATGTCGCCAAAGTAGTAATAAAGGCCAATACCGAAATAGACGTAAGTGTCGCGGGTTTTGCTGTTGCCTCGTTGGCGGCCGGCTTCACCGATGGGGTATTCCAATTGGTTTACGGAAAAGAATTCCGGATCGGTGGCGTACAGCTCCGGAGAGCGATCAACGAACTGCACGGCAAAGTCACCCCTCAGGTCCTGCACATCGCCCAGGTCGGGGTACACGGTGCTGACGTCGTCGAGGTAGTCGGTGAACAGGCGTCGGGCGCTGAGGTCAATGTTGAGGCTCCATTCATAGCTCAGGTCAATTTTGAGGCCCATGCCGTAAACCCAACCGCCGGCCACGGTGAAATACTCTTCGCCTTTGAACTGGCCCTCCGTGCCGAGGGGGCGCAGTTCGTACCACTCGCCGTCCAGTTGAGCTTTGGGGTTGAAGTGGGTCACTCCCAGCCCCAGAAAAATGTACGGCGTCCAGTTGTAGTCCCTGCTGCCGTGCTCGTATTGCAGGAAGTTGAACTCCATCTGGAGGGCCGCATCCACCACATTGGACTTGAAGTGCAGGTTGCGGGCCCGCTCGAAGATGTTTGGCGAGTCGGAATCATAGGCCTGTACGGTGCCGGTGTTTGCATGGAGCTTGATGGCCACCCTCGGATTGAAATTGTAGCGCACGCCGATGCCTCCGGCCAGGCCCGGATGATCTAAACGCATGTTGGTGTTGAGGTCGCCAAAGTAGTGGCTTACGCCCAGCCAGCCCCCGGCTTCCATGCCTTCCTGGGCATTTACCGAAGGAGAAAGAAAAGTCAATAATGCAATGGAAACAGCTATGATCCTGGTCACGTTCCTGAGGTTATTCATGAATAATGGTTGTAATCGGCTCTGACGCTTACGGCTTGAAGGCCGCAAAGTTACTGAATGCCTTCGGCATTGTTTAGCAGCCTGCGGCTGGTTTAAACCGCCTGGCGGCGGGGTTTAGGCCCTTCGGGCGTTTAGCCCGGCCTTGCGGCGGAGTTTAAACCGCCTGCGGCGAGGTTTAGGATGCCTGCGGCATTGTTTAACAGCCTGCGGCCTATGGCCATGTTGAAATGTTGAGTGGCCTGCGGCCATGTTGAAATGTTGAGTGGCCTGCGGCCATGTTGAAATGTTGAGTGGCCTGCGGCCATGTTGAAATGTTGAGCGGCCTGCGGATCAAACCTCAACAATCTCAACAATTCAACAATTCAACAATTCAACAATCTCAAAAAAAGCTCCCCCCGGCCGGTTGCCAGGAGGAGCCACCCAAAAACCGGATTTCAGGATTGACTTGAAACGGTTCAGGGGTCAGAAGGGGTAATCAGGTTTTAATCAGATTACAGGCGCACCATTCTGCGGGTGGCGGTGTAATCGGAGGTTTCCAGTTTGTAGAGCAACACACCGGAACTACCCAACTGCTGCCGGCTCAATTCGATTTCGTTGTAACCGGCGTCGAAGTTTTCAGTGATCGTCGTCAAAACTTTTCCGGAGAGGTCGAACACCGTGAGGGTGGCTTTGTCTGCTTTTGGCAGGTTGAAGCCGATGACGGTGATGTCACGGAAGGGGTTCGGATTGTTCTGGAACAACTCAAAGTCGGATTCCGTCTGAACGGCGTTGTTGAATTGCAGACCGAGGTCGAGCATGGTGTAGCCATTGCCTTCGTAGCGGTATGCTTCAGCCGGCATGGTGCGGGTGCTGAGGCTCAGCGCCTTTTGCAGGCTGGTGTTTGAGTTGGCTTTGAAAACGAGTGTGAAAACTGTAGTGTTATCGTTGAGTAGTGTGTTTTTTGTGTTGTCCCAGCTCATTGTGATAATGCCTTCATCTACCATGGTCAATCCAAAGTTGCCATCTTCCAGGTTTGGAAGTTCGCCTTTGGCAATGTCCATGAGTTCCAGGGCATCGGTATCGAACTGCAGGGCGAGCTGGAATCCTTGCATGTTCACGAAGTCTTTTGCTTTGAATGGCACTTCAACTGTTTCGCCTGCGGCAATGTCGCGGTTGTCCAGCAAGAAGTTGAGTTCCCGGCCGAAGGAACGGCTTTCGGTGTCGTCGCCGTTGAGGTTGTGGGTGGCGGCGCTCATGTTCACGTCGCCCACTTTCACCGCCACGAAGTCCACGTTGTCAACATCGGCGGCCAGGTCGTTGATGTTGAAGAATTCCGGGAACTCCTCGGCAAATGGATTTTCAGGGTCCGGGAAAACGTAATCCTTGTCCACAAAGCGCCAGGAGGTGTTGTTGCTGAATTCCTGGATGATCTGAAGCACCAGTTTGCGAAGTTCGACAATGTCGGCAGTGGTCACGCTACCGCTGTGGTTCACGTCGGCTGCGATGATCTTGTACGGAGAATCCAGTTTCTGCACATTCAGGATGTGGCGTGTCATGAGCACCATGTCGAAGGTGGTCACGCCGTTCAGCGGGTTCTGGTTGTTGTTGGGTGTGAAGGTGTAATCGTAACCCAGATCGAGGCCGTAGAACTGGAACTGACCCTGCTGGTCGGTGAGTACCGGTGCCGTGAGTGGGCCGTTGCCGCTCACTTCCACCAGCACATCCTGCACACCGGAGCCGGCCGGGTTGGCCACGGCACCCCCGACGTCGGCGGTGAGGTTGCCGGTGCAAACCACCATGTTGTCCTGAATGATGACATAGGTTTCACAGTAATCGGTGTTGCCTGCTTCATCGGTTACGAAGAGGGTCACCACGTTGGTGCCCACGTCGTCGCAGGTGAACACATCGGGGGTCAGTGCCAGCACGAGGTCTTCGGCTGCGGTACAGTTGTCGTAGCTGCCCTGGTTGAAGTGCTCAGGGTTGAGCTGAACCATGCCGCCGTTGCCGTTGGGATCGGGCATCAGCTCCACGGCAAGGCCGTTCACACAGACGGGGGTTGGTTTCTTACCGTCTTTCACTTCGATATTGACCACGCAGGTGCTGAAATTGCCGCAGAGGTCTTCCACTTCGATGGTCACTTTGTGTTTTCCGAAGGGATAATTGCCGTTCAGATTGGGGCTGCTGCTCACGGCATCTATGGTGCCGTCGGAATCGTAGTCGGTTTGGGTATTCCAGGCAAACTCGGTGCTGCAATCGGTTGCGGTGGCTTCGTCAAGCGCCACGGGACCGTAGCCGCAGTTCGGGTCCAGGCTGATCACCACGGTGTCGGCCGGGCAGGTCAGGGCCGGCGGGGTGTCGTCAATCACTTTCAGGATCTGCGTGTGCTCCCAGTACCCCGGGCTGCCGGGAATGTTGGGGTCGTACTGGCACCAGTCTATCACGATCCACTTCCGCAAAATTTTGAAACAAGCCGGGAAGTTGGTTGGCAACAACTGGTCGGTATAGGTGACCGCCACATGGTCGCAGGGGCCGTCGTAAATAACCGGTTCATCATATCCGGGGGGAAGGTCGTCGGGGTCTAGGGCAGGATCGCACTGGTCAGTGGTGAAATCGAATGGCCAGGTGATGTCATCCTCGCTGAACGGGTCCATGTTTTCGACAAAGATAGTCTGGGTACAACTGGCCCACAGGCCAACACCGTCGGTGATGGTGTAGGTGCGGGTGTAGGTTCCCTCCCCACAGGCATTGAGGTTGGTGACCGTCGTGATGGTGATGGTGGTATCTTCCGGGCAGTTGTCATCGGCGGTGTAGGGGTCAGGCGCACCGAGGGGCTCGTGGCACTCGATGGTCTTGTTGGGTGGGCAGATGATGGTGGGAGCAATTTTGTCCTGCACCGTCACCTCCACCATGCAATCGTTGTAATTGCCGCTTTCGTCAAAAACCCGCATGACCACCACGATGCTCTCGCCGAGGTCGCAGCAGTCGAAGGTGGCATAGGCCCCAAACGGCGTACCGTTGGGAACACAGGTGGAGGGCATGCGACGCACTTCGAAGTAGTCCACACCACAGTTGTCCGTACTTCCGTCGTCAAATGTCGAGGCTGTAACGATGGCCGTACCCTGTGCATCCAGTGATACGGTTGTGAACTCATCGCAGACAGCGGTCGGTTGCTTGTTGTCCACAATGGTCAGGGTGGTTGAGCAGGAGCTGTTGTTGCCACAGGCGTCCGTTGCAGAATAAGTCAACGGATGCGTGCCCAGCGGCACATTGGCCAGCATGCCGCCGTTGCCGTTCACCAGGCCAAATGGCGTGAGCACTTTCACGCTGATGCCTGAGCAATCGTCGGTAACGTTTGCCGCCGGCAGTTCGAGCGTGGCCATGCAGTTCAGAGCAGAAGTCGGATAGACGATCGGCGCCGGGCAGGTGATGTCCGGTGGGGTGGTATCTTCAATTTTTATCACCTGAATGCAGGTAAACGGGTTGCCATTTTGCGGATTGGTGGGCAGGCACCAGTCGTAGATGGTCCAGGTTCGCAGGATCTTCTTGCCACCGCCGCAGAGGTCAAAGACCTCGTCACTGTACGATGCGGCGATTTCGCAGAAATTGTTTGCGCCCGGCACCACATTGTACACCACGCTGTCAATTTCAATGGTGGGATAGCCCGTGCTGTCAGGAGAAGTGTCCGGATTGCCGCCGTCGCATTCAATGATGACGTTGGCCGGGCAAACCGGTGTGTAATCGGCCAGTGAAACCCGCTCCACAAAAATGTTCTGGGTACAGGTGCTGGTGTTGCCAAACTGATCAATGGCGGTCCAGTCACGGTCCACAATGGCCACATAGGTGGTATTGCAGTTGCCGAGGGTAATGTTGTCTTCGTAACTGATGCTCAGGATGTTGGAGCAGTCGTCAATGTCAGGTGCGGGAATGTCTCCGCCGTCGGTGGTGGGCAGGTAGTCCACCAGACAGGGCACGGTGACGTTGCCGCAGTTGAACATGTCGGGGCCCAGCTTATCCTCAACGGTGATGGTTCCCCAGCAGTTGTTGCCGCTCTGGATCTCCGTTACGGAAAAGATGAAGCTCTGCCCGATGTGCGTCTCATTTACAAAGGGGCTTCCGGGAAGCGGAAAACCCTGCAAATTGAACAGTTGCACTTCCATGGGCAGGTTGCAGGAGGCGGGGTCCTCGAGGACCATGTCCACCGTCACCTCCAACTCACAGTCGTCAGCGGTACCGGGGAGTGAGATGTTCACCTGGTCGTTGCAGGCCAGTGCACATTGGGCACCCGCCCGGTTGCTGAAGGCCATGAGCAAGAGCAGGCTCAAAACGGGAAGGATCGCCCTCCCGGCCTGACACAGCGTCCCAAAGCAGTTTTGGTGCGTTTGCGTAAACTCGAGTTTTCTCATGGGATTTAAGATTGATTATTGAATAAAGGTTTTCAGTTCTCAGGAGGCAAATGGGCCGGGCCCGCTCACGCTCCGTATGTTCCGGTTGATTGATTGCTTTCAGGGGCAGAACCGCCGGCAGGCACCGCGTTGGGTGCCTGCCCGCTGGCGATTCCACGCTTCACATGGGTATCTTTCACAAAATGGCTGGCAGGGCTGCTGCCTGTGCCTGGCTGTTTCTCATAGTATGCGCCCCGCAGGGCCGGATATTCCGGAGCCATTGCTCCGTGCCATGGGATTTCGGTCAGATACCCGGTTTGGATAGCCCGGTGGAAAAAGTTGTGTGTAAATACCTGGTCAAAGTGCTGTTGGTGTAAGTGGTTACAGAATCGCAGATCTTCCGGTGCTATCGGTATGAACATGGGTTTTGGTAGTCAAAAGGAGTTCCTTCAGTGCCCGCCTTTGCAGGCACCGTAACAGGGTTTTGGTTTGTTGCTTTCTTCGAAAAAATCCGGAGCAGACAGTCCGCATCATGAACCATCGGCCAGCATCCTGATCACCTGGCTGTCGTAGCCCGGCACCGTCAGCCGGCAGAAGAGCATTCCGGTCACATTGTCACCGTTGAAGTCAAGCTCAATGGCATGCTCTCCTTCGGCAAACTGTCCTTCGATGGCTTTCACCACCTGGCCGTAGGCATTGTAAACGGTCAGGCTCACCGGCGCATCCTGCGGCAGGTTGAAGCGCAGGGTGGTCCGGTTGCGGAAAGGATTTGGAGTATTCTGATAGAGATGGAGTTGTGGAACCTGGGGGCTGCTGAAGCTGAGTGCCACGCCCAGTGGTTCCAGGCTTGTATTTTCTTCGGCAATGCGTCCGGCAATGGCTTCTGCCGGAATCACATCGCTGCCAATGCTGATCATTTCTGACAGGCGGCCGTTGCGCAGCGAGCGAAAACGCAGGCTGAACAAGGCACCTTCACGAGGCATCCCAAACTCGCCGGTATTCACCCAGCTCACCGTGATGAGGCCGTCATCAGCGAGGATGGTACCCATGTTGGCGGCCGGATCGAAGCCGGTGAAGTTGCCCTGAGCGCCAAGCCATTGCAGGCTGGCCGCATCGAATTCAAAAGTGAACTGGAAGCCGGCTATCGGGAACGTGTGAGGGGCTACGAAGGGTATAGCATATTCCACTCCAGCCTCCAGTTCTATATCGTCTGTTGTGAAAGTCAGGTTTTCGGTATAGGTGCGCTCATCGGTGTTGCCGCCGCCGTTGAAAGCGCCGCCGTTGGCGCTGCCATTGACGTCGCCAATCTTGATGCCCACGAAGTTCTGGTTCCACTTGTTGGTTTCAAGGTCCGGATAGCTGAGGTTTTCCGGCCAGGGCTCCATCCATGGGTTTTGCGGATTGGGGAACACATACCCGGCAGGTATAAAGCGCCAGGATTTGTTGTTGGGCAATTTTTCAGTGACGTGAAGTATCAGCTTTTGCAAGTCCACCAGGTCGAAAGTGGTGACGCTCTTGCTGTTGTTCACATCAGCAGCGATGAGCTTGTAGGGAGAGTCCAGCAGTTCCACATTCAGAATGTGCCGGCGGATGATCACCATGTCGAAAGTGGTGACGCCGTTCGTGGGGTTCTTGTCGAACTCGGGCGTGATGTCGTAGGATTGGCCGGGCGGCAGGTTCGGAAAGTCGAAGGTGCCGTCCTGGTCCGTGTGTACGGCGATGTTGATGGCGCCGGTCAGGCCCACGATTTTATTGCTGAGCGGGGTGCCGTTTTCCGTTTCCAGTTTGCCGGCGATGGTGACGGTGCTCTGACCGTTGCAGACATTGAAGTTGTCCTGCACATTCACCGTTGTTTCGCAGAAGGCGCTGTTGCCGCTCTGGTCGGTCACGGTGAGGGTCACTTTTTTGCTTCCCAAAGTCTGGCAGTCGAAGGTGTTGGGGCTCACCTGCAAAACGAGCTGGTTTTGGGGTGTGCAGTTGTCGTAGCTGCCGTTGTTGATCATGGTTGGGGTCAGGGTCACGTAGCCACTGGTCTGAATGGTTACGGATACACCGTTGTTGCACACGGGATTGGGGGCCTGGGCGTCTTTCACCGTCAGTTGCGTGGAGCAGGTGCTGGTGTTGCCGCAGCCATCGAAAGCGGTGTAGGTGATGGTGTGAGTGCCCTGCGGGTAAACGCCGTTGGCAACGCCATCGAGGCTGTTGGCAAACGGGGAGTCGTTTACCAGTGTGACCTGGGCAGAGCAGTCCTGTATATCCGGCATGGGCAGTTCCACAAAAGCCTCACAGGCCGTACCCTGGATGTTGGCCGTCGTGGCCGGCGGACAAGTCATCACCGGTGCGATGGTGTCGCGCACCTCGATGACCTGTGTGTGCTCCCAGAATCCGGTGTTGTTCGGATCGTTGGGGGTGTACACGCACCAGTTGATGATTGCCCAGTTGCGAATGAGTTTGTAACAGGACGGCTCAGCCGTGTAAAACAAGTAATCGGTGTGGGTTATTTGCAATTGCTCGCAATCAGCGCCCGTAACAATTGGTTCTCCGGTCACAGCCGGATCGGTATCCGGCTGGCACTTGTAATACACCAGGTCTTCGGGAAATACTACGTCAATGGGAGTGTTGTCTTCGATGGTAATTATCTGCACACAGTTGCTGCTGTTGTTGCTCTGGTCGGTGGCGGTCCAGGTGCGGGTGATGGTGCCCAGGCCGCAAGTGTTCAGGTTGCTTTCGTTGGTAAAAGTGCTTGAAGCCACGGTGCAGTTGTCAGTGGTGTAGGGAATGCCCGTGTAAACGGGGTTGTTGTAATTCACTCCGCAATTGATGGTCTTGTCGGCCGGGCACTGGATTTCCGGTGCAATCTCATCCAGCACTTTGGCCGACGAGACACAGGTGCTTTCAAGACCGTGCACGTCTATCACCTTCAGTGTCACTTCCGCATTGGCGTTCAGGTCTTCGCAATCAAAGGAAACGAAGGTGTCGAAAGGCTGGCCGGCGGTGCTCACCAGCAGTTCCGCAATGCCGCAGTTGTCATAGCTGCCATTGTCGAAGGAAGTGGCGTAGATGAGCACGGTGCCGTCCTCTTCCAGGTTGGCGGTCACCAGGTTTTCGCACAGGGCGGTGGGTTTCTTTTCGTCTTTCACCGTTACGGACATGCTGCAGGTACTGGTGTTGCTGCAGCCGTCGGTGGCTTTGTAGTTTACCGTGTAGGTGCCAACGGGCACACCGTCAAACGGGCCGAAACCGGTTCCGAACTCCCATTCAGGCTCCACGGTGACACCGGAGCAACCGTCCTGCGCATTTGCCGAAGGAAGGAAAACTTGCGCCGAACAGGCGCTACTGAAAGACGTAACAGAAATGTTATCAGGGCAGGTGAGTTCGGGCGCCGTGGTGTCCAGCACTTTGATCACCTGCGAGTAAACGCGGAAATCCTCGGTGCAGAAATCGAACACCGTCCAGGTGCGTATGTATTTTTTTGCGCCTCCGCAAATGGGCAGGCTCTGGTCTGAATGGGAGATCAGCAGGTCACAACCTGAAGTATTGTCAATGATGTAGCCTCCCAGCATGGGCTGGCCGGTCACGGAGAGGTCGAGGGGGTCATCCACGCTGCATTCCAGCGCCGGCGCCTCCACACCGTCCCGGTGCCCGGGAAAAACCACCATGTCAACCGTCGCCCTTTTGAGTACGAACACCTGGGTGCAGGAGTCCACATTGCCACTTTCGTCTTCGGCGTACCAGGTTCGGGTGGTGTAGCCCGTGGCCGGAACGAGGCCCACCGAATCCTGGCAACCCAACTGCACGATGGAATCCGCCCAGGTGAGCTGGATATCGGCGGTGTCGGTCACGTTGTCGCTGACCACCGGGGCGTCCAGGCTGTCAAGCGGAGTGTTGCACCATATAAACAAGGTATCGGGGCCGCAGGTGATCTGCGGAGGGGTGTTGTCAACGAGGGTGATGATCGAGGAACAGGAATTTCCGCTGGCGGGGTGCAGAATGGTGGCCGTCAGGGGTTGGTTCATCAGGGAATCCGCCAGTTGAGGGCCGTATTCGTTGCCGAGGGTGTCCACCACCGTAATCTCGAAATTGTTGCTGCAACCCACCGAACTCTGAAGAATGGTGGGCGGGTAAATGGTGGCCATGCCGTTGGAATCCAGGGGCACCGTCACGCTGCCTTTGCACGCTAGGGCACATTGGGCACCAGCCTGCGGGCCGGTAAACAGGGCAACCATCATTGTGAACAAGAAAACGAGTGGGAAAAAGTGCGTGTTGATACGATTCTGTTTCATCCTCATCCTGTTGCCAGGGTTTCCGGCAAAAGCGGTTTGCCCACACAGGCGTGCTACAACTGTGTTAGGACTTACAGTAACAGCCATGAACATGAACCAACCGAACTGCAGGGGGGTACGTCGGAGGGTCAGCCATAACATCCTGCGTGGAGCAAAACCGTTACCTTTTACCATGAGATTATAATTGTTAATAATGGGATCCTTGGTAATTGACCGGAACAGCCTGCATACGGGGCACACGGGTGCCACCTGGCTACTGCACGTCAGTTTCCGGTTAAGGTGTGTATGGTCTTGGTAAGGATGTAAGAATCGTTGTCAATCGCTGTGAAAAACTCACAGCAGGCTCAGCCAGCAACTTTCGCTGCCCGAGTTGTGTGTGGTAAGTCTTTTTTGAGAAGAGTCCAGAGAGAATTTCCTGGAGTTCGGAAGGAGTGAGTGTAGTAAGCTCGGTTTCCGGACTTTCTCATAGTATGTAGTGCTCAAGAAGTGTTTGCCAGTGGAAAAGGAGGGGTTCTTGCATTTCGATTTTTTTAATTTAAAAAATTGTGCCAACTTTCCTTTCTGCTCCCAGGTACCGCAAAATCTATACTTATTAGTCTTTTTAAAATGTAAAAATCGCTAATGGGTAAAACCGGCGCTGATTTGCAAATCGCAAATCTTTTGACTTCTTTCATGCCGGATTTTGAACGTCGTCCCGCTTCGCTTAACGAATTTTCATTTTCGTCGAAATGAACCACCCACTTTGCCCGGGAACAAAAGTGCTGAAACATGGAAGAGATCGAATCCCCCACCCTGCTTCTCAACTGGCAGACAGCCAAAGCCAACATTGACCGGATGGTGGAAAAAGCCCGCCGCCACCAACTGCGCCTGCGGCCACACCTGAAAACGGCCCAATGCCTTCAGATCGCCCGGTATTTTGAAGAAAAAGGGGTAGAACAATTCACCTGCTCGTCATTTTCCATGGCCTCCTTTTTTGCCGAAGGGGGCATAAAGGACATCACGGTGGCTTTCCCGGTGAACGTGCGTGAAACGAAGACCATCAATGCCCTCGCTGCGCAAATCCGCCTCAACATCCTGGCGGTGAATGCGGAATCACTGGCCCTGTTGAAAAATGACCTGCGCCATCCGGTGGGGGTGTTTCTGAAGATAGATGTCGGCACACACCGCACCGGCCTGCTGCCGGAGGATGAAACCGGTATCGGGGCCTGCCTTCGGGAAATCGAAAGCAGCAACCTGTTGACCTTCAGGGGTTTTCTGGCGCATGCCGGCCACAGCTATACAGCCCGCAGTTCCGAAGAAATTCTGAATGTCCACCATGAAAGCACCGGCATTTTGCGACGGCTGAAATCAAAATACCAACACCGATACCCCGGCCTCGAACTCTCCACCGGTGATACACCCACCTGCAGCCTGGCCGATGAAGGCTGGAATGGCATTGACGAAATCCGACCGGGAAATTTTGTCTTTTACGACCTCATGCAGGTGGCCCTCGGCTCCTGCAGGATGAAAGATGTGGCAGTGGCCCTCGCCTGCCCCGTGGTGGCCCTCCACCCCGACCGCCACGAGGCCATCGTGTACGGCGGTGGGGTCCACCTCTCAAAAGACCGCATGGCCTGGAAGGGAAATGAAATCTTCGGCCTCCCGGTGGAACTGACCAAAAGCGGCTGGAAACTCCCCGAACCAGGCAACTACGTCCGCTCCCTGTCACAGGAACACGGGGTGCTGCACTGCTCACCCCATTTCTTCGAAAAACTCAAAACCGGCTCCCTCACTGGCATCCTCCCCGTACACTCCTGCATGATGGTGGACATCGCAGATGAATATTTGCTGACAACGGGAGAGCGGTGGGAGAAAATGTAGAAGGATTGAGGAACTGAGGAACTGAGGAATTGAGGAACTGAGGAACTGAGGAACTGAGGAACTGAGGAATTGAGGAATTGAGGAACCGATTGATCCTGCACCCTGAAATCATCCCTCATCCCTGAGTAGGGAGTAGGGAGTAAAGAGTAGAGAGTAGAGAGTAGGGTGTAGGGTGTAGGGTTTGGAAGTGAACACCCTCGCCCTTGTCATCCCTCATCCCTCATCCCTCATCCCTGAGTCGGGAGTAGGGAGTAGAGAGTAGAGAGTAGGGTGTAGGGTGTAGGGTTTGGAAGTGCTAGCACTTTCATCCCTCATCCCTCATTCCTCATCCCTGAGTCGGGAGTAGGGTTGGGCACCATCTCCGGTTAACGCTGTGATCAAACTCTGTTCAACTCTGTGGAAAAACTCTGTTTGACTCTGTGGTTAAAAGGGAGGGCTAGCACTTTCATCCCTCATCCCTCATCCCCCATCCCTCCCCCGATGCCGATAATTATCGGCACGGGGCATCCCTCATCCCTGAGTAGGGAGTAGAGAGTAGAGAGTAGGGTGTAGGGTGTAGGGTGTAGGGTGTAGGGTTTGGAAGTGAACACCCTCGCCCTTGTCATCCCTCCCCCGATGGCTATACGACTTTTGCACCGTTTTCGGCATATAAAGCCAGAGTTCATTGACATTTAAGGATAACCTTTTTTGCAGATATGTAAAAGTCCTTACCTTTTTTCCCAAAACTGAGGACATGATGATACTAGTCGACTTTCCAAGCATAGTAAAGAAATATGCTCCCTACTTTGAGCATTGTTTCAGCCCAGAGGGCTTTGAGCACTTCAAGAAGGCCGTATCGGGGTTTATAGTCAGCGACAACAAGACCCTGGAGGGTATCAACCGAATGTTTGTCGAATCTCCCCGTAACCAGGCCAGTTTCAACAAATTTTTCAACTGCCAGAACTTTAACCTTGAACAGGTCAATCAAGCCCGGCTGGACATGCTCCATAGCATCCCCGGCACCTGCTTCAAGGAGAAGGGCGTGCTGGGTGTGGACAACTGCCTGCTGAAGCACTATGGCCGGCACTTCGACAATATCTATTACCATTTCGACTATGTCCACAAATGCTATCGTTGGGCACACGATCTGGTCACGCTGCACTACAGCGACGACCTGACGGACTACCCCGTGCTGTACCGCATGTGGGATCCGCCCAATTGGGATGCCGTGGCCGATTACCTTCGGAAGAAGGGTTTGGTGATAAACGAAGAGCACTGGAACAACAGGCACGACCAGCCCCAAAAGTGGCGCAACTATATCCGTGCCCGTTACAAGAAGGGGCGCAAGAAGTACCCCGATGTGATCGAAATCTACAAGACCAAAAACCTTATTGCTCTTGACCTGATCCGGGAGTTCTGTTCCATGTACCCGCAGTGCAATTTCCCCGTCGCCCTGGACACAGGCTTTACCTCTGCCGAATTGTGCGAGACCCTCACCGGGGAACTTGGCCTGGACTATGTGGGCACTCTTCGGGAAGACCAATACGTCATCGACAGGGACAACAACAAAGAGGTGCTACTCAAAGAACTGGTCAGGAAACTGCGGGAGGGGGCTTCTGCCCAATACAACGTACAAAAAACAGTCTTCACTTACAGAGGGGAAAAGCAGGTCCGCTACGCCTATTTTGCAAACCATCGTGTAAGGAGCTTCAACAAAAAACAACGGCTGGTCATCTCCTTTCTTCGGGAAGACCTGAGTGACCAGCCCAAATTCACGGTTACCAACCGCCTGGACTGGCGTCCCAGCGGCATACTGCGCATCCGCCGGCACAGATGGCCTGTTGAGACCTATCACCAGGAGGGCAAGGCCGAGGGGCTGGAAGAGTACCAGGTGCGAAACGAGAAGGCTATACAAACGTATATTGCCTTTGTGGTCGTCGCATACTCCATGCTCAAAAGTACAGTTCACGACCCTGACCTCTTGTCTGGAATTCAACAGCGTCTCCAGACGGAGACCAACACCACGCTGCCTTTCCTTCGTAGGCTGATGAAGGCCGAAGGACTCATCCAACTCTTCGAGTACATCTTTGTGAAGATGCAAAAAGGAGAGTCAATGGAAAAAATATTCCAGGGCCTGGCGCCAAACATCGCTTACGTTTAGGTGCGCGGAGCGAACAAGTTTGCCTTAACTGGGGATTCCCGGCAGGGACAGCACTGCCTGGAAAGCGGTATCGGTTACCCTGAATTGTCAAAGAACTTGGGAGTTTTTGCCCAAAATGCTGCATTCTGAGCCGCATAATGGGCAATGAGGCAGCGATTTTGCCCGGTGCAAAAGTCGTATAGTCATCGGGGGAGGGATGAAAGGGGCTAGCTCCCCCAAACTCTACACTCTACACTCTACTCAGGGATGAGGGATGAGGGATGAGGAATCAGGGATGAGAGATGAAAGGGGCTAGCTCCCCCAAACTCTACACTCTACACTCTACTCCCTACTCCCTACTCCCTACTCCCTACTCAGGGATGTGGGATGAGCCCGCTCCCCTTTAAATTCCTAAAGCACTTTTTTCAGTGTCCTCAGCAGTGGTTTTCCAATGCTTTTCCGCCTGGGCGTAAACGATGCCACAGGCCGAACTTTGCATGGATTTACCGATATTAAATCAATTCTGCCGGATATCCGGTAAATGATGCAGAATAGTAAATACACCAGTTCAACAGCTTCTCACCCCCGTACCTTTGGATCAATATCAGTATTCAATGAGCTTGAAATATTTTATTTCCGCTTGTTTCACAGTGATGGAAAATGATTGTTGCACTTATCGCCATTACAAATCAAGGACCCAATACCAGAATATCCCTGAGCGAATGCACTGGATTGCCTCACCTGCAATTGACAGATGATCGCAATTCAACAGCCCCGGCAAAAATTGGATCGCCAATTTGTTTTCGTGGTGGCAACTGACATCACTTAGCTGGGGTCAGGAGTGGAACACCCCTAAAGCCGTTCTTAGACTGTGCACCAATTATTTGTGTGAATTCAATTTCCAACCTCGCTGTTGTTCTGATTGGAAATATAATTGGCAGTAGCGCCCCCTCACTCCGGAAGGGTGAACTCGATGAAGTTCGGCTTTGGACACAAGCCAGAAGTCTCAGTGAAATTCAAGATCAAAAGAGTTGCCTTTTGAGTGATACAGAGCCAGGGCTTTTAGCCTATTGGAAAATGGATCAAGACCTGCCAGCAGGTACTACGAACATATTTACCATTGGTGGATGAGGATTTACCATTGGTGGATAAGGAGAAATGATGACGAACGAAAGAAGAACAACATAATACAACCAATCATGCGTACAATTATTAAACCGGCAAATTTGTGGTGCGGAAACAAACAACATTCCGGCGTTCTGTTCCTGACCCCAAAACACTTCATTTCCAAATTCATCCTCATGCTCCCGATAATATGGAGCATGGCGATGTGTTCGCCAAGCATAAAACCGCAGCCCGAAAAAAATGATCAGGAGTTGGATGTAGCGGCTGCTTTGGCAGATATCAATGTAGTTATGCGGGGAATGCGTGTTTACAATTCGCATTGTGTTTCCTGCCATGGTGCAGATGGCGAGGGGGCTTCCGGGCCGAACCTCACGGACAGCTATTGGCTGCATGGCAACCGCTACGAAGATATCGTCAAGATCACCAAATACGGAATGCCGGATAAGGGGAAAATGGCCTTCAAAGAAATACTGCCGGCGCAAGCCATTTCCGATGTCTCCATTTATGTGATGACCCTCGAAGGCAGCCCTGTCGATAATGGTAAAGCGCCGGAGGGAAAAAGCTACCCGCCCGCTTACACCTATTACCAAAACTCCGACGATGAGGCTGAAAATTCAAACAGCGGGAGCAGTAGTAGTGAATCATTTTACTCACCCCTGGAAAGTTGTAAACAAATACTTGGCAAACTTCAGTACGAATCCATTATGCATTTGGGGTTTTCTGAGGAAGGCGAGTTCGGAGGCCTGCAAGTCATGAATTATATGGTCATCACTCAGGACTCCGCTTTCTATATGACGGCATTCGACGAAGTGAGAGACAAGGGACCTTGCAGTTGCACAGCGGGCGTTTTGTCGGTAGATTGGAAACTCCTGTTCAACCGGAAGATCGACTATGAAATATTTTTCAAAGATGAATCTGCCGTCGAACTAAGATACCTTGACTACAAAAAAGATATGGCCTATTATTTTTCAGGTGACACTTCAATGTTCAATGGTAAAAGGGACAATCCAGCTAAAATAGTCGGCTATATGGCGACGAATGAATGAAGGAATGAAGGAATGAATGAAGGAAGGAAGGAAGGAATTAATGAAGGAAGGACGGAATCACCTTATACATCAAATCATGCCTATAATTATTACTCCGGCTTATTTATGGGATGGAAACAAACAACTTTCCGGCATTCTGTCCCTGACCCCAAAAAACCTCATTTTTGAATTCAAGGATTTCCAAAAAAGCCACCTTAAATTGCAAATCTCGCTACAGGAAATCAAAAAAGCAGAGACGATCCTCATTTATGAAATCACCAAAAAAGGATTGAAAGTAACCGGAAGGAAAGAACAAACGGATTTGTTCGTATTAGATGATCCGATCACATTCAGGAAGGAATTACTGAAGGCTATGAACAAGCTTCGAGTCTAAACACCCTCAACCGGTATCCACACCTTCACCTGTGTGCCTGCCGCCTGTCCGTCTTCTCCTTTCAATTCTTTAGTTTCCACCCGCCCCGTTTGGTCATTGGTTGAAAGCATTTCCAGCCGCCTGTTGGTCACCGTTATTCCGATGGACTTGTGGGAAGAAACAAGTCTGCCTTTCATTTTTTTAGATGCCTCGATACCAATGCCATTGTCGGTTACGGTGACGACGAGGGTCTTCCCGGAGAGTCGGTAGTCAATTTCCACAAGGCCTTTGCTTTTATTGTTGGCAATACCGTGGACAATAGCGTTTTCCACAAAAGGTTGAACGAGCATTGGGGGGATTTCAATGTCCCCGACATTTACCTGTTGGTCAATTGTTATTTCAAAATCGAATTTGTCAGCAAATCTCATTTTTTCCAGTTCGAGGTATTTCCGGAGGCTGGCGATGTCTTCTTCCAATGACACTTTGGTCAGGCGGGAGTGCTGGAGGACAGAACGTATCAGCCTGGCAAACCTGCTGAGGTAGCGGTTGGCTTCCCTTTTATCACCCGTAGCGATGTACCCCTGAATGGCATTCAGCGAGTTGAAGATAAAATGCGGATTCATCTGAGCCCTCAGGGAAGTGCGTTCTATCTCGGCCATTTGCCTGACGATGGCCGCTTCCTGACGGATTTGGTTGGTTCGGTATTTATAGATGCTGAAAACAAAAAAGCCCGTGGCCGCCAGTGATACGGCAATAAACCACCACGTCTGCCAAAAAGGAGGCAGTACGGTAAAATCAAAAGTAGCAGAGTTGCTCCAGAATCCATCCTCATTTTGGCTTTGCACTTCAAAGGAATAATCGTTGGGCTGCAAAGCGGCAAAGTTGACATTTCGCACCTTGGTATATATCCAGTCCGATTGGGAGGGCAGCAGCCGGTAGCGATAGTTGATGTTTCCAATTTGCCGGAAATCGAGGGTCAGGTAATTGATGCTGAAATTGTTTTCTCCATACGAAAAGGCATGCCGGCTTTCCTTCTCTAAAAGCACATTATTGACCAATACGTATTCTATAAAAGGTGGCTTTGCCTGCACGTTGATGTGTTCATCGTCCTCAAAATGCACCAGCCCATTTGTCGTGGCCACCCATACATGCCGCCCCCGGGTTTTTACCCTGTTGATTTCATTGGACGGAAGACCGTGATGTATCGTGTATTGTTTTACCGAAAAAGAATCCTTTGCCAGACGAACCACTTTGTTCAGTCCCTCCAAGGTGCCGACCCAGACCTGCCCCCGCTCATCCACATGAACATTTTCGATCATATTGGCAGTCAGGCCATCATTTGTGGTTACCTGCTCCAACTGCTCCCCTTTCCAAAATAATACACCGCCACCTTTACTTCCGATTACCATTGTGCCATCGGGAAGCTCGGCCATGTCTTCCACCCGTAAGCTAAGCAATGGGTGCATAAATTCGGGTCGCACCAGGGTGTCTTCCATGAACTCAAACAGGCCATCAAGTCTCCCCAAAAACACCCTGTTTCGTCGGTCTTCAAAAACGATTAAAGTTCTACCAAGTAGGTTAGTATCACGTAAACCACCAGGAAACAGATACGTTTTTTGACTTACATCCATCCCTTGAAATCCATTAGAACTTGTTGACCACAAATGGGCGCCATTTCTGCAGAGTGTAATACGCTTCCCATTTGGGTATTCTTCCCATTTAGCGTTATTGTAAAACCCGGTACCTGGATTAAAAGAAACGATCAGTGTATTCCGATCATGATCAAACAACATATCGTTTATATACCCCTTTTTACTAAAATCCGGAATATTATCAAGGCGGTGATTTTGCAGGCCCAATCGAACAACATCCCCATTTTTGAACCCGCAATAAACGATGTGCTCATTTTCTATCGCAATGCCCCTGATATGATTATCTGGCAGGCCGGATGAGACATCGTATATATCCAGGTCCGTCGTTTGGCTGTAAAACACCCCATGGTCCAAAGTACTGACCCACAATCCGCCTGATTGGTCTTTAAAGATACAGGTTGCAAACTCATCCTTTAGCCAATTATCATATTGCTTTCTTTGAATTGCATCCGGATTTGCAAAATATACAAGCCCGCCAGCATTTACAGTTCCTTCATAAGCACTCAGAATAACAGAACCATCTCCATCCAATAAACAACTTTTGTTCAGCCCAAAATTGAAATCAAATGCAGATACCCATTCTATCGTGTCGTTTTGAATGCAAAATATTCTATTTTTCCGACTTATCAAATAGCTTTTGTCCCCCATTTTATGCGCCGACATTTTGAAAATTCCCTTCGGCCTCCGAAAACCAGAAATAATAAAAGGAGCCGTATTCGGGGAGCGGTATAACTCGATAGGTGTAGGTTCTTCATTTTCTTTAAACAACCAATCATTATTCTTCCGCTGTTCATCAAAGGTTGTTTGGTTTAGTACTTTTTTTTCTCCAAAATCCACTGCTACCACACCTCCATAGTAATTGCTTTGGTATAAATAACTATTTCCATTTTCATCAATTTGCAATATGCCAAAATAGGGCAGTTCGGTAAACAAATGTCCATCATTGGTAACATAAAAATCCCCACCGTTGGCAAAAAACTTTTTATTATACCTTTGAATCAGGTGGTTGTATGGATACGGATAGATACTGTCCTGCTTCAAATAATAAATCCTTTCGCTGAGGGTGCAAATCCATAGTATTCCCGTACTATCTACTTGTAAGTAGAGTATCACATTATCGGTCAAACCATCTTCAAAACCATAATTCCTGAAAGCATAGCCATCGAAGCGGCTCAAACCATTGTCAGTACCGAACCACATATAACCCAGACTGTCCTGAGCGATGCAATGCACTTCGGGGCTGGGCAAGCCGTGGTCGGTGGTATAATTGCGCCATGCAGGGTGGGGATTTTGGGCATGGGTGGCCCAACATGAAACGATAAAGAAAACAACTATGAGAAGAATTCGGGACATTGGATCAAAGTTGTTCTGACAATGCCTAAATGTAAGAAAATAATAATCATAATATCCCATGAGCCCATTTTATACCCGATCCGAAGTGGTTTGGGAATAATTCATCACTCCCGTTCAGTGTGGATGGGGAGTTTGGGCGGCGGAGCCGCCCAAACCACTTGGTTTTGGGTATATTTCCGACACAGAGTGGTTTGGGAATGAGGGATGAGCAATAAGCCATTCCCGTGCCTCCTCCGTGCGCACAGTGTACCCCGTGGTTAATATCCTTTCACCACAAAGGACGCAGGTATAAAGAAGGAGGGGGGCCGAATGATTAGACACAGTCATCCAGGGTCATCTCGACTAATCAGAACTTGCTCTAACTGAGTTCTGAGTTCATCCTCGTTTGGAAGATAAAGCTGGTATTTTGATACAAACAACTGGCTACTCATTCCATACGTGGCAAATTCAACCAGCACTTCATCTTTTTCTCTGCTGAGTATGATCCCGATTGGAGGATTGTCGCCTTCAAAATGTTCCTCTTTTGCAAAGTAGCCCAGGTACATATTCATTTGGCCAATGTCATAGTGGCGAACCTTGTCCATCTTCAGGTCTATGAGGACGAAACAGCGAAGAAAGCGATGGTAAAACACCAGGTCAACTTTGAAATGTTCATTGCTGATACTGATCCTGTACTGACGTCCTATCAACGCAAATCCTTTTCCCAATTCCAACAAAAAAGATTGTAAATTGTCCAACAGACGGGTTTCCAAATCCTTTTCTGACAACTGGTATGGCTCAGGGATTTTCAAAAACTCGAAAACGTACGGGTCTTTGAGTATATATTCTGGTTTCTCTATTCGGTTGCCCTTTCTGGCAAGGTTTAACAACTGCTCTTTGTTTTGTGAACCTGCAAGTCTTAGGAACAAAGCCGACTTCTTTTGCCGTCGCAATTCCCGAACCGTCCAACTTTCCAAAATGCACTGTTTTTCGTAAAAACTGCGCTCGAGCTCATTGTCTATTTTGAGTAATTCCCTGTAATGTGACCATGTCAATTGGTGTGACAAATCTTTAGGATTAGGATAAGTCAAAAAACATAATCTCATGTAAATCAGGTTACTACGATCAAATCCTCTTCCCAATTGGTGAGACAAATCCCGACTCAACCGCACGAGTATCTTTGAACCGTACTCGGCTTTTTCATTGCCTTTTTGCTCAAACTCAACGATGTGCTTTCCTATGGTCCAATAGGTTAGAACAAGCTTCTGACGGGCTGCTTTGATGGCTTCATGCCTGCCTTTGTTATAGGTATCTTTTATGGCATGGAGCAAAGACTGGTAATGACTTCCCAGCTTCATTTGGGAACATTTGGGTTAAAGACTGGCCTGCAATTTACCAAGGAAATTAGAGGTAGGAAATCAGGTAACAATATATTTTGAGTTAATAAGCTTAACCGGTTTCTTCAATTGAAAGCGCTTCACAGCTTCCTATCCACTCGTTGAAATGGGGACAGGCATCTCGCAATGCTTCCATCCCCGTGAGTGCAGCAATTGCGGGGCCTGTGTTGGACTTGTTGCCATCGTATTCAGGGATCAGGGCAATAATTCTTTTAGAAGGAGCGGTTGTATGCCCTTCATCGATGAGTTCGGGATTGCCCCCATTTTCTTCCACAATTTTCTCCAAAACCCCGATAGCAACTTCGTGTTCAAAGAATTCATATTCTGAGTCCACTGCAAAAACCCCCAATTCATTAATTCCAACAGGAATTTGAATGCTCACATGCCGGACGGAGTCCGGCTGGATGAGGCACCGGACGGAGTCCGGCGCCAGCAACTACGCTGGTTCCGGACTCTGTCCGGGACCATATCTTGTCGGACTCTGTCCGACATTTTTCCAGAAGGAATAGCCTCGTTTGACGAGACTAACACTTTTTGCAGTGGGCTCACATTCTAAATTTCGTGCATTTGCCAGTACCAATGCTTCAAACTCATGTAGTTGGATGTAGGCAAAAAAGCGGTGGTCGCCAATCTCGTCGTTCATGGCCTGTTCGAGGAAAGCCACCTTGTCGTAAGGGTCGTTGATGCGCTGAGCTTCTTCGCAACAGGAGAAATCATTGGGCAAAGCATACAGATCGAACATGGTAGTGAAACAGATATCAGAATTCCGGTCTTCCTTCAGCCAGGTTTCGATGTCTTTTTTGGCCCTGGCGTAGCTCAACAGACCTCCCCTGTAAGCTTTGTACTTATCCTTGCTGGTGAGTACCCGTCTCACATCTGTCGAAATATCGAAATGGCCCAGGTGACTGGCAAGCGTATCTTTCACGAAGCGTTCTTCGGTTTGTCCTTCTACGGTAATATTTAATCGGATGAATTTCATGGTTGGCCCCCGAGTACATTTTTCTCCCATAGTTCAGAGAGGCTGTAACGTTCCAGCCAATCGGAGAGCTGGTTCTCGTCAAGTCTGGAAAACTCGCTACTATTCTGTTCTTCGTTCCATTCTACAATCACAATTTCATCCGCTGTGAACTCGTCAACCAGGCGGGGCGACTGGGTTGCCATGATGACTTGACAATGCTTACTGGCCGCTTTAGCCATACCAGCCAGAGAGGATATAGCTGAAGGGTGTAGTCCTAATTCCGGCTCGTCTATGATAACGACCGGGGGCAGTGACGCCGGTGGTTGGAGCAAGAGTGTGCCAGCGCCATGAAGCGGAGTGAACCATCGGAAATCTGGTGCGGACCAAAAAGATAATCGGCCCTTTTCTCCCTCCAGTTGAGCATGATATATTGCCGGTTGAGTGCCGAAGGTTCTAATTCAAAATCCTTGAATTGGGGCATTATATGCCTGATGTAGCGGACGATGCGATTGTAATATTTTTTACTCTCCACATCATTTTTCAATTTGTACAAAAAGGCTGCGAGGTTGCCGGCATCGCTGTACAAGAATCGGTTGTCCTCAATGTAAACTTTATTTCTGATGCGTGCGGTTTTTGATGTATCGTGGAACTGAAAGACCTGGCAATTGCGCAGGAGATAATAAATGAAATTCGCCGTCTTCCTGGCTGTAAGGTTTTTAGCCTCATTCGATGCAGTAATAAGAGCGGACTCTTTTCCTCCAGGATCAAGTTCCAGTTCATATGGTTTGTTGTTCCCTATCTGTTGCCATGTTATGCGTTCATGGGTAAAAATCAGGGAATCGCCGGCAGCATGAGCCAGACTGAGCTGGTAGCTGTCCATATCTTGCCGGTTGGAGAAATGGATGTCGGCATGAATCGCCGGAGTTACTTTAGGCCCATAGTGGAGGATGGATTGGGAACCTCCACTTTCTCCGACGTAAGTTTGAAGAGAGCCTGTTGTCATGTAGTTAAGCATGGAAAAAAATGAGACCAAATTGCTTTTTCCCGCCCCGTTGGCCCCCAACAATACGGTAATGTCTCCAAATTCAATTGGCTGTCTCATATCCTTTATGGACTTGAAGCCCTTTAGGACTATGCCCCCGTCTGGCCAGCCGGACAGGCTACCCCCTACTTAGGGATGAGGGATGAGGGATGAGGGATGAGGGATGAAAGGGACTAGCTCCTCCAAACTCTACTCCCTACACTCTACTCCCTACACTCTACTCCCTACTCAGGGATGAGGGATGAGGGATGAGGGATGAAAGGGACTAGCTCCTCCAAACTCTACTCCCTACACTCTACCCCCTACTCAGGGATGAGGGATGAGGGATGAGCTTGCCCGGCTGAATAGACGGGGGATGAAAGGGACTAGCTCCCCCAAACTCTACACTCTACACCCTAAACCCTAAACCAAAAAAAAGCAGCGCCACAGGCACTGCTCAATGCCAGGGTATGGCCGGCCGTTGCCGGTCACCCCTGTTCTCCCTCTCATTTAATCTTTGGCGTATCTGGTGATATGACTTTTGTGGAAAAGCCAAGCAACAAACACCATGTCACCAAATTCGGGCGCTCAAAGATTATTGCTTCTTAAAGCCGTCGAGGTTGATTTGCCAGTCTTCTCCGGCAATCCGAATCCAATAATTTCCAGGAACCAGTTGTGAAGCGTCAATGCGCTGGCGGTTTTCCCCGTCCACAATGGAGATGGGTGTGGATTGAACGACCCGGCCCTGCGCATCCAGGATGTTCAGCATGGCATCGGTGGTTTTACCGTCCCAACTGATTTCGAGGTTGGCGAGGTCAGAAACGGGGTTCGGGTAAACCCTGAAGCCACGGAAACTCAACTCCTCTTCCGTTGCCGTAGGATTGTTGGGGTCTTCGGCACAGTCGCAGATGCCTCCGTTTTCGTTGCCGGCATAGGCATCGCCACCGGCACCGAGGATGGTGATGGTGTTGCCGATGTTGGCATTCTCACTGTTGGGCGGCATGAACGGGTCGTTGTTGTTGTCAACGAGGTACACCTTGCCGGTACAGCCATAGGCATTTCGGAAGCTGAAAAGTGGCAATTCCTTGTCCTTTTCGTATTCCGGGTAGGCCACTCCCTGGATGATCAACCCAAAGGAGATGTAGTCGAAATCCGGTGCCTCGTCAGGGGCATTGTTGCGGGCGTTGGCTTCCCATTCCATGCCTACCAGGTGGCTGGTAATGTCAACCGGATCGAACTTGTTGGTGGGGACTTTGATCGTCACCTGACCGGTTCCGGTGATGTTTTGCGGACTGGTATAGCTTTCCATCGGCACCACGGAAACGGTGTAACGCTCAGAGCTTTGGTCGTAGCTCAGTTTGAATTTAACCTGAGCGGTAGTGGTAAGGGCCAGCATCACTGCTGCCAGAAGGATTGAAAATCTTTTCATGGTTGTGTTGTTTGTGTTTGTTGCTGATAGTTTTTGCAAAGCCAGAGGGTTGCCGGGGCATTTGGGGCGAATGCCCCGACAAAGACCTAAGGCAATTGCTCCGTTATGAAGAAGTTGATCAAAGTGTTCACATTGTCAGGATGGAACAGGATGTTGAAAAAGATCATTCCGTCAACATCGTTGTTCAGACCCTGGAAGATGGCCTTGCCATCCATGTTCGTATCGCTCTGGAGATAACCGTGGGCAATGTGGTTGAAGCTGCCGTTGGTATTGGCCGGATCGAGGAACACCTCAAAGAAGATGTAGTCCCTGTCGGGTGAAGCCACACCGGCGCCCTGGTACACGGAGTACTTGTTGGCATCCGGGTTTCCGCCCCACATTACCTGGTAATTTCCTACTGATTTCTGTGCATTCGTTCCGTAAGCGGTGCCCGCTGTGGCGGTGAAATCCACCGTTGTTGGCAGGGCCCGGTTACGGGTCAGGGGAACGGGTTGCGCCGTCATAATGCCCAGGTGGTTGCGGTGTCGGATGGCCACGTAATAGGTATCCACCTTGGAGCGGAATACCACCGGGCTCATGCCGTCAATGTCCACAATGTCGCCATCCCTTTGCAACAGGGCCGAGCGGGTAATCAGCCGGAACGACGGATCGTTCTTACTGCGCAGTTCGAGGAACACCCAGTCCACGATGGCGTTGGGGCCAGTGGTCTGGAAGACCGTCTGAGCTACGGTTTCTCCGCCACCACCCATGTGGATGAATGGTTTCTGTCCGGGTACGGGTTCCAGATCGGTGTACGGCTCGGTGTCAGGCAGGTAGCCCAAAGCCCTCAGGCTGTCGTGCATCATGCCTTCATCGCTCACGAACGGCCCTTGCAGGAAGGCCCGCAGATTGACGAATACGAACGGATCGGGGTCCATGTAATCGGGTACGCCATCGCCGTCGGTATCGTCGTTGAGCACTGAGCCGTTGCCGTCGGTATCTTCGTCAATGGTCAAAATGCCGTCGTTGTCGTCATCGGGGTTGGCCGGGTCGCTTTCACCGGCATCCACGGTTCCGTTCAGGTTGGCATCTTCCTCGTTGTCGAGCAGGCTGTCGCCGTCGCTGTCGGTGCTCACCGGGTCTGTTTCTCCTTCGTCAACAAGGCCGTTGTGGTTGCTGTCCTCGATGCCGTCCTGGAGGCCATCGCCATCGGTATCAACGTCCAGCGGATTGGTGTCAATGCCGGCATCGTAGCTGCCATCGCCTCCGGTTTCCACGTCGTCGGTAATGCCGTCGCCGTCGCTGTCGCTGTCCGGATTGAACGGATCCACGTCATCGGCATCTGCTACACCGTCTCCGTCGTCATCGTCGTCGGTGCTGTTGGCAAGGCCGTCACCGTCGAAGTCGCAGGCGCCCACGGTGTGATCAGGCACGCAGCTGTCCGCATCGTCCGGATCGTAGAATGGGTCGGCCGGGTCGGCATTGCTGATGTAGCCGTCACCGTCGTTGTCAACACCGCTGCAAGCCAGGCTTTGGCTATCCGGGTCACAGGGATTGAGCGGATCGGAGCCGTTGTTGGTCTCGTCTATATCGGTTACGCCATCGAGGTCAGAATCGGTGTTCGGATTGAAGTCGTTCGGGTCGAAATTGTCGTCAACGCCGTCGTTGTCATCGTCGGGGTCAACGTTGTTGGCCAGGCCGTCACCGTCGAAGTCGCAGTTTCCGAAGGTGGATACCGGATCACACTGGTCGAGCGGATTGCTGCCGTTGGCAGTTTCCACGCTGTCGGAAAATCCGTCGTTGTCGCTGTCGCTGTCCGGATTGTAAGCGTCCACGTCGTCAAGGTCTGCCACGCCGTCGTTGTCATCGTCGGAATCATCCGCATTGATGACGCCGTCCTGGTCGAAGTCGCACACACCCACCGTTTGGTTGGGCACACACGGATCCATATCGTCCGGATCGTAGTTCGGGCTGGAAGGATCAACGTTGTTCACATAGCCGTCACCATCCATGTCGGTGTTGCCGCAGGCAGGTGAATTGCTGTCGGGATCACAAGGATCCAAGGGGTCGGAACCGTTGGTGGTCTCGTCTATGTCTGTCACGCCGTCCCCGTCCGTATCACTGTTCGGATCGAACTGCCCGGCATCGTCAAGGTCTGCCACTCCGTCGTTGTCATCGTCGGAATCCACACTGTTAACCATGCCGTCTCCGTCAAAATCGCAGGTATCACCCGTGGCATCCGGATCACATGGATCTGATGGATCGGAGCCGGAAGTTGACTCGTCAATGTCGGGTATTCCATCCCCGTCAGAATCACTCTGAGGATCAAATTTGTCCACATCGTTATCGTCGTCAACGCCGTCGTTGTCATCGTCAGGGTCGGTACTGTTGGGTATGCCGTCACCGTCGAAGTCGCAATCGTCGCCGGTGGCATCAGGGCTGCACGCATCCAGTGGATCGGAGCCGTTGGTGGTCTCGTCTATGTCCGTCAGACCGTCGCCGTCGCTGTCGCTGTTCGGATCGAACTGACCGGCATCGTCAATGTCCGCCACACCGTCACCATCGTCGTCGGAATCATCCGCATTGATGACACCGTCCTGGTCAAAGTCGCAACTGTCACCCGTCGCATCCGGGTCGCAGGCATCCAGCGGATCAGAACCGTTGGTGGTCTCATCTATATCCGTCAGGCCGTCACCGTCGCTGTCGCTGTCCGGATCGAACTGACCGGCATCGTCAACGTCCGCCACACCGTCGTTGTCATCGTCGGAATCATCCGCATTGATGACACCGTCCTGGTCAAAGTCGCAACTGTCACCCGTCGCATCAGGATCGCAGGCATCCAGCGGGTCAGAGCCGTTGGTGGTCTCGTCAATGTCCGTCAGGCCGTCGCCGTCGCTGTCGCTGTTCGGATCGTAGGCATCCACGTCGTCAAGGTCTGCCACGCCGTCTCCATCGTCGTCGCTGTCGTCGGCATTGGTCAGCCCGTCGTTGTCGAAGTCACAGACTCCAACCGTGTTGTCGGGCACGCAGGCATCGGCATCGTCCGGATCGTAGGTTGGATCGTTGCTGTCGATGCCGGCAAAGTAGCCGTCGCCATCGCTGTCCATTGCCCCGCAAGTGGGCGAGTTGGTGTCAGGATCACAGCCATTCAGCGGATCACTGCCATTGGTAGTTTCATCAATATCTGTATAACCGTCACCATCTGTATCGCTGTTTGGATCGAACTGCCCGGCATCGTCAACGTCGGCCACACCGTCGTTGTCATCGTCGGGGTCCGCACTGTTGATCGTGCCGTCTCCGTCGAAGTCGCAATCGTCGCCCGTGGCATCAGGATCGCAGGCATCCAGCGGGTCTGAACCGTTGGTGGTCTCGTCAATGTCCGTCACGCCGTCCCCGTCGCTGTCGCTGTCCGGATCGAACTGCCCGGCATCGTCCACGTCGTCCACACCGTCGTTATCATCGTCGGGGTCCGCACTGTTGATCGTGCCATCCTGGTCGAAGTCACAATCGTCACCCGTTGCATCGGGGCTGCACGCATCCAGCGGGTCAGAGCCGTTGGTGGTCTCGTCGAGGTCCGTCAGACCGTCACCGTCGCTGTCGCTGTCCGGATCAAATTGCCCGGCATCGTCCACGTCGTCCACGCCGTCGTTGTCATCGTCAGGGTCCGCACTGTTGATGGTGCCATCCTGGTCGAAGTCGCAATCGTCGCCCGTGGCGTCCGGGCTGCACGCATCCAGCGGGTCAGAGCCGTTGGTGGTCTCGTCGAGGTCCGTCAGACCGTCACCGTCGCTGTCGCTGTTGGGGTTGAAGGGTTGCACATCATCGCCATCGGCCACCCCGTCGTTGTCATCATCCGGATCAACGCCATTGGTCATGCCATCCTGGTCGTAGTCACAGGCGTCCACGGTCTGGTTTGGCACACACGGGTCGGTGTCGTCTATGTCATAAGTTGGGTCCGAGGGGTCAACATTGGCGATGTAGCCGTCATTGTCATCGTCAACGAGGTTGCAGTATGCCTGTGTTGGCACCGGATCGCAAGGATCCAGCGGGTCGGAGCCGTTGGTGGTCTCGTCAATATCTGACAGGCCGTCCTGGTCGCTGTCGCTGTTCGGATCAAAAACATCGGCGTCGTCAGCATCGGCCACACCATCGGCATCGTCGTCGCTGTCTTCGCTGTTGATGAGTCCGTCACCGTCAAAGTCACAGTGTGCAGCGGTGGCATCGGGGTCACAATCGTCCAGCGGGTCAGAACCGTTGGTGGTTTCATCAATATCGGAAATGCCGTCCTGGTCGCTGTCACTGTTCGGATCGTAAGCGTTGGCATCGTCAACGTCGGCCACACCGTCGCCATCGTCGTCGGAATCGTCATCGTTGACCAGGCCGTCGTTGTCGAAATCACACACACCAACCGTTGCGTCAGGAATACAGGCATTGTTGTCGTTGGGGTCGTAAGTCGGGTTCAATGGGTTTGAATCGGAGAAATAGCCGTCGCCGTCGTTGTCCGTTGAGCCCACACAGTCCGGTGTTGACGGAATCGGATCACAGGCGTCCAGCGGGTTGCTTCCCTGGTTGGTTTCCGTGATGTCAGAATATCCATCACCGTCGCTGTCACTTTGCGGGTCGAAGGGGTCTTCGTCATCGCCGTCGGCAACGCCGTCACCGTCGTTGTCCGGGTCAACGTCATTGATCAGGCCATCGCCGTCAAAGTCGCACACGCCAACGGTATTGGAAGGCACACACGGATCGGCATCATCCGGGTCCCAGGTCGGATTGGCCGGCACCACATCGCCAAAGTATCCGTCGCCGTCATTGTCAACTGAACCGTTGCAATCAGGACCTGTCGGGGCAGGGCTACACGGATTCAATGGGTCAGAGCCGTTGGTGGTCTCATCAATATCGGATATGCCATCGTTGTCGCTGTCGCTGTTCGGGTCAAACGGATCGGCATCCGGTCCATCGGCAACGCCGTCGGCATCGTCGTCCGGGTCAATGTCGTTGTTGATGCCATCTCCGTCAAAGTCACAGAAAGTGAAGGTGGCATTCGGGCTGCAAGCATCCAGCGGATCGCTTTCACCGGCATCGATCTGGCCGTTCTGGTTGGCGTCTTCCACGCCGTCATTCAACCCGTCGTTATCGCTGTCCGCATCCACCGGATTGGTTTCTCCGGCGTCTTGTTGCCCGTTCTGGTTGGCGTCTTCCACGCCGTCGGGAATTCCATCGTTATCGGTGTCATCGTCCAAAGGATTGGTGTCAATTCCCGCATGGTAAGCACCGTCGCCTCCGGTTTCCACCACATCGGTAATGCCGTCGCCATCCGTGTCGCTGTTCGGATCGAAATTGTCCACGTCAAAGTTGTCGGTCACACCGTCGCCATCGTTGTCGGGGTCGGTTCCGTTCGGGATACCGTCACCGTCGAAGTCACAGGCATTGCTGGTGTGGTCGGGCACACAGGCATCGTTGTCATCCGGGTCGTACAGCGGATTTGACGAAGGATAGTTGGAAGCATAGCCGTCGCCGTCGTTGTCCGTTGCGGAGCATGCTCCGCTATTGATGTCCGGATCACAAGGATTGAGCGGGTCGCTGCCGTTAGCGGTCTCAGTCACATCGGCCACACCATCGTTGTCCGTGTCGCTGTTCGGGTCATAAGGATCGGCATCATCGTTATCGCTCACGCCGTCGTTGTCATCGTCGGTGTCAACGTTGTTGGCAATGAAGTCGCCATCGAAATCACAGGTAGGTTGGGTGGCATCCGGGTCGCAAAGGTCCAGCGGATCGCTCTCACCGGCATCCACCTGGCCGTTCTGGTTGGCATCCTCAACACCGTCGTTGATGCCATCGCCGTCGGTATCAGGATTCAGCGGATCTGTTTCTGCGCTGTCCTGCTGGCCATTGTGATTGGCATCTTCCACACCGTCGGGCAGGTTGTCTGCATCGGTATCGGCATTCAACGGATCGGTATCCGTTCCGGCATCGTACTGGCCGTCACCACCGGTTTCCACGTCGTCAACTATGCCATCAGCGTCGCTGTCAGAGTTGGGATCGAAAGGATCCACGTCGTCAACGTCGGCCACACCGTCGTTGTCGTCGTCCGTATCCTGGAGGTTGGGCACACCGTCGCCGTCGCTGTCGCAGGTTCCGACGGATGGATCCGGCACACAGCTATCGGCATCGTCCGGGTCGTAGTTCGGATCAGAGGTCGGATAGTTGGTTGCATAGCCGTCACCGTCGTTGTCAACGGGCGTACAGTTTCCAGCCGATGGATCGGGGTCGCAGGCATTCAGCGGATCGGAAAGGTTGTTGGTTTCCGTGCTGTCGGCAATCATATCGCCGTCGCTGTCGCTGGCGGGGTTGTAATCGTCAACGTCGTCCACATCGGCCACGCCGTCGCCGTCGTCGTCGGTGTCCACATCGTTGGTGATGCCGTCGCCGTCGAAGTCACAGAAAGAGAAGGTGGAATTGGGATCGCAGGCATCCAGTGGATCGGATTCACCCGCATCAACCACGCCGTTCAGGTTGGCATCTTCGGCGCCGTCTGACAGGCCGTCGTCGTCGCTGTCGGCATCCAGCGGGTTGGTCTCGCCGGCATCGTGAACCCCATCCTGGTTGGCATCTTCCACACCATCCAGAATGCCGTCGTTGTCGGTGTCACTGTCCAACGGATTGGTATCTGTACCGGCATTGTATTGTGCATCGCCACCGGTCTCCACGTTGTCGGCAGTGCCGTCAGCATCGCTGTCGGAGTTCGGGTCGTAGGCGTCCGCATCGTTGATGTCTTTCACACCGTCGTTGTCGTCGTCGTTGTCAACGCTGTTGATGGTGCCGTCGCCATCGAAGTCGCACAATCCTACCGTGTGATCGGGCACACAGGGGTCTGTATCGTCGGGGTCGAATTGCGGATCGACGGAACTGAAGTTGGAGAAGTAGCCGTCACCGTCTTCATCGGTTCCGATACAGGCGGTGGTATTCGGATCCGGATCGCAGGGGTCCAGTGGGTCAGAATCACTTGCCGGGTCATAAGTTCCGTCAAACCCGGTTTCCTCGTTATCGGTATATCCGTCGTCGTCGCTGTCAGAGTTGGCGTCGTAGGCGTCTTCATCGTCTGCATCTGCAACGCCGTCGTTGTCGTCGTCAAAATCGTTCTGGTTCACCACCCCATCGCCGTCAAAGTCGCAGGTTCCGGCGGTAAAGTCTGGCACGCAAGGATTGGCGTCGTCAGAATCATAAGCCGGATCGGTCGGCGGGTAGTCGGCGAAGTAGCCGTCACTATCCGCATCCGTTGGCAGACACTCAGCGAAATTGGTATAGGGGTCGCATTTATCGGTCGGGTCGGTTTCACCGGCGTCCACGGTGCCGTTGTGGTTGGCATCCTCTGTTCCGTCGGCAATACCGTCTTCGTCGCTGTCGGTACTCAGCGGGTTGGTTTCGCCGGCGTCCACGGTGCCGTTGTGGTTGGCATCTTCCGTTCCGTCGGCAATGCCATCGTCGTCGGTATCGCTGTCAAGGGGGTTGGTATCGGTGCCGGCATTGTACTGCCCGTCACCGCCGGTTTCCACATTGTCGGAAATTCCGTCGCCGTCACTGTCGGAGTTCGGATTGTAGTCCTGAACGTCACTCAGGTCGTTCACCCCGTCGTTGTCATCGTCCAGGTCGTTCTGGTTCACGATGCCATCGCCGTCGTAATCACAGGTTGGCGAAGAGACAGAAGGCACACAGGGATCGTTGTCGTTGGGGTCATAGAGGGGGTCACCAACCGGGAAGTCAGCATAGTAGCCGTCGTTGTCGTTGTCCACACTGCTGCAAAGGATTCCGGTTGAGAACGGTGAACAAGGGTCGCGGGGATCACTTTCGTCGCTGTCCACCACGCCATTGTGATTGATGTCTTCATCGCCGTCGGGCAACAAGTCACCATCGGTGTTGCTGTTGAGCGGGTCGGTTTCACCCAGGTCGAAGTTGCCGTTCTGGTTGGCATCCTCGACACCGTCTTTGATGCCGTCGCTGTCGGTGTCATCATTCAGCGGATCGGTGTCAACGCCAGGATCGTAGCTGCCGTCACCGTGCGTTTCCACCACATCGGTGATGCCGTCCGAATCGCTGTCGCTGTCCGGATCAAACGGGTCTGCATCGAGGTTGTCCAACACCCCGTCGTTGTCATCGTCGTTGTCGGCGGCATTGGTAAAGCCATCGCCGTCAAAGTCGCAATTTGGCAAGGTGTCGTCAGGGCTGCAGTAATCCAGCGGATCGCTTTCACCGGCATCTACCACACCATTCTTATTGGCATCCTCAACACCATCATCCAGGCCATCGCCATCGGTATCTTTAATCAGGGGGTTGGTCTCATCTGCGTCAACCACACCGTCCTGGTTGGCATCCTCAGTTCCGTCTTTGATGCCGTCATTATCGGTGTCGTCATTCAGTGGATTGGTATCTGCACCGATGTTGTACTCGCCGTCGCCCCCGGTTTCCACATTGTCGGCCAGTCCGTCGCCATCGCTGTCGCTGTTCGGATCATAGGGATCGGCATCGTACAGGTCAGCCACGCCGTCGTTATCATCGTCGGAATCAGAAGAATTCCTGATTCCATCGCCATCGAAATCGCATTTTCCGGCAGCGATGTTCGGCACACAGGGATCGTTGTCATCGGGGTCATATTTGGGATGTGTCACCGGATAATTGCCGTAGAAGAGGTCCCCGTCGGCATCCACTTCGAAGCAGGCTGCCACACTTGGGATGGGATCACAGGCATTCAGTGGGTCCGAATCGGTTGCCGGGTCGTAAACCCCGTCGTTACCGGTTTCATCATCGTCGGAAATGCCGTCGCCATCGCTGTCGCTGGTGGGGTCGTAATCTTTTACGTCGAATTCGTCGTCAACAGCGTCGTTGTCATCATCCGGGTCTTCGCTGTTGATGAGGCCATCGCCGTCAAAATCGCAGGATGGGAATATGGCCTCCGGGTCGCAGGGGTCCAGGGCGTCGGTTTCACCTGTATCCAACTGGCCGTTCTGGTTGGCGTCTTCTTCACCATCCAACAAGCCATCGCCATCGGTGTCGGGCATCAGCGGGTCGGTTTCCAACAGGCCTTTTTCACCGTCCTGGTCCAGGTCTTCCACACCGTCTTCGATGCCGTCGTTGTCGGTATCGGCATCCAGCGGGTTGGTGTCCACGCCGGCATCGTAGCTGCCGTCGTTGCCGGTTTCCAGGCTGTCAATGAGGCCGTCGGAATCCGAGTCGCTCAACGGGTCGTAGGGGTCAACATCAAATTGATCACTGACCCCGTCACCATCGTCGTCGTCGTCATCGGCGTTGACGAGGCCATCGCCATCGAAATCGCATTGCGGCGAAGCCGCTAAGGGAACACAGGCATCGGTATCATCGGAATCAAAAAGCGGATCCCCTGCCCCCAGGTTGGCGTAAAAACCGTCGCCGTCGGCATCGGTTCCGGTGCAGGCCAGGGCGTTGACATCCGGATCGCAGGGGTCCAGTGGATCGCTGTCCACACCGGCGTCGTAAACGCCGTCGTTGCCGGTTTCGTCATCATCGCTGATGCCGTCAAAATCGCTGTCGCTGTCTTTGTTGAAATCATCTATGTCGTCAACGTCGGCCACGCCGTCGCCGTCGTCGTCAAGGTCGGTCATGTTGTTGTCGCCATCGCCGTCGAAATCACATTCGGCAAAGGTCAGGTTCGGATCGCACTTGTCTGTGGGATCCGTTTCGCCGGCATCCACCTGGCCGTTCTGGTTGGCATCTTCCACGCCATCCTCGATGTTGTCACCATCGGAATCAGCGTTGAACGGATCGGTTTCTCCGGCATCAACGATGCCATTGTGGTTGGCGTCCTCCACTTCGTCGAGGATGCCGTCCAGGTCGGAATCATCACAGGAAAAAGCGTACCCGTAAATTCTTGAATAGAAATAGGAAGGCAAACCGGGAATGCCCACGTCTATCACGCTCAGGTCATTGCCGGGGTTGGTACCCACGGAGTTCGGCAATACATTGAACGGATCGTCGTCGGCAATGAGGTGCACCTCTCCGTTGCATTCGGAAGTGCGCTTGAGCTTGAAGAGCATGGTCTCCATGCCGGAGGCGTAGCTGATGCCGTTGTCAACGGACAAGCCCACGGAGATGTAGTCAAACTCCGGATTCTCAATGGGCGAGTGCACCACTGAGTTAACGGACCAGATGCCTGATACATTGGTAAAATTGGAATACGTAAAGCCCGCCGGCACCACCAGCGTTACCTGTCCGGTACCGGTAATGGTGCTCGCACTCGGACTGATGCTCGTGTCGGGTTGCACGTAAACGGCGTAAGTCTCTCCGTCGGAGAGCTTGCCCACACGAAGTTCGAGTTGAGCGAATGAATCCCGGGCACCAATGATCAATACCAGGATCGCGGTGAATGCCAATCTTGCGGTGAAGTGGATGCAGGATTTCATAGTCTTTAAATTCGAGGGAGGTGGTTAAATGAGAGTTGGAGCTGCCAAATCACTGTTCACGAACACATGGACCCAAAACACAGAAAAGCCAGCAAAGCACTCATCGCTTTGTGACTTCATTGCATACCATACTTGTGCCGTCGGAAAACGCAAACCCGTGGCCGGAGCCGGCATTACGGGTTGGGAGCATGATCACTCCCCAGGCATGTGGGTAAATGTTGGTCATGTTCAGTGAGTCTTTGTTTCTTGAACTTTGGCAAACGCAGGGTTTGCCATCCGCATGTCACCGGGGGGAGATTGGGTAAATAGCCTTGTAAGAGGGGATGTAAAGAGAGGTTTCAGTGCTGCTTCGGACAAATACCATACCAAGAGACCTGCTGACGATCGTTGGGCGGCACTTGCGGCAAAGCAGTGTTTTCTTCCTTGCAAAGATAAGTCCAACAATAAACCGACGAGCCCTGAATAGTCACCGGCACAACTGCTCTTTGGTATTCCGACGGCTCGGCGGGCAGGTCTTCAATGCCTTCGTAGCGGTCCAGTTCGGGAAGTAAAATGCCGGCATCTGAGATTTTATATAGCTCACCGCAAATTTCTGTTCCGTCCTTTTCGTCATAAACGGCAGCGGGGTAAGCCCCCAGGTTGTATAGCCTGCCACGCATCAACGCCGGCCCGAGCAGCCTGGCGTGTTTGCGAAGAAAAACAGCCATGGGATGCGCTGAGCAACTCATGAGCGTGCCGTAAACGAAGAGATATTTCGGAGGGGAATCTTCCATGACAACAAAGATGGAGCAATGAAAAAAGGCCCTGACAACATTTCGCCGTCAGGGCCTGGTGGTGATTCCGCTGGGGCTCGAACCCAGGACCCCTTGATTAAAAGTCAAGTGCTCTACCAACTGAGCTACGGAATCAGCTTTTCAAAGCGGGTGCAAAGATACAATCCTCCAAACTTTTACAAAGTTGATGCGAATCTTTTTTGGAAAAATTTGGTGGAAGTACATTTTGCAAATACCAAACACCCCGGATTCGAAGGGGTTGAACTCCACGTGCAGTTTTAAGCGTTGTTTTTTACCAATTCGGCTACGGCTTTTATCCATCGGGGATCGTCGTTCAGACCGGGCACCAGGTCCACTTTTTCTCCTCCCAGTTTTTCAAACTCCCCGCGGTACTCCACTCCGATCTCGATGATGGTTTCCAGGCAATCAGCCACAAAGGCCGGGCAAAAGACCAGCAGCTTTTTATCGCCTTTGGCAGCTCGCTCCGCAATGACATCACTGGTGTAAGGCTTTGCCCAGACTTCTTTGCCCAAGCGGGACTGAAAGCAGGTGGTATAGCTTTCTTTTTTCAACTCCAACTTCTCCACAAGGGCCCGGGTGGTATCGTAGCACTGGGCGGTGTAGCAGTACTGGTTGTTCCGCACCAGTTTCTGGCAGCACTCTCCGGAGCCGGTGCAGTGCCCGGTGCGGTCGGCTTTGAGCAACTGCCGTTGCGGAAGGCCGTGGTAACTGAACAAAATGTGGTCGTATTCGCTGAGGTCAAATTGCCCGGCATTGCGGACAAAAACCCCGATCATGGGTGGGTAGTCGTGGTAAGAGCTGATGAAATTCACACGGGGGATGACCTGTTCCTTGCTCAAAACCCGCATCACTTCCTGGTGAACGGAGCCGGTGGTAGCGCTGGCGTATTGCGGAAAAAGTGGCAATACAGTGATCTCCCTGATACCGGCATCCATGAGCTTGCGCACTGCCGACTCAATGGACGGATTCTGATAGCGCATGGCCAGTTCCACCACATATTCATCACCGAGTTCTGCCTGCACCCCCTCCGCCAGTCGCTGTCCGTAAACCATCAAAGGCGATCCCGCCTCAGTCCACAGTTCTTTGTAGAGCGTGGTGGAGCTGCCGGTCCTGAACGGCAGGATGAGGCCCCGAACCAGCAGGTTGCGGCCCAACCAGGGATAGTCAATCACCCTGGGGTCCAACAGGAATTGTTTCAGGTACCGGTAAACAGCAGATTTGGTGGGGGCATCGGGTGTTCCCAGATTCACCAGTAGCACTCCTCTTTTTCCCGGAAGGGGATTTGTCATTTCAACCAAGATTAGTGGTGATGCAGGGTTCAGATTTATTCGATGATAATTTTTTCTTCGGCAACAGGCTTTCTTCCGGAACAGACTTGCAGCACGTACACACCTGCCGGAAGCCCGGAAACATCAATGGTGCAGTTTTTCAGCTTGCCTTTCATCAGCACTTTTCCGTCGGAATTGCTCAGCCGGAAAGAGGGCTTTTTGACGTTCTGACAATTCTGAACATTCAAAAGGGAATCTACCGGATTGGGAAAAACAGCCAGGTCTTCTTTTTCTTCCGGTTCCTCAATTCCAACCGATACATCCTCGAAAAGCCACAGATAGGCGGCGGGGAACTCCCGGGCCCAATACCATTCGCTGTGCTCGCCGTCGGCGTCAATTTTCAGCCCGATGTTTTCCGACGGAAAGCCAGACTGCAAGAGCACGGACTTCATTTGATTCGCATCGTTCGCCACGGAGCCGTTTCCTTCCAGTTGTCCTGCCAGGATGTAAACACGGGTATCTTCGGCAAGCGGGTGCTGGGCGGTGTGGTCGTAAATCTCCGGATTGAACCAATAGGCCGGAGAAAAAACGCCCGCTTTGCCGAACACTTCCGGATGCTCCACCATGGCGTAATGCGAGATCAGGCCACCCAGCGAGCTGCCCATGATTCCGGTGTGGGCTCTGTCCGGCAGGGTCCGGAAATTGCCGTCAATGTAGGGTTTCAGGGTTTCGACGATAAAATCCACGTAAGCCTCCCCTTCCCCACCGGCCTGGTAGGTATCGTTGTACCAGGGTGAGTATTCGTCAATGCGGAGGTTGGCCCCGTTGTCAATGGCCACCACGATGCAACCCTCATCGCCATCCAGGAAGAGGTCGTTCAGGCTTTCGTCCACTTCCCACTCTCCGGCAAAGCTGGTTGATTCGTCAAAAACGTTCTGACCGTCGTGCATGTAAAGCACCCGGTAGTGCTGTTCGGGATTGTCTTCGTAATCAGGTGGCAGGTAGATCCACACCCTGCGGTAGCGATCCAGTTGTGGCAGGTAGAAATTTTCATCCAACACGCTGACGTTGCCGGCAGCCGTGCTGTTGCTGCCGCCCAGGTCTTCCCAGCTGAGTATTTCCAGTTCCAGCAATTCCGGAGCACCACTGTAGTTATGGGTGCGGTCGGGCAGAAAACCGCCGTTGGCGTTGCCCTCGACGGTTTGCCAACTGCCCCGGGTGAATTTGAACTCGAGCAGCCCAGGGTCCGGCTCGATGGTGATTTGCCAGGTGCCATCGGCGTTTTCGCTCAGCTTGTAGTCCTCCGCTCCGGGGTCCCAACCCTGAAAACTTCCGGCAACGTAAATGGCATCACCAGCAGGGGTGTTGGCAGGCAACGAGACGACCTTCAAAGTCAACTGCCCAAAAAACAAGGTGCTGGAGGCGAAAAGGAGTAACAGCGAGAGAAAGTGTTTTTTCATGATGAGGTTTTTGAGGGTTTTTGAGGGTTTTTACAGCTGACAGCACTTTGGGTGCTGTCAGCTGTTTAGGTTTTTGAGAGGTTTTTGAGTCCCGAGCTTGCCTCGGGATTGCGAGGTTTTTTGGAAGGTTTTTGAGTCCCGAGCTTGTCTCGGGATTGAGAGGTTTTTTGAACAGTCTCAGGTTTTTCAATTCCTCAAAATCAAGGTAATCAATCAATCACCATAATCAGAGTAACCAATCAATCACCACAATCAAGGTTCGATGTCCGGTGCCTCAGCAGGTGGTCAGCGAGGACGAGGGCGGTCATGGCCTCAACGATGGGGACGGCCCGGGGCAATACGCAGGGGTCGTGTCGGCCTTTGCCTTCAATTTTCACGGGCTTGCCGTCTTCGTCAATGGAATCCTGTTGCTGAACGATGGTGGCAACGGGCTTGAAAGCTGCCCGGAAATAAATGTCCATGCCGTGGGAAATGCCGCCCTGCACT
>JALWSS010000151.1 GCA_026993525.1 Saprospiraceae bacterium
TGGATGAAAACGGCCAACAGGCACCGCACTGGCAGTCAGAGCTTTCCTTCTAAGCGCTAAACCAAGATACCTACTTAGATCCTTAGCCGGTGGGCGCATGGCTCTGCAAGTGCCGCTTCGATCAACACTTGCAGCAACGAGGTATTTTTAAGGGCTGACAAGATTGATGAGTATTTCGATGCATTGAACGACTTGGAATCACTGCTAAAATAAACAACATGAATAATTTAACTTTCATATCGACTTTCTTTCTTATGGCGATTGTGTGCCTATTAGGATGTTGTAAAAACATTAAAAATCAGACTGTATCCAAGGAAAGTATAATTCGATCCCACATAGATAGATGGATCAAGACATGGAAGCCTTATGAGCTGCCAGATGTCAAAGAACCTGATTACGAGCTAGATAGCTTGACTTTTTTACCAACATTGACTGCTGAAGTATTCATTGCAAAATCTAATTTCTATCCTGAGAATAGCATCCTTGTACTATACAACTCCGATTCTGCAGTTGTTGAATTTATTCCAATTAAAGGGATAGATTTATTTGCAAATGGTTATCCGACTGAAGGGTTATTTTCTGCTTTTGGTTCAACAATGAAAGACCAGTTCATAGGTCTGGAAAGGTATTTGAATTTTAAAAGACCAGATTTGACGAATTCGGGTGTAATAGCTGATATTTGGAGAGTTCTGTCGTTGTATTTTAATATATACTATCAAATGCATTTAAATTACGAAATTGTCGTCCCATTGTCAGAATTTGACACCTCAAAAGTTGGTCGTGTATTTTATTGGAACTATGATTTCATAGAATATTGCGACGTTAAAAAGGAGGTTAAGAACTTCTATGAACAATTAAAAAAGAGTAAACTCTTCCAAAATGGAAAATTGATAGGGTTTGTGGTGAGTGATGGATTCGAATTGATTTTGATAAGGAGATCTAGCTTTGATAATTTTTTTGGGTTTTATCCTTACAGGGTTCTGTACTATCGCTTTTAGGGATTCTGATGATCCTTTCCCCTTTACTCTTTGTAAAGTGAAATCCGTAAATGGCCTTTTTCTTTAGATTTGATTCTCTCGCCGAAGGCCGCATCGCCTACTACCCCGTGGATGAAAACGGCCAACAGGCACCGCACTGGCAGTCGGAGCTGGTAATTAAGGATCATCCCGAGTTCTCGGGACAGGCTCATACAACAACCGCCTTTTCCTCTGCGACAAAAACGGCAACGGCCGTATAGAACGCTAAACGATTTCATGCCCGTGCCGCAGCTTTGAATTCAGCATTCAAAGGGGTACATTTGTACAGTTAAAAGTCATGTTATGAAGCATTTGGTGTTAAAGATTGAGGAGAGGTATTTTAGATTATTGCTCAGTTTCCTTCGGACGCTCGACTATGTAACCATCTTGCAACCCGACGAACCCACAGCTGATCCTGGCCGGTACGACTTCTCAGACCTCGCAGGCAAGTTGGAATGGAAAGGGGATGCATTGGTTGAACAACGCCACTTGAGAGATGAATGGTAGATTCCTTCTTGATACAAATGCCGTGATCGGCCTTCTAAGAGGGAATGCAGCCTTGTTGCAACTTCTCAAAGGAGCGAAATGGATTGGAATTTCAGTCATCGTCGAATTGGAGTTCCTGTCCTTCCCTCAGCTATCCGATTCTGATGCTAAGTTGTTTTCCCAGTTCAAAAACAGGGTAGAGACCATAAGTCTGGACTCAACCAATGAAGATTTATTGCAGAATATCGTTAGGATACGGCAGAAAAGTAAGATCAAATTACCCGATGCCATTATAGCCGCAACTGCGATGAATGAAAATGCAGCATTGGTCAGCAATGATGTGAGTTTCAATCGCATCGATCATTTGAATCTTCAGACATTTTGATAATTGTTGTTTGCTTGTTGTACAACTTTGTTTCTTTATCTCCCATTGCCTCCAGGCGTATATCCTTCTACCCCGTGGACGAAAGCGGCTAGTCTGCCCCGCACTGGCAGTCGGCGTTTACCACCTCAGGCGCTAAATCAAGTTGACTGCTCATATCCTTATCCGGTGGGCGCATGGTTATGCAAGTGCCGCTTTGCTCAACACTTGCTGCAACGGGCAAAAAAAATTAAGAACGCTTTCCCGGCGTCAAGCAATAAGCGATCAATACCTCGAGCGAAATTCCAGATGGTTGAACAGGACAACACAAGAGTGGTCGTTCCTATCGTTTCATTTCAATAATTAGTCTATGTTCTACCTTAAAAACTACAGGAGGTTTTATTTCATATTTTTTGTCCTTACGTCTTTAATTTCATACTTTACAATTAAGCAAGTAATTGTAGAAAAAGAAATAAAAGATACAGGGGAAACTATTGAGGCTACCATAAAACATGTTCCAATGATCTTTAGCAAAAGTCCAGGGATTAAAATCGAAATAAACAGCCAGGAATATGTGCTGAATGTACCTCGAAGCCTGGCTCGAAAAGGCGCTTTTAGGAGCGGTGAGAAAGTAAAGGTCATTTATAGCCCTAAGCACCAGAAGGTTATTTGGCCAGAAAGAAATGTGAACTTTGGGATTCGTTTTGTCTGGTTAATATTAATCATGCCAATATGGTGCTTATTTGAATTTATCAGATGGAGTAAAAAGAAAAAGACAAGACGTCAAAGAGCCTGATCATCAATCATAAAAAGTGTGTGGCCACTACAAATCACAATAGAAAATGATGGCATTGAAATCTACCCAGATGGCAGCATCCTTGTCAACCACGCCGCAGGGCGAATGGCCTGCTTAATTTTGGGGGAAAATGCATTAGACAATACTAATTCATTCAAAAGATGAAGAGGACAATCTATATCAGGTTATTGGAAGGAATTGAGACATGGGTGCCGGTGCTTGCCTATCGTAAAAATGATTTCATATACGAAATAACCGAAAACAAATTTCTTGACATGGATGAAGATGCCGCCTCTATTTGGGAGTTTTTCCCCGGAGACACAGTAAAATGTATCAATGACAATGGTGAATTAAGAGCCATTGAGCTAATTGCATCTATAATGCCTGACAGGGGTATCTATGACTTGGTTTTCAATATTGTGGAACATTTAGGAACTTTAAGTCCTGAAGAAAGCATTAAATATAAAAAGGAAATCATTAAGCTTTGTGCCATGCCCCATACACCATTCAAGCAACACCCAATAATTAAAAAATGGCTGAAAGAAAATTGCAGGTAGCCATAGGCCATGACAGGCCTTCAGCTTTCATATATTTAGGCTGCATTGAACCTATAAGACAGTAATAAACAAATCTGAAGCTTTGAGCCCTACTCCAATAGCAGTATTTCCTCCCCCACGCCGCAGGGCGCTTGGCCTTCTACCCCGTGAATGAAATCGGTCATTCTTTTCATTTGCCAGGCTGGTCCGTGGTATGCCAAAGGGGGGGGCGAATCATTGCGACGAAAAAAACAAAAAAAAGCAGGCCAGGGGCCTGCTCAAGGATACTTGTTTGGGTATAGGGTATCAGTAAGTATTAGCTATTCTTTGAATTGTTCGATGTTGTCGGGGATATCCGGTTTGAGGGTGGCAATGATGGCTTTCACATCATTGTCATTCTGCAAGACCGGCAGCCACTGGAACAAATGGCCGTGGGATTCAAAATCTTCGAAGAGGGCATCTTCCAGGGCCAGCATGGCTTGTTTCTTATTTCCCATCATGAACAAACAGGCGCTGCGGCAATAGAGCAGTTCCGGGCTGCCGCAGTATTCTTCGGCTTCTTCCAGTACTTCCAATGATTCTTCAGAACGGCCCTGCGATACGAGAAACTGGGCGAGCTTCATCCAATAGCGGGCCTCTTCGGGGGCAATTTCGGTGGCCTGGCGGTAGTAGAGTTCCGCTTCTTTGTATTTGCCGAGGTTGTAGCAGGCGTCGGCCAGGGCTTCAAAATAGAGTTCGTTCTGGTCGTCGGTGAGGATGGCCCTGCGGGCAAAATCGGCTGCTGCCCGCCAGTTGTTTTGCACGGCATGGCAACAGCTCACGCCGTACACGGCATCTGGGTTGTAGGGGTCCATTTGTACAGCCTGCATGTAAAAGGTTTTGGCCACTTTGTAGTTGCCGAGGTAGTAATGGCATTCGGCGATGTGCACCAGCAGGTCGGTATCCGGATCGAAGCGTTTGATGACTTCCTGGTAACACTGCAATGCTTTCTGGTAGTTTTTCACGTAGAGGCAGACCTCGGCGCAGTCTCTGTAGGCAAATTCGAAGAATTTATTGGTAAGGAAGGCGTACTCATACGCCTCGATGGCGTGTTCGTACTCGCAGAGGTAATGGTAGGCTGCTGCCAGGTTGTACCAAGCCAGGTGGCTGAATGGATCCTCATCTATGATGCGTTTGTGTAACTCAACACTTTCCTCATGTTTGCCGGCGTGTTCCACACAGAGCATCATTCTCGAAAGTGCTTCGTCGTTCATGGGATTAGCTTCAAGAGCAGCTTTGAGCAAGTAGAACATGTGTTCATAGGCATGCTCCTGCTCGTAAATGAGCGCTTCACAAACGAGTATCTCACTCAGCACCTGGGCATCGGTTGTTTCTTTGAGTCGGTCCAGCAGGGCAAGTGCCTGGTCTTTCATGCCGAGGGCAGCGAGGCATTCGGCACGCATTAAATCAATTTTCAGGAAACCGGGTGCGAGTGCACCGGCTTTGTCCAGGGCCATGAGCGCCTGGTGTGCCTGGTCCATCTTGAGCAGGATGGAGGCTTTGCGGATGTGGAAGTCCGGAGCAAAGCCAAACTGAGCGAGGGCATGATCAGCCACTTCGATTGCCCTGTCGAGCAGGTATTCTTTTTCAAAATAATTCAGCAACTGGTAGTAGGGGCCTTCGTTGGGAAAGCACACCCGGCCTTTGTCCAGCATCTCTTCATACTTTGAAATAGTGTCAAAAATCTCATTGGGATCAGATGTCAAATTCTGCCTCATAGCCGCGTTTTAGGTTGTTGTTCCGGTGAAATTCAACGGCAGTTTTCTCGACAGTATTCGCATGTCCTGAATCATCTGCGCAACGGCAGGAAAACGGAAGGAAACGGTCATTTACCCGAAGGGCATCACTTTCAAATCAAATGAACGGGCAATTATGACCGGTCCGGAATCGGAAAGAGAAGTTCCAAAATGCGGCCCCCTACTTCTCAGAACAGGTTCCGGGTGTTTAGCGTGCATGTCCTGATTTCCGGTTTTGTTCGCCGGCCGGTGTCTTCACACTATTGCTTGCTCACTAAAAACACCCCTGAGAAAATAAGAACTCCTGCAGCGACTTTGGTGGTGGTAAGAACATCCTTACCGAGCATCAATGCTATGCCGGTGGCAAGCAAAGGCTGCAAATAGATGTAAATACTTACGACCGAAGGGCTGACAAGTTTCAAAGCGACAGCGTTCAACAGGTAGGCCAGAAAAGTGGTGCAGATCAGCACATAAGCTATCGCCAACCAGACCTGGGGAGTGAACGTGTTCATGGGTGCATTCAGCAGTTCACGGGTTCCGAAGGGCAGTACGAAGACCACCCCAAAGGTGAAAACCCATTTTATTACTGTGAGCGGGTTGTACTTGCGCATGAGGTTTTTTACCAGCACCAGGTACAAGCCGTAACAGATGGCATTGCAAAAAATCAGGACATCTCCATTCAATGCAGATTTTGTGTATGCAAATTTTTTGCCATGTATGATCAAAAGGGCTGCTCCGCAAATTCCGATGGCAATTCCGAGCACTTTTCTGAGCTTGATGGGTTCTTTCAGAATGACCCAACTGATGATCAAAACGAGGATGGGCGCCGTAGTCATCACCAGTGCGGCGTTGATGTGGCTGGTGTATTTCAGCCCGGTGATGAAAAGGAGCTGGTTGGCAGCGGCCCCTGCCAGGCCACACAGCGCCAGCATGGGCATGTCTTTCTTCTCAACTTTTTCCCGGATAAAGAATACTGCAAAAATCCAAAACAAGATGGAGCCGGCCAGCACCCGCATCAAGACCAGGGCGGAGGGGTGCAGGTGGTCGTTGTCCAGTACTTCTTTGGCGATGGTGTAATTGGCCCCGTAAATGAGTGCGACGGCAAACAGGGCGAGATGAGCTTTGAGATTCTTGCCCATAGGCACTCAGGTGCTTTGTTTTCCGAGCCACTTCTGACGATGATAAAGAAAGAGCGGGAAAGTGCCGGCCAACCCAAACAACAGCGTCAGAAGGTGGTATTTCCACACCCGGCGCATGCCCAGCCGGCGGGCCTCAAAGACCACCCAGATGAAAAAGACCAGTACCGCCCAGAGCAGGTCAATGGCAAAAGTGGTCGAGATCCGGTTGATGAACAGGGCACTGATGGTCTCGTCGGGTTTTGTCCAGAGCAAAATGTTTTTGTTCTCAAAAGTTTCGAGCAACATCAGAATCAGGGTGACTGCGTACCCGATGGCAGCCATGAGGAGGTATAACAACTTCATCTGTGTGAGGATTGGTGAACGGATGGGTAAAGGTGGTCAGAAATTGCAGGATGTGCAATTCTTTTTCAGACGGACGATTTTCTCTTTGTAATCGGGCATGACCCAAAAGCGGACTTTCTTTTTCCATTTATACTGTTTGTCAAAAACCAGTATAAAGGAAGTTTTTGACCCGTTCATTCTATTCCTGTTCAAAACCCCTTATTCTTGACCCACTTAAAGCTAATCTGTTCTAAAATGAAATCCATCCTCTTACTTGCACTGCTCATTTTGAGCTTCTTGCTGTCACTCAAAGCCCAACCCACGCTTCCTGTGCCGCGAAATGTTCAGGCAGCAATTGACAATGGCACCCGTAGCCTTTCAGGGCAACCGGGCACAAGCTATTGGCAGAACACCGCTACTTATGACCTGCACGTCAACTTTACACCGGCTACCCGCACCCTTAGTGGACGGGTCAACATTGTTTATCGCAACAACAGCCCGGACACCCTCTATCAACTGCACTTCAAACTTTACCCGAATTACTACAAGAAAGGCTCTCCCCGGGCAAATGCGGTAAAACCGGCAGATGTGGGAGAAGGGATGAAGATAGAAGCGATAGCCATCAACAATGAAACAATTGATGCCGGCAAAGCAAGGATCAACGGAACGGGGATGTGGTTGTCTATCCCTGAATTGCTGCCCCGCAAAGAGATACAAGTAACTATTGCGTATAGCTATACCCTGAACAAAGGTTCTCACCAAAGAACCGGTGAGGTGGCCCCGGGTGCATATTTTGTGGCCTACTTCTTTCCAAGAATAGCCGTTTATGATGACATAGACGGGTGGAACAGAAACCCCTATCTCGGCTCACAGGAATTTTACAACGACTTCTGCGATTTCAAGGCCGAGATCACCGTGCCGAATGGATTTGTTGTCTGGGCAACGGGCAACCTAACCAATTGCGACGAGGTGCTTAAAGCACCCATTTGCCAGCGACTGAAATTGGCTGAGTCGGGCGATGAGACCGTCCAGGTTATTGAGGAATCAGACATTAAGGAAAGAAGCGTCACCAAAGACCGGCCGACCAACACTTTTATATTTAAAGCCGAGAACATCGTTGATTTCGTCTTCGCAACGAGCAATCATTACATCTGGCAAGCATCCAGCCTTGTAGTGGATCCAGGCTCCGGACGAAGAAGCAGAGTGGATGCGGTGTTCAATCCGGAGCATAAAGACTATTACAGGGTTTTGGGTGATGCCAAAGCCACCGTTGAAGCCATGAGCTTTCGGTTTCCCGCATGGCCGTTCCCATACCCGCATGAAACCGTATTTGACGGCCTCGATCAGATGGAATACCCCATGATGGTCAATGACGTTCCCATTGAAGATGTGGCCGAAAGCATAGAACTGACAGACCATGAGGTATTTCACACCATGTTTCCATTCTACATGGGAACCAACGAAACAAAATACGGCTGGATGGATGAGGGCTGGGCCACCCTTGGCGAATGGTTGATTTCCCCAATGATAGATTCTACGATTGTTGATTTATACGGTGTGGCCCGGTACGAACTTTCAGCAGGCACAGAATTGGACTTGCCGATCATGACTCCCACCACCCAGCTGAGTGGCCTGCCTTTGTTCACAAACAGCTATCCCAAACCGGCCATGGGCTACCTGTTTGTGAAAGACATGCTGGGTGACGAGCTTTTTACCAAAGCACTCCACCACTACATCCAAACATGGAATGGAAAACATCCTTTACCGCTCGATTTCTTCAACTGCATGAATGCCGGTGCAAACAAAAACATGAATTGGTTCTGGAAAGCGTGGTTTTATGACGACGGTGTACCGGACCTTGCCATAAAAAGTGTGAAAACCAAAGGGCGAAAATCAAGGGTAACCATTGAAAGAGTGGGTAGTAAACCTGTGCCTGTTGACCTGGAAGTTGAATACGCCGATGGAACGTTGGAGAAAATACATCACAGCATTGCCGTTTGGGAACACGGTGCCAAAACATTGGAAATAACACTTTCTTCCAAAACCCCTCCGGTCAGGATAAACCTCGGAAGCCCGCACACCCCCGATGTGTCAAAAAGCGACAATTCATGGGTTAATGAACCAAAGGAATGAGTGCCCCAATCCTGAAGGCCCTGGGGATCGGGGGACCCAGGTTTACACGACTAACCCGCGTTTGCTAAACCTCCAAAGGATTAGTAAACGTCAAAAAAAAACCTGGTAGTGGACCCTCAACAGGTGGCCATCTTCGATTGCCCCTTCCAGGCAATGATCAGAAATTACAGGACGCCCAATTCATTTTGAGCCAGGCAATTTTCTCTTTGTAGTCGGGCATGGCCCGTTCCACCAGTGCCCAAAATCTTTTCGAGTGGTTCATTTCTATCAGGTGGGCCAACTCATGAATGATGACGTAGTCAATCACGTCTTGCGGAGCGAACAACAAACGGGTTGACAGGTTGATGTTCCTTTTTGAACTACAGGAGCCCCAGTTGGACAGGTTGTATTTCAACGAAATTTTATTGTAAGGCTGGTTGAAATGCTTTTTGTTCAGTTCCTCCACTCGCTTCGCAACCAATGGGTGGAAATCACGGGCCACCAGCCTGCTCAAAAGGTGTTTGATGGCTTTTGCACGGCTTTCAGGCGTGTCATGAGCAGCCATCAACAAGGTGATGACTCCTTGCCTTAAATGACCCTTGTAATTCTTGTTGTCCGATTCCCGGATACGGATTTGGTAGATTCGATCCCCAACTTTTAGGCTGTCCCTATCCGCATAGGTTTTGCCCTCGTAATGGGTTTTCAATTGATCCTTTGAGCTAAAATGATTTGCCAGCCAGGCCCTGTATTTTTCTATTTCTTTTTCTTGTTCCTCAATGGGCATCAAAGCCGGAAGCCGCAAAATTCCCCCTTTCTTTCCAAGGTAATACCGGACAGAACCCCTTGGCTCCACCACCACCTTCAGAGGAATGGTGAGGTTGTCAATGTTCAGCTTGATATGGTATTCGATTCGTTTTGACATTTGCACAATCAGGCACACGCCACAAAGCCCGGAGCAAATGTAATTGCTCCGGGCTTTGTGCTGAAATATCTATATGCGACAAAAGCCGCTCAGGGTATCAAATTACTTGAGGCGCTTTTCATCAGACACTGACAAACTCCAACGCCCTTTAGCACGACGACGGTTCAATATCTTGCGGCCACTCTTGGTACTCATGCGCTCACGGAATCCGTGCTTGTTGACCCTTTTTCTCCTGGAAGGCTGGTAAGTCCTTTTCATTTTATGAAGATTTTGAAAACGGAAATCGAAAACCCCTTCTTTGAAGGGCCGGCAAAGTTAAAGCTATTTTGAGACAAATCACAAACCGAAATTGTAAGATTTGGGCAGCATTCCGGGCTTTGCCCTGGACCGATGCACGAAAACCGCCCATTTCACCCAAAAATTTCAACGCTGCTGCTGCTCTTTTTTAAAATAAACCTATCTTTGCCCGCCTTTTCAAAGGGTACCTGCCGACAAGTGGTTTTTAAGACCTTTAAAACCGATGCTTTGCAGGCAATTAGATTCCCAAAGCCTTTCGTCAGAACTACCTTATTTGACTTTCTGAGACGGGCTGCAACAGAAAAAATCTGACAAATAATCCTTCAGATCATGAATACGGTAACTCTCAAAGGTGAGCTCAGAACCAAATTCGGAAAGAGTGCAACAAAAGCAGACCTCAGAGCGGGCAAGATTCCCTGCGTGCTCTACGGCATCAATTCCGAGAACGTTCATTTTACGGTTTCTCTCAACGATGTTCGCAGCCTGGTTTATGCTTCTGACTTCAAGATAGCTGACCTCACTGTAGATGGAAAAACTTACCGCTGTATCATCAAGCAGGTTGAGTTTGATGCGGTCAAAGACACCGTCAACCACGTGGACTTCCTTCAACTGATAGACGGGCATCCGATCAAAGTTGAACTTCCGTTGACTTTCACAGGAAATTCTCCGGGTGTGAGAAACGGCGGCAAGTTCATTCAGCACCTGCGCACCATCAAAGTGAAAGCCAAGCCCGAGGATTTGGTAACGGCAGTAGTTGCTGATATTTCAGAACTCACGCTTGGTTCCGTAATCCGGGTCCGTGACATCAAGCTCAACGAAGGAGTTGAGATTCTGAACTCTCCGGCCATCCCGATTGCAGGTGTGGTTGTACCACGTAGCCTCAAGAGTGCCGGCGCACTTCCTGAAGACGAAGAAGGGGAAGAAACAGCAGAAGGCGAAGAGGCAGCTGCCGAGGCAGAAGCATAACCCTCTCCGGTTTATTGGCCATTTACGGGGCATAAAGATTTCGCATCTTTATGCCCCGTTTCATTTTCAATCCTTCCGCCATGAGCCAGAAGCTGAAAGTATCCATTGTGCAAACCAGCCTTGCCTGGGAAGCCCCCGAGGAGAACAGAAAAAAGATGGACCTTCTTTTGGAAGGCCTCAGCGGGGTAAGCGACCTCGTCCTTCTTCCGGAAATGTTCACCAGTGGATTTACCATGAACCCTGAAACCGTGGCCGAAAAGATGGACGGTGTAACAGTCAGCTGGATGAAAGCCGCAGCCCGGAAGACGAACGCCGCCGTTGCAGGCAGCCTGGCTATTGAAGAAAACGGCCAATATTTCAACCGACTGGTCTGGGCGAACCCTGACGGAAAAACTTTCCACTACAACAAACGCCATCTGTTTACCCTGGCCGGAGAGCACAAGCCCTACCAACCCGGAAAGGAGCGCTTGATCGTGGAATACAAAGGCTGGAGAATTTGCCCCATGATCTGCTATGACCTGCGGTTTCCGGTGTGGGCACGAAACGACGTGGATTACGACCTCCTTCTGTTCCTGGCCAACTGGCCAACGCCCCGCGTCCGCCACTGGGACCAACTCCTCATCGGCAGGGCCATCGAAAACCAATGCTATGTGGTGGGTGTCAACCGGATTGGGGAAGACAACAACGGGCACAGCTATTGCGGCCACTCGGCCGTGGTGGACTACAACGGCACTCCGCTCGTCAGAATTCACGATCAGGAGGCCGTCTTTACGGCATCTTTATCCAGGGATGATCTGCTGGATTACAGAAAAATACTCGCCTTTTTACCTGACAGGGATTCTTTTGAATTATACTCAAAACGAAGTGGTTTGGGCGGCTAAACCGATCCCGATCCCTGCTAAAGTTCAAAGATGAAATTTTCCCAAACTACTTCGACCTGGGTATATATGGTTAATTTTCACCAGGTGTACGCCCGGCGTGCAACACGCCGTTTGTCATGAACGTAAATGATCAGCCGTTCATTAACAGATCAACTTTCAGCATGTCCGTATTTCGAAGAATCAAGTTTCCATTTCTTTTTTTTGTTTCCATCGTCATTCTCAGTTCCTGCCAGTATTTCAGGCCGCTGGCTGACACTGAGCCCGGCGTCGGGTCCAAAAAGGCACCTGCCGAAAACCGGATCCGCAAAGAGGTGGTGGATTATGCCTACAAGTTCATTGGCACCAAATACCGCTACGGTGGCAAGAGCAGAAGCAGTGGATTTGACTGTTCAGGCTTTGTATGCCATGTGCTGAACGAATACGGAGTTGGCATCAGTGGCGCATCGTACATGCTGGAGAATCAGGGTGAGAAAATCGGATTGGAACAGGCTCAGGCCGGGGATCTTCTCTTCTTCAGAAAATCGAGGGGTGGGCGGGTCTTTCATGTGTCGCTGGTGGTTTCAAACGAAAACGGCAGAACGGAAATCATCCACGCAACGTCCGGCCGGGGTGTCGTGGTGGAAGTGTTGCAGGAAAGCAGTTACTGGAGCCACAAAGTTGTCAGCGCCCGCGATGTGATCAGTTCGGGAACCTGGCACGCAAAGGCACTTCCCTGAAAGCCAGCCTGGACCGTTTTTCGGTATTGCGCAGCAAATCTCCATAGACCATTTCAAAGCCATCTGGCTCTTGCACCACGCTGGTCACGCTGACGGTCCTGACCTTGTTGTTCCGGTTCATGACGAAGCCATTCCAGGGGTCAGGCTCACCGCCATTCAGGTGAAATTCGCGAATCACTTCGAGGCCAAAATCCACCCTGTTCTTTTTCCAGGCGCTGAACCATTGCAACCTTTTCTTCTGAATTTCCGGCGGGTACAAGGTTGCCGATGACCAGAGGTATTTTTCTGAAGGGTTCAGGGCTTTCAGGTGAAGCTTCCGCTCGTCCCACCTGATTTCGAAAGGCATATTCCGATCAACGACGATCAAAGTGAATGGCTCTATTCCTTCAAAATCGTATTGCTCTGCAAAATCATTTACCGAAGGAAAAGCGAAAAACTCCACCAGCATCAGTCCCCTGCTTTTGCGGTAAGGGGGTTGGTGTTTGTGTTTCACAAAAGCACCGTTCAACACGCATCCGAGTCTGTTGTCGTCAGAAGCGGCGATCCAGCTTCCACCGGCACCTTTGTCTTTTGGGAACAACAATATTTTGCCATAATGAGACTCAGCACTCAGGCCCTCCGGTGAACGCAATGGACTTTCGTCGCGGTTGGAGGTAAGGATAAAGCGGCCATCGGGCTGAGGTATGTAAGTGACTGTGCACATCTCAGGTAGCATCTTTGGATTTCAGGTATCCGTACAGTTCCATTCCCTTTTTCACAAAGTGATCCATTTCACGGGCTTCCATCAAATGCTGGTGTTTGTAGAGCACCAGGAAGTACCCGATGCTCTCCATGGACCACTTTTTCTGGACCAGAAAGAATTTGCTGACATCATCGTTGATGGTTTCCCTGATTCTGGGCTCATCCTCGCCTTGCAACAGATACCTGTCTGAAAACTCAGGGTATTCTTCAAAATCAATGTCTTGCATGCCGAACCAGGTGCCCACTTTGTGGAAGAAGTTCTCCGGTTTCAACAACATTTGCGGAAGGGAAAGCTGCTTGGACTGTATGAAGAACACCGTTTGAAATTGTGTAACGGGTGTATTGCCGGCCTGAATGGTATAGCGGTAATCGAAAACGGCCAGCTTCTCTTCCAGAAAATCAGTTGCGGAATAAAGGACATTGAAGACGCGGCGCGAATGGCCAATTCCAAAAAGAGAGAAGTCCTTCAGCAGTGTCCTCAGTCCCCACTCGTCCTTTTCCTGAAAGGTCATTTCGTGGCGGCTGGCAAGGTCTTGCAGGGCCTGCTTTCGCTTTTTCCAGTCTGTTCTCCAACGGGCCATATTTGATTATTTCCTCAGCAACTTTCCGCGCTGTATGGTTTCCCCATCCTCGTTCAACACCTTGTAAATAAACGTACCGGAAGATAGTTCAGTGAGGTCTGGCGTTTTGGTGCTTCCGGGAAGCAGGGTAAAAGACTTCAGCAGTTTGCCATCCACGCTGTAAAGCCGGACCTCCACCGCACCCAGGGCCGGCTCATTGGCCTGCACATGCAACACCCCTGAAAAAGGGTTGGGATAAAAGGTCAGGAATTCACCATTGGCTGCCGGTTTCTCCTTTGCAGCATTCACAGCATCGCCGGTTTTAAAGATGGCCTGTTGCACGTCTTGTGCGGTGCTGTCCATGATGGCTTCTACCAGAACTTCCTTTTCCGAATTGCTGAAGAACAAATAGCTGACGATGGTACTGCTTCCCAAATCCGGGATCTGTCCCCCACTCAACAGGATATCGGTCACATCCTGCCATCCGAAAAATGGGAGCAGCACATCTACCCTGGTATCCAGTGCTTCCGTGCGTTTTACCCGAAGGGCTTCAAAATCTCCGGCGGGCAACTGAACGGTGCCGTAAGCATCAACCTCATCGGTGAGTTGCGAAGTGATGCGCAAACGGATGGAATCCGGCACCACCGGCAGGCCCAGGCTATCTATTATCTCAGATGGAATGTTCTCCGTTGAAAAGGGTATGAGCAAATTGGATGAACTGCTGTTCAAATCCTGGTAATTGAGCGGAGCCGTTCTTTCCTCCCTCGGCGGGCTGTACTGAAATACACTTTCAATACCAAAGACCTGCCCCACGGGACCTTTGACAGCCATCAGCAAGAACCCATTGGGTGTGGTACTGTAATAATTCTCGATGCCTCCGGGGTATTCTGCAAACATGCCAGCCCCCGGTACACTGATGCTGCCTTCGCTGGCCGGTCTGAAAATGACCTGTTGGTCAACCTGGGCTTCCAGGCTGGTGTAATCCCACACATAAGGCCCGCCGGCGGCTGTCATTTGTATGCCGGGGTTGACATGGACAGCCAGGTTCAAGGTGTCTCCGATTTGTGGGAAGGTGCTTGCAGAGACGGTGATCTGTGCTTCTGCATTCAAAGTGAAAATCAAAATAGCCAGAATGTTGAAAAGTCTTTTCATGGGTGCAAAATAGGTTTTGAGTTATTTCTTTTTTCTGCTTCGCAAAACTTCCTTCATCTTGAAGTACAGGATGATGGCCGAGAGCAGGAGACCGATCCCATTTGCAAGGATCAAAGGAAGGTCTTTCTTGTAAAACCCGTATATCAGCCAACAGCAAACGCCCGTCACCATCATCAGGTACATGTACATGGACAGGTCGCCGGCAGATTTTGTCCTCCAGGTTTTTACCGTTTGAGGTACCAGGGCGCCCGTTGTCAACGAAGCCGCTACCAAACCCAAAAAGGTTATTGCATCAATCATGCGTTACTCTTTTGACGGTTTGGCTTTCAGCAGTTCTATGTACTGATCCATCAAATCGTTCGGCACAGTTACGGCCAGGTTGTAATGTTTCAGTTTCCAACCATCCGGGGTTTTGACCAGCACACCGGAGCCCCTGCAATCACCCATCCAGGTGTCCAGCAGTTCATCGAACCAGGCGAGTTTTCCGTTTGAACTCATGTAGATATGCCGCGATTTTGGTTTGAAAGCCCAGGCCGTTTCACGGTCAAAATAGGGCTGTGCCCATTTGCGCATTTCGTCACGGCGCCAGTATTCTGCTGCATCGGTACCCAGGTAAACTGCGTCAATGGTCATGGAGCCAAAGAAGGTGTCTTCGTCGGCATTGGCAGCGGCCCGGTGCCAGTTGTCGAGGAGTTGATTGATGGCCACTTTTTCATCAACGACACTGGTGATGCAACCGCTTCGCCTTCGTGTGTCGGTAATTTGAATGATTTTCCACCCCTGCTCGTCTTTGAACAATTGGAAGGCGTTCACTCCACAATGGCTCATTTCCTCACCGCGGTAAAAAGTGTAATCGGTCCAGACAGTGGCCAGGTTACCGTCAATCCGGATGTCGTAGGTCCAGATTTTTTCGTCCCAAACTTCATCGTGGGGGGTTCCCACAGCCCCGATGAATTTTCCAATTTCCTGGGTGGCCAGCACCGGGCGCCCCTCCCTGCTGACAAAGGCAGATTGGAGCCTGGCTTCCGGATGAAAAACCGACCTCACGGCTGCGCTGTCGCCTGCGCGCATTCCATCAAAAAGCCTGGCAAGCGTTGCAATGACCTCACCTTCTTCAAGGTACTGTGCACTGGCCCGTTGCAGGGGTGAGGACAAAAGGAGGAGAAGTACTAAAAATCGAAACATGGGTTGAAATTTTGGCGAAGCCTAAAGATCACAATTTTCGGACACAATGATCACCAAATAGAAACAGCCACCCGGAATGCACCGGATGGCTGTTCGTCAAAAGACCAGGTTGGTCTTGTCAGTTGCGGAGGTTGGTTGGCCAGTTTGTTCCGTCAGTGCGGGTCAAAGTGGTTACACCACCTTCTCCGTAGTCATTCTCCCAGTCGAGGGTCAGATTGGCACCGTCAACAACTACGCTGTTGAACCAGTAAACCTCACCCCAACGGCTGGTTCCTGAGTATCCGAGCTTGCCACAGGCATCAGTCAGGCGCAGGTCGCCGGTCATTTCATCATTGGGCAAGGTTGCTCCTGTACCGTAGCAAACCCAGTAAGCACCCATTGAGAAGTCCCAGGGAGCATCCGGGTGATCGGCGTCCTTGGCAGTAATGACGTAAACACCATTTCCTTCGTCAATGAAGGTCACCTCACCGTCCCATTCGTTGGTGCAGCCCCAGGGGCCGGCAGCCGTGGTATGGGCCGTGAAAGTACCTCCGAGGTCAGAAGTACAGATGATGTTGGTTTTGATCTGGAAAAGCGCACGGAAGGCAGGCTGTCCCTGAAGGTTGGCGCTGGTATTCGCACTGGTGAATACCTTGCCATCATTCTTCTTCAATGTAGCCTGAAATTCAAATGACTTGCCACCTTCAATGTCGTTCTCAGTCAATCCAAGTGCTGCCATTACATCGGGCATGGTGAACTTGAAAGAAGCTGAAGGAAGATTATCGGGGCTGGTTCCGAAATCAGAAGAAGACATGGAAGCAAGGGCTACAGGATCGCCGCCATCATAGGCAACAGTCCAGGAATACTCCGTTACGTTGCGACCCTGGTTCTCATCGTAGAATTCAACGGTGAATTCAATGTAAGAACCGGCAATGTCGCTAAAGTTGAATGCATTGCCGTAGGGACCGTCAATACCCTCAATGAGACGAGGGATGGCGCCATACTCCAAAGAATCAAACTCCGGAAATGGACGATCTTTCTCACACGCGTTGAATACAATCATCGCGAGTGACAAGGCAATCGAAATTTTAAGAAATCTTTTCATATTACAAAAGTTTTAACCTTTTAGCTTTTCAGATTGCCGCCATTTCTGACGGCAATCTGAATGCTGAAAAAGGTGGTTTTAATAAGTACAACCAACGGGATTGGTGTCCCAGAAAACAGAAACTGAAGTCAGGTCAGCTTTCTGCTGAGCATTCTGGTTCCTGTTGACATAGCTGGATGGATACCAGAAGGTCTTGGGAAAGTTTCCAGGATTGGCATCACGAGCGGGTTGCATTCCGGTAGGACGACAGGTCCGGCGGAAAGCATTGAACGCTTCAAGGCCGTTGCCCTGGAGGGCTTTCCAGTACTCCTTCATGATTATCTGAAGTTTGTCACTGCTATTGTCATACATATCCATTACGTCAGCAACATAGGCATCGATCTGGGCCTGGTCGGGCTTGTAATCCGGGTTAACCGGAGCGACAGATTCGAAGCTCATTGCCTTGGCAATAGAAGCACGGATACCATTCTCGAGCATCATTTTGGGATCTTCACCTGTGTTCATTTCCAGCGCAGCCTCGGCACGCATGAAATAAGTGTAGGCGGCCAACATGATGGGCTGGATACCGGCACCGCGGCCTCCATCTGTACCTTGATTGGATACATGCGTACAATCGTCGGCATCAAATTTACCACCGGCGGGATAAAGGCCCCAGGCGGTACGTTTCAGGTCGTCTGGCGGAATACCATCGTCGTTGCCGTGGTCACGGCCCCAGTAGCCACCATACGGCTTGCTCAGGTCAGAACCGAACAAGTCGAGAGATGCGGTACAGAAAGGCAGTCCATCGGGCCAGTGAGCGGGATAGGGTCCATCCTGGCACTCGAGGGTAAAGAAGTCTTCGTCTGATTCATCACAATCCTGGCGGTAGAAATAGTAGCGAAGACGCGGGTCTTCGGTAGGAACTTCACCGATGAAGAGGAACATGTAATAGTTGGACAGGTACCAGCCCGGGCCACCGGTCTCATAACCATCGGAGTAATAAGGATGGCGAGAGTCCGGGTTGTCGCGGTTGGTGCTGTACTGGAACTGAAAGTCATCAGACATGTCTTCCATCACACCGGCGTCAACCAGTGCTGCTATGTTGCTACCGCCACCAGTGTTAACCAGACGGGTATTCACATAGTAACGAAGCTTCAGTGTATTGGCCAGCTTGATCCATTTGTCGGCATTGTTGCCATAGTAGAGATCGTTGCCAATAGTACCTACCGGATTCTTCAGGTCATTGATGGCCTCGTCCAGCAAAGCAAAAGCTGCGTCGTAAACCTGGCTGCCGGGATCAGCGGCAGGGGAAGGGTTCTCCACGCCCTGAAATGCTTCGGAATAAGGCACGTCACCGAACAAATCAACGAGGGTAAACATGATGTATGCCTTCATGATCTTGGCAGCGCCTGCATGAACGGTAAATCCTCCCTCATCGGCCAATGAGATGACCAGGTTGAGGTCGGGCATCAGTTGAGAATAAGCCAGGCTCCACATGTAGTCAAAACTCACGGGGCTGTCCTGATTCTCATAAGTAGAACCTCCGGTCATGGCAACCAGGCGCACATAAGGCATTGTTTCATCGCTTACTTCATCAACAAACCGGACGAAGTCAAGCATCACGTTGTTCATAACCAGGTCCAATTCTGCTGACTCAGCAGTTGGAGCATTCGGGTTATCGAGTTTTTCCTCCAACTCGAGCAGGCTACAGCCACTGGCGTAAATCAGCCCGAGGACAAGGAATAATTTTATGATGTATTTCATGTTGCGATTGTTTTAGTTGAATTAGAAAGTAAGCCTCAACGTACCACCCACTTGCTTGGAGGTAGGTACATTCATCATCTCAAAACCACGTCCGTTACCTACGCCGGCACTCAAGACTTCAGGGTCAAAGTTAGCCCCTTTGGGGAAGCCATAAGCGCGGAACCAAAGGTTTTGACCGGAGATGGTCAGAGAAGCTGAACCGAATGGCGTGTTTTCCAGTGTTGTCTTGGGAAGGGCAAAAGTCAATGAGATTTCACGCAACTTGAGGTATGAGCCGTCAAATGTTCTCATCTCATTCTGGAATACACCACCATTTCTCCAGTAGTGGTCAGTGGTTGTGATCTGAATGTCATTCGGAGTACCATCGGCCTTCACACCAGGTGCAATGACAGGAACAAAGCGATCAAAGTCGGTTTCCTGCAAAACTCCCCGGCCCAACAGGGTTGAAGGAAGGGTTGAGAAAATGGCTCCACCTTCTACATAAGTCAACAAGGCATTGAAAGTGATGATGTCTTTGAAATTCAAAGTCAAACCACCGTTCAAGCTGTAGTCAGGATTGGGATCACCAAGGATCTGCTGGTTGGCATCGGTTTCATAGGCACCATTGCTACCAACGATCAGGTTACCATTGTCGTCGCGCTTGATCTTGAAACCCTGGATAACACCATAAGGCTGACCGGGAATGGCATAGTTGCCAAGTGAGGTAAAGATGCTGAGGATAGCAATCTGATCCACACCTTCAAAGATTTTATCAACGGTACCTTCATTGGTGGTGAAGTTACCATTGATGGTCAGGCTGAAATCACGGGATTTGATCGGCGTGAAATCCATGCCCAACTCAATACCCTTGTTGGTAATGGCGGCAGCATTCACGGTCGTATTTTCAAATCCTGTAGATGGGTCCAGTTCGAGGTCAATGATCAGGTCGGTTGACTTCTTCTGATAAACAGAAAGATCAAGTCCGAAGCGGTTGCGGAAGAAGCGACCCTCCATACCAAACTCCAATTCCTTGTGAAGCTCAGGAGCAAGGGCAGGGTTACCGAAACGGTCACTGACCGTATTGGTGTTGATCACTGCATTGGTTGTAGTGACAAAATCACGGGTTGAAACGCCAAGAATGTTACGGGTCTGATAAGGTCTTGGATAACCGGCAGAAGTACCATAACCGAGACGGAACTTGAGGTAATCAACAACACCACCGGAAGTCATGTCTGTAAAGAGCTCGGTTGGAACAAAAGAAATAGACGCACTTGGATAGAACTGGGTGCGGTTTTCTTTTTCAAGTGTTGAAGTCCAGTCATTACGTCCCTGCAGGTTGAAATACAAGAAACGGCGGAAACCGAGGGTAGCAGAAAGGTAAGCACCCAACAGGTTCTGATCCTCGTTGTAGGAATCAGTGCTGTGCTCGATGTAGTTACCGTGATCTTGCAGACCATATACAAACTGCTGAGTACTGAAAGTACCAGTAAAATTGTAAATGTCAGAACGGACATTGAAACCGGCTACGGCGTCAATGTTCCAATCCTCTGATACATCCTTGTTGATTGACAGGCTGGCGTTGTGGTCGTGAATGGTATTGATACGCTCACGGGTTTCCAGCAATCCGTTGGGCACCTGCGTACCGCCTTTGTTGATGGCATAACGGCTACGCTGCGTGTAGGTATCCAAACCATAGCGGTAGGTGAGGGTCAACCAGTCAGTCAGGTTGTAATCAAAAGAGAAGGTACCGAAGAAGCGGTTTACCACTTCTGAATCCTTGGTGTTGTTCAAGGTCCAGTAAGGATGCTGGATGTCGTTACCACTCCGGTAGTAGATGCTGCTGTGATCGAGCGGGTTCTCATACTCGAGGCCATTCAGGTCAATACTACGCGGTGTGTAAAACACATTGGAGAAGAGTGATGAGCCGCTGTTCGGGTTTGAACTGGTGGAGGTACCAGCGGGGGGGGCTACCTTGTCAGAGCGAACGAAGTTCAAAGTAGTGCGAACTCCGATCTGGTTTGACAAACGCGTGTTAACACCCAATCCGAAAGTGTTCTTTTTGTACTTGCTGAGCGGAACAAATCCTTCCTCATTGCGGTAGCCGTAGTTGAAGTTGATGGAAGTTCCTTCAGACAAGCGGTTGGCGATGTTCACAGAAGTGTTGGCGATCAAACCGGTCTGGAAGAAATTCTGCAGGTTGTCATAAGCCTGGTACTTGTAGCGGGCACCTACATACTGTGGGAATACAGCATTCAAGGCTGAACGGTCGTAAGGGTGCCTGATGGTACCGTTCTCGTCCAAACCATTTTTGCCGGGCTGGTCAAATGGAGCACCCCAGTTGGAGAAGGCCGCAGAAGCCGTGTTCCAGAAACCGTTTCCGTAAGAGTCCTGGTCATCCGGAAGGCTGGCGATGTCATTGGCGAAGAATGACTGGTCCACTGTTACTTCAAACTTCTTGTCCAGGTCGCGTGAAGCACCGTTCTTGGTGGTGATCAGGATCACACCGTTGCGGCCTGCCTCACCGTAAAGTACGGTTGCACTCAGACCCTTCAACACACTCACTTCGGCGATGTTGTTTGGATCGAGGTCGAGGAAACGGCTGGAGGCGGTGGCAGCACCTGCCAAAACACCACGGTCTGCATTTGTTTGTGACGCAAACGGAACACCGTCCACAACAAACAAGGGCTGGTTGTTACCGGTAATGGAGGAGTAACCACGGATGATCACGTTGGTACCGGAGCCGGCCAAACCGGAGGTAGAAGTGATGTCCACACCGGGAACTTTACCACGGAGAACACGGGCAACGTCCGCTTCGGGGCGCAGTTCCAAAGAACCCTGGTCCAGTGTGGTCACACCGTAACCGAGGGCCTTTTTCTCCTTGCGGATACCGAGACCGGTTACAACCACCTCAGAGAGTTGCTCTACGGCTTCGTTCATTTGAACGTCAATGACGTTGGAAGCGCCGAGAGCCATCTCTACGGTTTCGAAACCAGTGTAGCTGAAAACGAGGGTGTTTACGCCCTCCGGAACGTTCAGAGAGTACGTTCCGTCAATGTCGGTGACAGTACCGACCGAGGTACCTCTGGCAAAAATACTGACACCGATGAGGGGCTCGCCCTTGGTGTCGGTCACTGTGCCAGAGACAGTACGCTGAGCAAGCATTGCGGAAATGCTCATCAACGCTAGCATGATGGCTAGTGAGAGTCTTTTCATACTAATTCAGTTTAATGAAAGAAATGATTTAAATACAAAGAAATCAGGCAAATGTAGAATTTTTCGCAAAATCCTCCAGAAGCCGATTTAACTTTTGCGCAACTAGCACTTAAGAGAACGTTTTGGGTTCAAAAATGCTGTCTGGGTTTCAAAAATCTCCCAATCTTTCAGGGTCGCAATTGCCGAAGATACATCTGGATGGTGTTGCTCAGACCATAGTAGAGCGCATCGCAGACCAGGGCATGGCCGATTGAGACTTCCAGCAATCCAGGCACATTTTCCTTGTAAAAGCGAAGGTTGTCCAGGTTGAGGTCATGGCCGGCATTTACACCCAGGCCCAATTCCCCGGCCAATTCAGCGCACTTTTTGTGTGGTGCCACTGCAGCGGTGGGGCACTTCCTGAACTGTTGGGCAAAAGGCCCTGTGTATAGCTCGATGCGGTCTGCTCCCACGGCTTTTGCCCCCTCCACGAATTTTTCTTCCGGATTCAGAAACAGCGAGACCCTGATACCGGCTGCTTTGAACCTGCCGGTCACCTTTTTCAAAAATCCGGCGTAGGTCAAGGTGTCCCAACCGGAATCTGAGGTCAGGGCCGATGGTGCATCCGGCACCAAAGTAACCTGGTGGGGCTTGTTGGCCAAAACAAGCTCAATAAATTTTTCGGTGGGATTTCCTTCGATGTTGAATTCCGTGGTGACAATTTCCTTCAGTTTGGGAACATCGTCGTAACGGATGTGCCGTTGATCCGGTCGGGGGTGAACAGTGATCCCCTCTGCTCCAAACTCCTCACAATCTTTTGCCACCTGTATCAGGTCCGGCAGGTTGCCCCCCCTTGAATTGCGAAGAAGGGCAACCTTGTTCACGTTCACACTAAGTCGGGTCATCAGATGAATTTTGCTGGCTTATCTTTGGGCCGCTAAAATACAAATTGGGGCAAATTTCAAATGTGCCCCGGATCACACCCCGCACCCGGACAAAACATGGAAGACCAAAAGCCCGAATTGTTGCAAGCTTCACCCGGCAGGATCATCCTCACTGTCATTGCACTGTTTTTTTTGGGCAGTGCTATTGGAGGTGGTATTATTCAACTAATGTGTGAATGGCAGGGAATACCACTTGCCGATGCGCTCGAAGAGTTCGGGCCCGGAAGCACAGCGCCTGAGCGAAACTTTGTAAAAGGCCTGCTCATCCTCAACCACCTCAGTTCTTTTTTGCTTCCGTGCCTGATCGCCGGCATGCTGTTTTTCAAAAGCCAATGGCCTATCCGTCTCAACCTGAAGAGTTCTCCTTCCCTTAAGACGATGTGGTTGGCGCTGACAATACTAATGTGTGCCTTTCCGGTAGCTCAGGGGCTTTTCGAACTGAACCGCTGGGTGCTTGGCCATTTTGCCTTCAGTGAGCAATTGCTGGAGCTGGAAGGTGCCTCTGAGAACCTGCAGCTTGGATTGCTGAAAATGGAATCTGTTTGGGAGTTGCTCACCAGCATCATCGCCATGGCACTGGTACCTGCCATTGGTGAAGAGTTGCTGTTCAGAGGCTTTCTTCAGAAACAACTGATCAGGTCTTTCAGGAATCCGGTTGCAGGTATCCTGCTCGCTGCCCTGTTTTTCAGTCTGATCCATTTCCAGGCCCAGCGCTTTCTGGCCATTTTCTGGCTCGGCACCGTTCTGGGACTGCTTTATTTTTGGACGAAAAACCTCTGGGTGCCCATTTTCGCCCATTTTCTCAACAATGCCGTGCAGGTGGTGACGGCGTGGTTTTACCAGGAAGACCTGCAATCCCTCAACCAGCAAACCGACAGTTTCCCCTGGTACCTGGCTGTGGCAGGTCTGGTATTATTTCCTTTCTTCGCAAAAATGCTGATCACACATTCTGACGAAAAACAACATTCATGAATCCAGGCCTTTCTCCCGCATTGATCCTCAGCGTAATAGCTGCCTATTTTCTGGTACTTATCGGCATTTCACTCTACACCGGAAGAAAAGCCGACAGCCAGGATTTTTTCATTGCCGGTCGCAAAGCCCCCTGGTTCATCGTCGCAATTGGAATGATCGGGGCATCCATGTCCGGGGTTACCTTCATCTCCATCCCGGGTGCAGTTGGTGCCGGCGGGCTGAACAGTGCCTTCTCATACATGCAGGTGGTGATGGGCTACATGCTGGGCTACGCCGTCATTGCCCTGGTGCTGATGCCGCTTTATTACCGGCTCAACCTCACCTCCATTTATGCCTACCTGGGAAAACGTTTCGGTTTCTACTCCAACAAAACCGGGGCTGCCTACTTCTTGCTTTCCAGGGTCATCGGTGCTTCGTTCAGGCTTTTTCTCATCGCCATCGTGCTGGACAAATTCGTCCTTGGAGTGCCTCCGCTGAATGTCCCGTTTGAGGTCACGGTTCTGGCCACCATCGTCCTGATCTGGGTTTACACCTTCAAAGGTGGCATCAAAACCATCATCTGGACGGACACCCTCCAGACCATCATGTTTCTCGTCGCGATGATTGCAACGGTGATTTACATTGCCAAAGGCATGGACACCGACCTCGGCGGCCTCCTCAGCACCATCCGTGAAAGCGATTACTCCAAAATGTTTTTCTTCGAAAACGGCTGGTCAGACCCCAATTACTTCTTCAAACAGTTTCTCAGCGGGGCGCTGATCACCATCGTGATGACCGGGCTGGACCAGGACATGATGCAAAAAAACCTGAGCTGCCCCAACATCCGTGATGCACAAAAAAACATGTTCACTTTTTCGGGCATCCTTTTTTTCACCAACCTCATCGTGTTGAGCCTGGGAGCGGCGCTTTACCTGTATGCCAACCACCACGGCATTGCCTCGCCCGAACGGTCTGACTACATGTACCCCACCATTGCCCTGAACCACCTGCCGGCCTTTATCGACCTGACTTTTATCCTGGGCCTGATTGCCGCTGCCTACTCCAGTGCCGATTCGGCACTGACGGCACTGACCACCTCTTTTTGTGTGGACTTTCTGAATTTCGAAGAAAGCAAAAAAACGGAAGCGGAAAAGCGGAGGACAAGGCGCCTGGTCCACGTTGGCTTTTCAGTATTGCTGCTGATCACCATCCTGGTCTTCAACGCCCTGAACGACGATGCCGTCATCAACTCGCTGTTCAAGGCCGCCGGATACACTTACGGCCCCTTGCTCGGACTGTTTACCTTCGGAATGCTGTCAAAAAGAGCCATTCACGACAAATGGGTCATCGCAGTCTGCCTGGCGGCGCCCGTTCTCACCTGGATCATTGTGGATGTAGCGGCCAGCCAGCTCGATTTCAGGTTTGGGTTCCTGAACCTGGCACTGAACGGCCTGCTGACCATTGCGGGCCTGTACCTCATTTCAAAGCCGGCAGATCAGCCCGCAGCCACTTAGCGAATGAGTATCACTTCGCCTTTGGCAACTTTCCGGGTTCCGTTGACGAAGTCAGCCACAGCCTGGTAGATATAGGTATCGGAAGGCACCTTTTTCCCGTTTTCGGTGCCATCCCATCCGGTGGTTTTGTCGTTGGCAGGCAGGCCCGCTTTGTCGTAGATCAAACGCCCCCAGCGGTCGAAAATCCGGAGGCTGTAGGATTCGATGCCTTTGCCGATGAGGTAAAAGCGATCGTTGGTGCCGTCGTTGTTGGGCGTGAAGATATTCGGCACCATCACTTCCAGAATGAGTTCCACATTCACCCGGACCGAATCACTGACCTGACACCCCGTGCTGTCAGTTGCGGTGAGGATGTAAAGGATGGTATCCAGCGGCTGCGCCAGTGGATCCGGGCAGTCGGTACACTCCAGGTCATCAGCAGGAGACCAGGCAAATGACAAGCTGTTGTCGTTGTACAGGGGTTCCAGGTGGACGGTATCGCCCCGCTCGATGTCGTAGCTGGGGGGCAGGTCGAGGAGAATTTGGGCGGGCTGCCCCACTACCAGGGTGGTGTCTTTGGTACAGCCGTATTGATCCTGTGCGGTCAATTCGTATGTGCCCCCGGTCAAGCCGTCAAAAAAAGAGGTATTCTGGAAACCACCGCCGTTGAGGCTGTAAGTCAGTTCCGGACCGAAAGAAAACAGCTCGATGGCACCACTGGGTTCGCCGTAACACCGGGCATCAAAAACTTCGTAGCCAAAGTCAAAAGGCTGAACGTCCGCAAGGGTGATGGCTGCCTCGGCGCTGCAACCGAGTTCATCGGTCACAGTGACGCTGTAATCCCCGGCGCTGAGCCCATCGGCCGAGGCTCCGTTTACCGAAGGAACACTCCACTGGTACTGAAAATCCGGGGTGCCCCCTGTGGCGGTGACCGAAATGCTGCCACCACCGGCACCCGGGCATGGGTCCTGTTTGTCGAGGGTCAGGTCAATGGCATCGTCCACGACGACCTCGATGACCCTGGTGCTGTCGCAACCCTGGTAACTCTGCCATGTTTTGGTGAAGGTGCCCGGCACACTGACGAACTCTCCAAAAACCTCAGCGCTGTCACCGTGGCACAGGTACATCGTTTGCCGAAGGAAAAAGGTGTCGTTGACGATGAGGTGAATGCTGTGGGTGCTGTCGCAACCACTGGCACCGGTGAAGGTCTGCTGGTAATCACCGGGCACATTGGTGGGCGTTCCGAAAATGTCTGCGGTTTCGGTTTCGCAGATCGAGATGGTGTCAAAAGTAACCGTCAGGTTGTTCACCAGGAGGTGAATGACGTGGGTGCTGTCGCAGCCATTGGGCCGCGTGTACGATTTGTGATAATCTCCGGGGGTGCTGGTGGGCGTTCCGAAGATGTCCACCGTTTCGTTCCCGCAAATCTGAATGGTTTCTTCCGTCAGAACGGTGTCCCTCACTTCTACTTCAATTTCGTGTACACCAACACATAAATTGGCACCGGTTACGGTCACGATATAGGTGCCGGCATTTTCAGGCTCAGCCGGATCGATGACGGGTTCTTTCAGGTTGGAGGTGAACCCGTTGGGTCCGGTCCATTCAAAGGCATCGCCCCCGCCGGCAAAAAGGCTAAGTTGATCGCCTTCGCAAACGGGGCTGTTGCTGCCACTGCCGAGGCCGGGCTCGGGCAACACGGTGTACACCACCTCATCGGTTGCTTCAAAGCCACAGTCAAAAGTGATGGTGACGAAAAAGACCGTTGTGGAAAGCGGGCTGGCAGCCGGGTTGGGGTCGTTCAGGGTGCTGAGCCAGGGTGAGGGGAACCAACTGTAGCTGAGGCCGTTGGGGTCTGCTTGCAACTGGACGGTGTCGCCCGGGCAGGCTTCGATGTCGGGCATTTCTTCTATTTGGGGGGCAGCGAAACAAACCTGCTGTGTGGCTGGCAGGCTTCCCGTGGCACCGGTGATGCCCCAGTACACATCCGGTGACCCGGCGAAGATATCGTTGACCACGTCGCCCGTATAAGAGAGCGAAACGTCATCCAGGGTGACGGTCAGTTTTTTTGACGAAGGCAGCCAATTGATCTCGAAGCAATGCTCTTCGCAATCCTGCAACTCGGGCAATTGGACGGGGCCTGCCAGATTGCTGCTGCCGTTGTGGTCTGTGCTGCCATTGGCCATGATGGCCATGTGGTCGTAATCGGGGTCGCCGCTGGCAGGGTCCATCCGGGCATCGAACTGCACCACGAGGGAAGGGGCCATGCCTTCATAGCCCAATCCTCCACCGTTGTTGCCGGTGTTGTTGTTTGTCTTCGCAAAAACGAAAGAGAGCCCCTCTCCGGCATTGTTGTCGCATCCGAAGTTGAAGCGGGCCTTTAAGGTGAAAGGTGCCTGGAGGCTGTATTGGCCGTTTGAAAAAATGGAACCGGCCTGGTTGGCAGAAGAATCGGTTGTCAGCAGGTAGCACGAACCCTGAAGGTCAACAGCGCTGCCATTGACAACCAGAGACTGGCCGGATGTGTAAAAGGATACGAGCCCAAAGGCCACCATTGCCATTTGCCGAAGGAAGAGAATTTTGCGCGGTTTCATGAATGCGGTTTTGCTGTACATCATCAGGTGAAGAGGGTGTTTATCCCTTGCAGGACCTTATCATCCAAAAATTGCACCGCAAAGACAGCCGGAAAAGCAGCAACAACCGGCATCGCAACCAAAGCCGCTGGCAACTGTTCTCGAAATGATTGGCAGAACTTAGTATCTTCGGGGCCAGAACACAAACTCAATGAGTATGACAATCGAGCAAAGAAACGCCATTTACAGTTTTGAACCTGCCTTGATAGACGAAATCCAAAAACTTGGAAGTGAGCGGCTTATGGACGCCGGAGAAGAATTGATGCGGCCGGGCATGTATGTAAGATCAATACCCATTGTCTTGTCCGGCAGCCTGAAGATCATGCGGCAGGACGAAAAAGGAAATGAAACCTTTCTCTACTTTCTTACCGGAGGAGATACCTGCGCGATGTCACTGACCTGTTGTACTGCCAACAGGCCAAGTTCTGTAAGAGCCATCGCGGAAGAACCCACCAAGCTCATCATGGTACCTGTGGAAATGATGGACCTGTGGTTGCAGAAATATCCGTCGTGGAAAAACTTCGTTTTTCAATCCTACCAGAACCGCTTTGATGATTTGATGGAAGCAGTTGACAGCCTTGCATTCAAGAAAATGGATGAAAGGCTGTGGCGCTTGCTGAAGAAAAAAGCCGCCCTCCAGGAGAAACGTTATGTTTACAATACGCATCAGGAATTGGCCGACGAGCTCAGCACCAGCCGGGAAGTGGTGACCCGCCTTTTGAAAAAACTGGAAGCAATGGGGAAAATCAAAACCCACCGCAACCGAATCGAAATTCTATAGGTGATGAAAATCATCTGATTGTGACAATTGTCGCCGCTTTCACCATCTTTCATTCCGAAATTTGCATCACTTTTCAAACAAAATAGTGCGCAGGGGCGCCAGCCCAGGTCACTTGACTGCGAAATAAATCTTTTTAAGGCATGAAAATCGAACAAATTTATACGGGCTGCCTGGCCCAGGGTGCTTACTACATCGAAAGTGAAGGCGAAGCAGCCGTGATTGACCCACTACGCGAGGTTCAGCCCTACATCGAACGGGCAGAAAAAGACGGAGCAAAAATCAAATTCGTTTTTGAAACCCACTTCCACGCCGATTTCGTTTCCGGCCACCTTGACCTGGCCAGGAAAACCGGCGCCACCATCGTCTTCGGGCCCAATGCCAAAACCAACTTCGACGCTCATGTTGCCAAAGACGGTGAAGAGTTCCAACTCGGAAAAGTACGCATCAAAGTGCTGCACACCCCTGGCCACACCATGGAAAGCACCTGTTATCTCCTGTTTGACGAAGAAGACAAGCCTCATGCAGTGTTCACCGGCGACACCCTGTTTATCGGTGATGTAGGAAGGCCTGACCTGGCCCAGAAATCAGACCTCACCATGGCCGACCTCGCCGGTCACCTATACGACAGCCTCCGCAACAAATTGATGACCCTGCCCGATGAGACCATCGTCTATCCCGCCCACGGTGCCGGCTCTGCCTGTGGCAAAAACATGTCAAAGGAAACTGTGTCCACCATTGGCGCGCAGAAAGCCAGCAACTACGCGCTGCGCGCTGATATGACCAAAGAAGAATTCATCGCCGAAGTAACCGATGGTTTGCTGGCTCCTCCAAAATACTTCCCTCAGAACGTGATGATGAACAAAGAGGGATATACCAGCATTGACGAGGTGATGCAAAAAGCCGCCCATCCACTTTCACCGGCGGCCTTCGAGGAAGCGGTGAATGCCACCGGCGCAGTGATGCTGGATGTACGCCATGAAAGCGAGTTTGTTGGAGGGTTCATCCCCAACTCCATCTTCATCGGCCTCGACGGCCAATTTGCTCCCTGGGTGGGGGCACTCATTGCAGACGTTAAGCAGCCCATTGCCCTCATTGCTCCTCCTGAGCGCCTGGAAGAAGCCATTACCCGGTTGTCCCGTGTTGGTTTCGACAATGTGACAGGGTACCTCGAGGGCGGGTTTGAAGCCTGGAAAAAAGCCGGAAAAGAGATTGACACCATCCGTTCAATCAACGTGGATCAATTTGCCGAAGAATACAAGAAACACGAGGCCGACAGCATCATGGACGTACGCCGCCCGGGCGAATACAGTGCCGAGCACATCAAAGATGCAGACAATTTTCCACTGGATTATTTGAATGACTTTATGTCAGATATTGACAAAAACAAAGAATACTTCGTACATTGCGCCGGCGGTTATCGTTCAGTGATCGCATGTTCCATTTTGAAGTCAAGAGGATTTGACAAAATCGTCAACATTGAAGGTGGTTTCAAGGCCATCCAGGAAAGTGGCAAATTTGAGTTGACAGATTATGTCTGCCCCAATACTTTGAAGCGACAAAAGGCGAAAGAAGTCGTCGCATGATTTCAACAATTAACGACCTTGCGCGTTATCTAATCAAATTCAGAAAAAGGTAATCCTTTAAAATACTTTGTTTTCATTTGGTTTTTTGGGGTTTGAAAGGGCAACTTCGGTTGCCCTTTCTTTTTTGTTGCAACAAATCCCTGAGGCCTTCACAAACTTTCAGCGGCAGGCAGTACCTTGGTGATTCAACCCGCAACGACAAACCCGTTCAAAAGGTGCTTTGATTTGAAGTATTTGATAAGACTCAGTCTGTTTCTCTGTGCCATTTTCATGGTTCCCCAACAAATCTCCCGCGCCTGTGGGCCTTCTTTCTCCGTTCGGGGATACACCTTCCTCAATCCCGGCATCGTCACACCCCCTGTACCCGGAGTATCGCTGAAAAACAAGTACCTCCGGTTCAGTGAACTGTACCGCACATTTTTCGAAGAAAAAGAACAGGTGAAACAAAACGCCAACCTGGCTGAGTGGAGCGAACGCTTTTGCGGATTGGTGGATGAGAACGACCTGGCCTGGCTGATTTACAAATCCTCACCGGAAGACCTGGACCTGTTGCTGACTGCTACCAAAAGCAAGTCCCTGCCCGTACCGGTCCGGCTGAGGGACAACGACTTTGCCGATTACCTGTGGCGCAAGAAATGCACAGAAACCATAAATTACCTTCGCTTCGCAAAAAGGTGTGAACCGCATGTAGTAAGTAATGGAAGCCGCTGGAACCGCAGCCCCCGCGATACTGCGGCCATGACCCGCCTCATTGACGAAGGGAAAAAACATTTCAAAAAGACAAAATCGGACTACATCCGCCTGCGCTATGCTTTTCAGCTGGTGAGGCTGGCACATTACGCCAGGCGATATCAGCAATGCCTGGACCTTTACGACGAGCTGATTGCCCAGATTGACAAATTGAAAGCCCGCTGGGACGACAGCATACTCCCCTGGTGGATAAGCGGGCACAGGGCCGGCGCGCTCAGGGCATTGGGCAACCGGGTGGAGGCCGCCTATCAATACACGTTGATTTTCATGCACAGTCCTGAGCGCCGTGCTTCGGCATTCAGAAGTTTTCTTGTTTCAACCGATGAGGAGTGGGAGGCTTTGATGAACAGGTGCCTTTCCGACCGGGAACGGGCCTGGGCGCTGGCCATCAGAGCAGGCGACAAACGGAGCAAATCACTCGACGACCTTCGGGAGATTTACCGCCTGGACCCCGCCAATGACCAACTGGAAGCCCTGCTGGTCAAAGAAATGGACCTCATGGAGCTCAACTTCCTGGGGCTTTCATTTAATCCTTTCGCTTCGCAAAACAAGCAGGTTTTCCAGGTTCCGGAGAGCGGCCTGGAAGATTACCTGGTCTCGCTGTTGCAGTTTGTAAAAGAAGTGGCGGCAGAAAGGAAAGTCAGCAGGCCGCTGTTCTGGAGAATTGCCGAAGCGTACCTGACTTTTCTGGCCGGTGACAACTACGCCGCCGATAAAGTTTTTGAGGAAATTGAGGAACAAGACGTTCAGGATGCGGCCCTGAAGGAACAATTGGCGGTGATCAGGCTGGCAATGAAAATCTCCAGGCTCAGCAAGCCCGACGACGAGACTGAGGCTTTTGTTGCACACCTGATCAAAAAAGACAGCCTCTACCGCAAATACACTTACATGCCCGACTTCGTCAAACACCGCATGGCTGCGCTGTATCGTCAAAACGGAAACCCCGGAAAAGCTTTCCTCTGTCTCAGCTCTTTTGACGAACTGCGGGCAAACCCCAAAATGGAAATGGTGGACGACCTGCTGAAAATGGCCCAAAAGAAAGAACCCAATGCCTTTGAGCGAATGCTGCTCAGAAACCTGACCGCCAATGACCTGCTCGACATGAAAGCATCGCTCTACATGGCCAGGGGAGAAATGGAGGCAGCCTATGAAACCTACCGAAGAATGCCAGCGGCCAACTGGGATGACTACGGTCTTTACAACGTGTTCAGGGAAACAACCAGGGACTGTATCCGGTGCTACCGGAGAAGAGACACCACCACCACCGACCTGCTCAACAAGGGCGAGTTGCTGGAAAACCTGATTGACCTGGATTACAAAACCCGGGCTGGCATCGGCAACGTAGCCATGCACCACTACCGACTGGGGCTGGCACTATACAACATGAGTTATTTCGGCTATGCCTGGGAAGTGATGGATTATACCCGCAGTGGAGCCACCTGGAATTTTCTGAACAAGGGAAAAGATGGTGAATTCTGCTTTTATCCTTATTTCAACTGCATTCGTGAAAACACCGATCTGTCAAAAGCCCTGTACCATTTTCAAAAGGCACGCCTGTTGGCCGGGGTTGAAACCGAGCTGGGAGCCAGGGCTGCTTTTCAGGCCGCACGTTGCGAACAAAAGATGCACTTTGCATCGGATGCCTGGCAACCCCCTCCCTGTTGCAACAACATGCCCATGCTTACCGAAAAAGAAATTCCGCACTACCAAAAGCTGAAAGAACAGTACAGCAGTACCCAATTCTACCAGCAGGTCATTTCCGAATGCAAATACTTTGCAGCGTATGCCACAAGGCAGTGATGCCCGTTTCGTCGCATTCGTGACGCCCTGCCTGTTTCTTTTGCTTCGCACAACCATTAGTTTTAATGGTCTGTTAGCTATTGTGAAGCAAATACATCTTTTAGCAATTGAACCACTACAGCTGGATTTACGTCGGTGATGCCGGGCATTCCCAAAAAGTTGGCTTGTACCACAGCAACAAGTCCGGGCATCTGTTGATCTACGTTGGGCGCAAGGTGATGACCATTGATTTCAGGGTCTTTGAATCAAAGAAGTACACTTTTTTCATTGAAGACGAGCTGGTGCGGGTGTGCCTTGAGCGCAAAGGCGACGAGATGTACTACACTTTCGAAATTGACAAAACGGCCGACACGCCCCGCAACCGTGCCCGAAGAATTGTGGAACGCAAATACCTGAAGCAATTCCTGGTGGCCTTGGGCATATTCGTAGCATTGGTGCTGTTTGCGGCACTGGTGCTGCCGTCTTTCTCCGAAAAAAGCGATCTGAGCCGGGCCGAAGAACTGCTCATCAAAGAAGGCCGGGAATCCGTTGCCCGCATCTCGAACAACTACCCGGAAGGCTCCCCAACCCTCCAATACCAGTTTATCAGGGGAAATGACATCATTACCGGAACCGTGAGCAAGGACGACCTGGCGCAGCTCTCCCCCATGCCCGTGATTGGTGGCGACGAGTTTGTGGTGGTTTATGTTCCGTCAAAGCCGGACATCCACTCGGTTTACTTCAACCGCCCTACCGAAAAGCAAATAGCGCGCTTCAAAGCCAGGGCCCTTGAAAAACTACTCAGCCTGCATCCCGGCACTGACACCGTCGAGGCCGGCTGTTTCATCGAGACTGCCTACCTGCTGAGCGGCCTCGATGGCCTTGCGGATTTTTTCTTCCAGGACATGAGCCCGGCAATCAACCCCGAACACAATGCCGCCAGTTTTGAGAAATTAATGCAGAGCCTGCCGTTCCGGAAAAAGGTGGAAACGGATTGTGGGCAATAGCCTTTTAACCTCCACGGAAAAAATTGCCCCTCAAAACTGCGCTTCAAACAGCTCCGGTCGGCCCGTTCCATTTTGCTACTTTTGCGCTTCACAAAAACAGCAAGCCATTGGACCACTTATCCCAGCACATTGAAGCATTGATCTTCGCAGCAGACACGCCTGTGAGTTTGAAAGAAGTACGGGAATGCCTGCGCACAACCTTTGAGCACGATTTTTCAGAAGAAGAAATTGCCGAAGCCATAGAGGAAGTAAAGGCAAGGTACCAGGATGAACACAATGCCATAGAAGTGGTAGAAATAGCCGGAGGTTACCAGTTCATGAGCAAGCCTGCCTACCACGGCACCATTGCAACCTGGCTCAAACTCACCACCAAAAGAAGATTGTCGCAGGCTGCCATTGAAACCTTGTCAATCATCGCCTACAAACAACCCGTTACCAAATCGGAACTGGAGGCCATCAGAGGAGTGAGCTGTGATTATACCATTCAGAAACTTCTCGAGAAGGAGCTTGTTTCAATTCTCGGCAGAAGCGATGGGCCCGGAAGACCCCTGCTTTACGGAACCAGTGTGAAGTTCATGGACTACTTCGGGCTAAAAAGCATCAAAGACCTGCCTCAGCCCAAGGATTTCAAAGAACCTGACAGCGAAATCGGGGAGCGGGCCCCGGTGGAAGAAGAAAACCGTGAAGAAGAATAACAGCTTATGGAACCATTGGTAAACAGAGTGGCAAAAAGCGGATTGATCACCATTGACCTGGAGCGGTATTACCCGAAGGAAGAAACGGCTGTATTCGACCTGAAGGACTACCTCTTCAAGGGCCTTGTCCTTCGGGAAAAAGACTTCCGCGAAGTGGTAAAAAATCACGATTGGTCGCAATACCGGAACAAGGTGCTCCTGGTTCATTGTTCCACGGACGCCATCATTCCCGTATGGGCATACATGCTGGTAGCCACGGCCGCTGCACCATTTGCCATCGAGGTCTTTCAGGGCACACAGGAGGAATACCTCAAACTGGCATTTTCAAAAAAGCTGGAAACCATAAACGTGGAAGAATTTGCAGACAAGCGCATTGTCATCAAAGGCTGTAGCAACAAGCCGGTTCCTCCTTCAGCCTATGCGGAGTTGTCACGAAAATTGCAACCCGTGGTACGGAGCATCATGTACGGCGAGCCCTGTTCTACTGTTCCTATCTTTAAAAAGAAGGTGACCTGAGCCCCGGATTTCCCCTCCATTGTTACCGAGCTATACTGACTGAAAAAAATGAATCGAATGCGCAATACCCTGAAATATGCCATCTTTTTCGTCGCAATAATGGGAGTGGCCCTGTTGTTCACCGCAACCGATGAGAATGACCCAGGACTCCAGATATCTCCCCGCAATTTCATCATTCCCACCGTTGATCCCACCATGGACTACTGGTTCGCCAATGAGCGGGTACCGGTAGAGAATTTTGATGTAAGGGAAAGGCTCGAGCGGGAGTTCATCGTGAACACTTACCGGCACTCCACCACCATTTTGAACATCAAAAAGAGCCGGCGTTTTTTTGCTGTTATTGGGCCCATTCTGAAAGAATACGGCATTCCTGAAGATTTCAAATACGCCGCCGTTGCTGAGAGTGATTTTCACAATACCACCTCTCCGGCCGGCGCCAAAGGCATCTGGCAATTGATGAAAGGCACCGCCAGAGATTATGGATTGGAAGTAAACGACTACGTTGACGAGCGGTTAAACCTGGAAAAAGCCACCCGTGTAGCCTGCCGCCACCTCAAAGAATATTATTCGAAATTCGGTAGCTGGACGCTGGCCGCTGCGGCCTACAACATGGGTGCCAGCGCCCTGGAAAGAGAATTGAAGAGGCAAGGCGCAACATCTTATTATGACCTGAATCTCAGCGAAGAAACCAACCGCTATATTCTTCGCCTGGTGGCCATCAAGTACGTTTTAATGAATCCGGACCATTTCGGTTTTGACATCGAAGAAAAAGAAACCTACCCTCCGCTTGATAATTACGCTGTTGTGGAAGTTGATACCACCATTTCGAATCTCGGTGATTTTGCGAAGCAATACGATGTCAGCTACCGGCTGCTGAAAATTTACAACCCCTGGCTGAGGTCTTACACCCTGCCCAACAAAAGCCGAAAAAAATACCTGATAAAAATTCCGAAATAAGGCATAGTGCCTGATTCACACCGTTAGCAGAGCAGCACCAAACACACCGGCGCTGTCTCCCAGCTTTGGTCTCAAAAAAGGCGTTACCAGCCGGTCATTGAACAGGTGCTTTGCCACTTCAAAAGGTCCCCGTTCATAGAGCAAGTCTATATTGCCCAAGCCGCCCCCGATCACGATGGCATCGGGGTCTATGATATTGATCACGCGTGCAACGGCCATTCCGAAAAAATGCAACAGGCGCCCCATGGTCTTTTGGGCCGCCTGGTCATTTCCCGATTCGTATCGCTGCACGATAGCAGGCATCGCCAGGTGCTCGCCAGTGAGCGAGTGATAGTACTTTGAAAGCGCCGGGCCGGATATGACCATCTCCGTACAGCCGTGGTGGCCACAGTAGCAAGCCCCCCCGCTTTCATCGAGGAAGTTGTGTCCCCATTCGCCACCTATGCCGTGCAGCCCGCTGAGTACCCTGCCATCCACCACGATGCCCGAGCCTGTACCCGTTCCCATAATGATGCCCCATACAACCCGGGCATTGGGCACTTTTTCCTTTACAATGCCCAGCTTCGCTTCGGCCAGGGCAAAGCAATTGGCATCGTTGGCCATTCGCAAGGGTATTCCAAGCTGACTTTCGAGATCGGCTTTGAGGTACTGGCCATTCAGGCAGGTCGTATTGGAGTTTTTTAGTTTTTGGGTTTGAGGGTCAAGGGTGCCAGGCGTACCAATGCCGATGATCTCCGGCCTTACCCCTACATGCGTCGCCATGCTATCCACCAGCTTTTGGATCTGGTCCAGAATGTGCTGGTAACCCTTTTCCCGTTCCGTTGGCAGCCGCATCCGTGCCAGTACATTCAGTTCACCGAGGCTGTCAAAAACAACCCCTTCTATTTTGGTGCCGCCGAGGTCAATACCCCAATAAGGACCGCTCATGCCTCATTAATTTTTATCGTCAAAAGAATGGCAAATGTACAGATTGGAATTTGTGCCGGCCAAAAACTACCCGGCCGTCAAAAGACATTCAATTATTACGCGATAAAATTCAAAGCAGCCCTAAATTGCCGGCAAAACTCATCAGCACCCAACGATGACGAACAAGCAAAGTACCATTGAAGCTTTCAGGCAGTACGTGAATTCGGGCAAGGTGGCCTTTTATGAGAGATACGACATGGACCTCGTAATGGGCCAAAGGGAAGGCATCCGGTTCCGGGATGTTGAGCATGAAAAAAGTTACATCAACCTGCATTGCAACGGCGGGGTATTCAACCTGGGGCATCGCCACCCGGAAATCATTGCTACGCTTCAATCCGCCCTCGAAAATTTTGACATTGGCAACCACCACCTCATCAGCACGGCAAGGGCAGAGGCCGCCAAACTCCTGGCTGGTTTGATGCCCGGTGATTTGAACTACGTGGTTTTTGGAGTGAGCGGCGGAGAAGCCACCGACACCGCCATTAAAACTGCCAGAGGCTACACCGGCAGGGAAAAAATCATCTCCGCCAAAGGGGGGTACCACGGTCACACCGGATTGGCCTTAGCCACCGGTGATGAAAAATACAGGCTTCCCTTCGGCAAACAACTGCCAGGATTTGAACAGGTGCCTTTCGGCAACATTGCAGAACTGAAAAAACACCTGGACCACCAGACGGCCGCGGTCATCCTGGAAACCATCCCTGCCACGCTGGGCATGCCCATCCCCACCACCGGATACCTCCGGGACCTAAGAAAATTGTGTGACGAAAATGGCACTTTACTGATCCTGGATGAGGTGCAATGCGGACTGGGCAGAACCGGCAAACTCTGGGCTTTCCAGCACTACGATATCGTGCCGGACGTGGTCGTTTTGGGCAAAGGCCTTTCCGGAGGAATTTATCCTGTATCCGCAACGGTCATCAGGCAGCCACTGGAAAAAATATTCCACGATGACCCTTTCATCCATATATCTACTTTTGGAGGGGCCGAGTTGGGATGCGTTGTGATGAAAAAGGTACTTGAAATTTCCTCGGAAAAATCATTCCTCGCTCATGTAAATGAAATCGCAGATTACATACAAGATCAATTGGAGGCACTCACAAAAAAACACCCAAAATTCTTTATTAGAATCCGGCAAAAAGGCTTGATGATCGGACTGGAACTAAAAGATGAATTGTGTGGCCCCTTGTTGACCAAGACAGCTTTTGACCAGGGTTTGCTCATCGTTTATGCCAACAATGACAAACGCATTTGCCAGTTTCTGCCCCCCCTCATTGCGACGAAAAAAGACGTGGATGAAATCATACCCAAACTGGACAAGGCCATGTCTGAGGCCCAAAAGCTCAAGCCCTTGTTGAAGGTGAAAAATTTCTTCGGAAAAATGTTTTCAAAAAGCTGAACAACACCATGAAACCCGACGCTGATCTGATCAACAAATTCGAGGCTCAGTTAAACCCCCAGAACATTGCCGCTTCCGGCATTCCCGCGAAGCTGATTGGATTTGGAGAGATTTCGTCCATTATCGAAATCAACGATTTGCCGGAGCTGGTTTTTAAACGCATGCCCATGTTTCCGGACCAAAAATCAGCCGAAGAGTACCTGAATACCTACAGGGAATATTGCAGACTGCTGAAAGAGGCCGGATTGAAGCTCCCCGACGACGATGCCGTTATCGCAAAAAAATCCGATGATTTGACAGTGCTGTATTTCGCACAACAAAAATTTCCGCCTGAGCAAATTGGAAACAGGGCATTGCGAAGACTAAGCGAACGGCAGCTTGACCCGTTTATTCACCGGGTGATTGATGCCATATACAGTGTTTGGGAGTTCAACAAAAGGCAGAACAAATACCAATTGGCAATAGATGCACAGATATCCAATTGGGCTTATGATGAGGCTAGTGAAGAACTGTATTACATTGACACTTCAACTCCCTTGTTCAAAATCAATGGCGTTGAACAACTGGATCCGGAATTGATCCTGACCAGCGCCCCTTCATTTGGCAGAGCTATTATCAGGAGGTTCTTTCTGGCTGATGTGATGAACCGCTATTACGACGAAAAATCAGTCAATATTGACCTGGTGGCCAACCTGTACAAGGAAAAACTGAACCACCTGATCCCGGTCTTTATTGAGAAGATAAATCAAAAAACAGAGTTAAAGCTGAACGAAAAGGAAGTGGCATCGTATTACAAAGAAGACAAGTTCATCTGGTCATTGTTTCTGTCGCTTCGCAAATTTGACCGCTGGCTTCACACTTATGTCTATCGCAGGCAGTACCAGTTTATTCTGCCTGGTAAAATTGAGCGATAAAATGAACAAAGAAAAATGCCGGCCATTATGCTGATCCGTGGCCGGCAATTCCTGAAACTTGTCACTTCTTACCGAAAATCAATTGCACATGTATTTGTCGCTTTCAGCAATTGCAGAACCGGCTTGTTTGTCCAATTCATATTGAAAGAAAAAGTGATCCTCAAAAGCGGGTTCCAAATCGTCAAACCAGGTTGCTTCAGGATCATATTTTGCGAAGAAAGGCCTTCCTACCCAGTTGGGATTCCGGCCCTGGATGAATCGCAGTACAAATACTTTCTGCCCGTTGATCTCCTGCACACCGAGTATCTGAACTTTGCCCGGGGTGCATGACATGCTTGGACCTCTGACGGTTCTGCAGATTCCGCTCACCTTCCGGTAAGCCTGCCTGAATATCTCCCAGGTTTCTTCCAACGGAATTTCAAAGTAATGCTGAGCGCCGGTATCCCGCTCCACAAACATGTAATAGGGAATCATATTCATGTTCACCTGCTGCCGCCACATTTTGGACCAAACCTCCGGCTTGTCATTGATATGCCGCAGCACCGGAGACTGGGTTCGGATTTGAACACCTGTTGCCAATATGCGCTTCACTGCCAATTGCACAGCCGCCGTATTCAACTCAACGGGATGGCTGAAGTGGGCCATGAAGCTAACGTTGAATCCCTTGTCCACCAGCGCCCTGAAAAGGCCCAGCATTTCCTCTGCATCGGGATCGGTGGTGAATTTATAGGGCCAGTATGCGAGTGATTTCGAGCCAATGCGAATGGTCTGAACGTTGGTTTTGTGAGTACCCTCGAGGAAGGGTTCAATGTACTGCCTGAACACTTTTGCTTTCATGATCATCGGATCTCCGCCTGTAAACAACAGGTCTGTGACTTCATGGTGTTGCTGAAGGTATTTCACCAGGGAGTCTGTTTCCCGCATGGCAAATTTTAATTCGTCCATGCCGGTAAACTGTGGCCATCGGAAACAAAATGTGCAATAGCTGTGGCAGGTTTGACCCGACCCCGGAAAAAACAAAACTGTTTCGCGGTACTTGTGCTGCACCCCCATGAGCTTTTGACCGTTGATCACCGGAACATTGAGTTTTATTTGCCCGGCCGGATGAGGATTCAACTCCGTTCTGATCTGATTGGCCAATTGCCTTATCTCCGGTCTGCTTTTTCCAGCTTTGAGTGCCTGGGACATCAGTTCATAATGCCCGGGCAGGAGCATGTCTCTGTGCGGGAAAGTAAGTCGAAAAATGGGGTCATCTTTGTAGTTGTTCCAATCAATCAGCTCTTCTACAACGTAATTGCTCACTTTAAACGGAAACACATTTCCCACAACTTCAATGTCAAAAAGCTCATCCTCATCGAGACGGGCCATACACGGCAATTTTTTGAAGTTGTTCAGGGAATAAGCCTTGTACCTGGGTGGTTGTGAATTGTTCATCATTCTAAAGCGTTTTTTTAATGGTTACAACCAAAACGAATGAGGTTATGACAGTGGTTCCACCCCCGGGCTATACGCGGGCCAACCTCCTTCGTGTCTGGCATTGTTATACTCAAGCCGAAGTGGTTTGGGCGACAAATCAGGAGCCGGCTTGCTCCGGGACCCAAACTCCCTGTTCAGACTGGAAGATGGTGGTTGATTTTTCGCAAACCACTTCGTGTCGTGTAAAATTGAGAAGCGGGATAATAAAAGAAATTTTTCTCATATTTCAAAGCCATCTTCATTAATATACTCGACTCGAAGTGATTTGAGAATAACCCATCACTCTCGTCGAGTGTGGATGGGGAGTTTGGGTCCCGAATCCCGAAAGCTTTCGGGACCGGGATCGCCGCCCAAACCACTTCGTTTTGAGTATAAATTGTAAAAAAGGGCCACCTGCCGCCTGGCAAATGGCCCTTTTGGCATCAGCCAAAGTGCATTTTCAGACATCTACATTCGCATACTTGGCATTGGCTTCGATAAACGCACGCCTTGGGGGCACTTCATCGCCCATTAGCATGGAGAAAATCCGGTCTGCTTCAGCGGCATCCTCAATTGTAACACGGCGCAAAATTCTCGTGTTCGGATCCATTGTCGTTTCCCACAACTGATCGGCGTTCATTTCACCAAGGCCTTTGTAACGCTGTACTTTGACAGAAGAATCATTTTCACTGCTGGAGTAAGCGGCGATGGCCTCTTTTCTTTCTTCTTCCGTCCAGCAATAACGGAATTGCTTCCCTTTTTTAACCATGTAAAGGGGCGGAGCAGCAATATATATGTAGCCCATTTCGATAAGGGGCTTCATGTATCGGAAGAAGAATGTCAGGATCAAGGTGGTGATGTGGGAGCCGTCCACGTCGGCGTCACACATGATGATGATCTTGTGGTAGCGCAGTTTTTCGAGGTTCAGCAGGCGCTCCCCGTGTTCTCCTTCCTGGATGCTGACACCCAATGCAGTGAAGATATTTTTGATTTCCTCGTTTTCATAAATCTTGTGCTCGAGGGCTTTTTCAACGTTGAGTATCTTACCCCTCAGCGGGAGGATGGCCTGGAAGTTTCTGTCGCGCCCCTGTTTGGCCGTACCGCCAGCCGAATCCCCCTCGACGAGGAACAACTCGGAAATGCTGGCGTCCTTGCTGGCACAATCGGCCAGTTTGCCGGGCAAGCCGCCACCAGTAAGTGCATTTTTGCGTTGCACCATTTCACGGGCCTTGCGGGCAGCCTGGCGGGCCGTTGCGGCAAGGATCACCTTTTCAATGATCCTTTTGGCCTCAGTGGAATGTTCCTCCACATATTCCTTGAGCTTTTCACCAACGGCCCTGGAGACGATACCCGTCACCTCGGAATTACCAAGTTCACTTTTCGTCTGACCCTTGAACTGAGGTTCGGGTACTTTCACCGAAACAACAGCGGTGAGGCCCTCCCGGAAGTCTTCTGCCGTTAGAGAAACCTTGCTCTTGGCGGTCATTCCGGATTGCTCGGCAAATACCCCAAGTACACGGCTTACCGCCCTTCGGAAACCATTCACATGGGTGCCACCCTCAACGGTATTAATATTGTTCACATAAGAGAACACGTGCTCTGAATAGGAGGTATTGTATTGCATGGCAACCTCCACCTCTACATTGTCTTCTCTGCCAATTACGTGAATAGGCTCATCAATGAGATTGGTGCGGCTCTCATCCAGAAACTGAACAAATTCCTTCAACCCGCCTTCAGAGTGAAACACCTCGTGGCGGGGCTTTCCGTCATCATCCAACTCCCGTTCGTCCGTAATGGTGAGCGTCAGGCCCTTGTTGAGAAAAGCAAGCTCCCTAAGCCTCGTTGCAAGGGTATCATACTTGTAAACAGTAGAATCAAAGATCTCCGGATCCGGATGGAAAGTTACCTTCGTTCCATTGTGACCGGATGTGCCAATTTCCCGCACTTCATAAAGCGGTTTGCCTTTGGAATATTCCTGCTCGTAAATTTTTCCTTCGCGGTGAACTTCCGCCCTCAGTTTAATCGAAAGGGCATTCACACAAGAAACACCCACACCGTGCAAACCACCGGAAACTTTGTAGGTATTCTTGTCAAATTTACCCCCGGCGTGCAGCACTGTCATTACCACTTCCAGCGCTGATTTTTTCAGCTTGGGGTGCATATCCACCGGGATACCCCTTCCATCATCTTTAACGGTGATTGAATTGTCCTCATGGATAATCACATCAACACGAGAGCAATAGCCGGCAAGGTGCTCATCTATGGAGTTGTCCACCACTTCCCAAACGAGGTGGTGAAGACCTTTGACATCCGTTGTTCCAATGTACATTGCGGGCCGTTTCCTCACGGCTTCCAGCCCTTCCAGGGCGGTGATATTCCCCGCGTCGTAATTGCCGTTGGACGGCTTTGGATTCTCGTCTTTCACATCAGTATTTTTCATGCCGCAAAGGTACCAAATTTAGCCCGAACAAGGTGCTTTCAGACCTTTCATTTTCCCTTCGGAAAACGAGGCCACGAAATCAATTTCAGAAGGGGAATCAAGTGCGCGAAAAGTACCTGAAAAACGGTTCTGCCATCATTTTGAAGCACCGGAAAAAAACGCCTTAAAATGCCTGGATGCCAAACCCCATGAAGACCGTTAAAAGCACTTAAACGGTCCGCGCTTTTCACGCTTCTTAATGCCCATATATTAGCCTATTGCACAAAATTTGCAATAAATCAACACCAATGACAAAAAACACATCCAAAAACTTGACGATGTGGAACTTATTGCAATATCTTTGAACCCGTGTTCACAACCTGTGAATTTTATTGGCCTGATCTAATTTGAAATAATTACTTGAGTGACTTTTGTCCCAAATTGATAGCTAACTGTAAAATGCCATCCGTAAGCCATCGAACAAAGCCTGGATGATCCCGTAAACAAAACACCTGTCCAAAACATACCATGAACAAGACCTTTGAAAACAATGAAGAATTATTCGCGGCCATGCCTTTTGAAAGACTTGCAAAAAAGGGTGAGCCGCCAATTACCGTCTTGAGATTTTATCAAATGACAAGGCGATCAACCACAACCATTAACAAAATCATCGAAACATGCAAGAAGGATTGGAGTTGAGAAAACGTGCAATGGAGCTTGCAAAGGATGCCGCAGAAAAAGCTGCGGAAACTTTGAAAGCAGAGCGCGAAGCACTCAAAGCAAGAATTGAGTACTTAAAACAAGTGGTCAAAGCTGCCAAACACGCAGAAAAAGCTGCCGCCAAAGAATTCAAATCATATTTGAAAGAAATGGAAAACCAGGCAGCCTCTTCTGATGCAACTGCCGAACCGGCACCCGCTAAAAAACGCGGACGCGGAAGACCCCGAAAATCAACCACCGCTAAAAAAGCCGCTGCCGGCACCACTAAAAAACGGGGGCGCGGAAGACCTAAAAAATCTGAAACAGCAAAAGCTGCTGCTGCACCCGCTGAAAAGAAACGCGGCCGCGGAAGGCCGAGAAAGTCCGAATCCGCTAAAGCAACCACTACCACTGCAACCAAAAAACGCGGACGCGGAAGACCTCCCAAGCCAAAGCCCGCCCTGGAAGGTGACGACCTCACCCAACTGACCCGTTTGGGAGACCGCGTGATGGAGGTGATGTACAAATATGGCATCAAAACCTTCGAAGACATGGCCAATACGAGCGTGGACCGGCTTCGGGAAATTCTTCGTGAAAACAACATGTCGAAATTCCGCAACCCGGCACCCTGGCCTAAAGAAGCCAAAAAACTTGCCGCCAAAAAGAAGTAAGAAGATTCTATTCAGTTTAAGCCTTCAGGCGACCGACAACAATGTTGGTCGCCTGTTTTTTTTTGCAATGCAACCTACAATCACCTGAAAACCACTTTTATGTTAACTTGCTGACTGCTATATTTGAACAAAACAAAACCAACACCCAAATGAAACGGTTACTACTCTCACTGCCAGCGCTCTGTATTCTTTTCCACGCACCGTTCCTCGTTCTGAAAAGCCAAAGTATCAGTTATGAGAATCCGGATGACTTCTTCCTTTGTGAAGATGCCACCTTCAGTGTTGCGGTGAACAACGATTCGCCCAACGATCTTCAAAATGCCACGCTGAGCATTCTGTTCACCACCAACCAGGGTTCTGCCTGTGGCGTGCGCTATGTGCTCAACACCCTTGTGAACGCTACCGAGCTGGATGTTTCCAACCCCGGCAATCCTGAATTTTCGCTTGGCAACATCAGCAGTGGCACGCAACTGAACTTGTCATTCAAAGCAGAGGCACCCTGCGATGTCATCAATTGCATTGACAACGCCGAGCTTTTTGTCAATGAAATCATTCTGCAATGGGATGGGGGGCAGACCTCGCTCACAACCGACCCCTATGTAATTGAAAGGCCGCTGCTGGTTTTGACCCAACAAACAGGAACCATTCTGAAAGGCAGTGAAGGGGATGTGCTGACCCGGACATTTACCATTCAAAATACCCGGCCGGGGAGGCTGGCTTCATTTACCTTCACCGATGCTTTTCAACCGGGAATTGAAATATCCTCTCCCCTGGGGCCTGACGAGGCCAGCCCGGCTGACACTTTCCAATTGACCCTGGGGCCTTCCCATTTCATGAACATTGGCGATGGCGATGAATGGTTTGAATTCAACGAAGTCATCGTTATTACCGAAGAAATAATGATTACCGGATGCGGAATTGACAATACTTCTTCCGCCTCCAGCCTGTCTTTTTCGTGGAGCTGCATTGACGAAGCTATTTGTCAGTCAGAACTCACCAGTGCCGTGGTGCTGATTGACCTGAGTACGAAAATTCCAATCCTGCAGTTTTCACCGACGGTGAATGTTCCTGAATGTTTTTGTGGGCCGGATGGAATTCCGCAATCCCTGACGATAACCAATTCAGGAGAAGCAAGTGCGTTCAACCTGAGGGTAAACTTGTCTCAATTGTATGGCGTAATACCCGGCTTTATTGACACGGCAAGCATTGTCGTTGACAGCGCAGGCTCGGAGATATTATTTGAAATCGTACCCGGCCAGACAGTCAACCCGCCATCGGTTTGTGATTTACCCTCCCCGGTTTTCAGCAGTGCCAATGTAATAATTCCTCAAATTGACCCCGGAGAGCTCGTCACCATTCACTGGAACTATTATTACTGCAACACCTCTTGCAACCAACCCAGGGCCGGCTGGAAATACCAGGTGAGGTACGACAAGCCCTGTCCGGAAGGCAGTTTTGTCAACACCCCTTATTTTGAAGCGCAAAATTCGCTGCCGCTTTTACAGAATTCATTTTCCCAAACGCCATCCACCTACAGCACCGACTCCGTTTACACCGCAGAATACACCCTTGAATACGACAGCCTGAGCCTGCTGGATGACGAATTGGTTTTAAATATCATCATGCCGCCGGGCACCATTTGGGACCTGGACAACGACCTTGCCTTCGACGGTGTGGAACCCACCGAAATAACCATTGACCAATCCGGGCAAACCGCGACGATAACGGCCCGGTATCAATTGCCCTTCCCCGATAATTCGGCCAGCACCCAGTTCCAGTTCACATTTGATTGCGACCTTATTTCGGAATTATTGCCCCCCTGCCAGGATTCAATCGAGACCACTTGTCCAGTTCCCGTATGTATTTCTCCGGGAGTGTCGGTTAACGGAGATATTGTGGCGACCATACTAAAATGCACGGGTTATCCGGAAGGCTGCAATATCCAAACATGCAGGGTATTCGGTGCAGAAGTTGATTGCCCCAGCGATTCACTTTGCATCTCAAAAATTCCCGGCTACCTGCGCTATGAATTGGAGAGTTACCGCAAAAATCTCGGCCTGCCCGACAACGACAACGACCAGGTGGCCGACGGGGCCGGAACCATCAATATGTCACTCATACGCAGGGACCGGCTTTTGCCAGGTGACACCATTTACGCAGCACTCAAAGGCGAGGTGGTCATTGACGACCCCGCAATACCGCTGAAATATGTCTTTGGAAGTTTTGACTTTTTTGGCGGCAGCAACATGGTTACTTTCAACCGGAACGCACTTTTTCAACCAAACAATTTGCCTTATGCAACCGGCAAACTCCACATTTATGACAAAAGCCAGAACACCTGGTACGATTGTGCGGCGCCACCACCCGCAATCTCCGCGCCTTTCCCCGGAGAAATTATTTACAGCTTCATCAGCAGTACGGATGACCTCATTTCCTGTGGCCTTCCGGCAAGCTTCGTCTTTGAAAATGGCGATTCCGTAATATTTGAGACAGAATATGTGGTAAAATACAATCCCCAACGGGAACAGGACGCCACCCAATTGATGGGAGACATCCTGATCCAGCCCACTTTCAGAATTCTTGAAGATACAAGCGCTGCATCGGCGCCTTCCATTGATTGCGAGAATTGCACCCCCAACGAATTGGAATTGTCGTATTACGAATACAGCATCCAGCCGGGAATATTTTCCCTGCCGCCGTGCAGCACTTCCGGATATTCCGGCGGCAACCTGTTCAAACTCGAGTTGGCCGGGCCAAATTTTTTCCCGTATGAATTCCGCAGCCTGATCAAAGCCCTGAACTGGCAGGTGACCCCGGCACCAGGGATAGAAATTGCCGAAACGAAGCTGACTTTTCTGCGCCTCCAGACCGGTGTTTCCATTGCGGAAGAAGTTTTGCTTACACCGACGCTTCAGGGCGGAACCTATGTTTTTGACCTGTCGCAATTTCAGGAACCAGTACTCGAGGAAGGCTTCTTCGGGCTTTTCCAGTACAGGTTCAACGCCGATTGCGACCTCAAAGGAGCAAAAAAAGGCACCTACGCCATCACCCTCGATTTTGACCCGCTTTTGCCGGAACAGGAAGACCCACTGCTCTTTTCAATATCGAACAACAACCTTCGGATGCTGGTGCCCAACCTGAACCTGAACACGCCGTTGACCAACCTCACCATCTTCAACAACCAGCTTTCACTGGATTTCGAGTTGTCCAACTATGCCACCATGATTGGCTCACAGAGCAGCGACACTGCACCAAACGCCTGGCTGTATTTTCTTTCGCCTTCCGGCAAACTGTCGGACGTGAAGATCATCAACCTCGAAACGGGGGACACCCTCGCTGCGCAAAACGGCCTCTACCTGTTGGGGGATTTCCCGAAGGACACCATCCCATACAGGCTGCTGGCCACCAACAACTCCTGTGAGCAGGAATCTTTCGAATTGCACTATGGCTGGAACTGTGACCCCTTTACCAGCATCTTGCAGACTTCCTGCTCGCACCAGATTCTGCCCTTCACAGTCCAGTCGCCGCCGGGTGAAATTGACTTTTTCGTGCACAGCCCGCAGGGTTGTTTCGACCTGTGCGACACGGTGCCCGCCTATTCACTGGAAATTTTCAATGCAGAGCTGGGAGCGGTTTACGACCTGGAGCTGTCCGCATTCCTGCCACCCGGCCTGGAGATACTGGCCGGCAGCAGCCAGGTGGAATATCCCACCGGCAGCGGCAATTTTTACCCCATTGGCGATCCGCAAAGCATTGCCAGCGGGGTGTACCAATACAACCTGGCTGCCCTGTTCGACAGCCTGACACTGGGCTTGCCCGGCGTCACCACCTTCCCCGCCAACAGCATCACGGTCAGCTTTCAGACGAAAACTTCCTGTGAGACGGTGGCCCTTGCCAGGCCTTATTTCATCATCGCTGCGCAACAGAACTGCAATGTGCCCACCAACAGCGTAGCCAAGCCCGGTGAGCCGCTGTGCATCAACGGCGTTTCACAACCTTACACCGCCACCGTCTCTGCCCAGCCGGCCGGACAACCCGCCTGCGACGACCAACTGAGCTACGAGGTCAGCGTCAGCGCCAGCTCGGCAATACCGGCGGGGGCTTGCCTCATCGTCACATTGCCCGAAGGGATCACTTACGAGCCGGGGTCCTGCAACTCTGCCTGCCAGGGCAATTTCAACTGCACCCCCGTTTTCGACAATGGCAACTACGTCTGGACATTGCCGCAGGGTGTGCCGGCAGGTGAACTCATTTGCCTGAGTTTCAACACCCTGGGCTGGGCAGACCTGCCCTGTGAGGAAGGCATCGTCGTTTTCAGAACGGCGGTGGAGACCCAGGCCCTTTGCGCTGAAACGGGCGATTCTTGTTCCGTAAAAGTGAACACCGGAGAAACGGTGCTCAACTACGAACCTGAACGCCCCGCCTTCGAA
>JALWSS010000152.1 GCA_026993525.1 Saprospiraceae bacterium
CCCCTAACCCCTAACCCCCTCACAATTGCAGCAAATGATAGACATTGACCTTCTGAAAGAAATCTGTAAAGTGCCCGGTGCCCCTGGTTTCGAAAAGCGGATCAGGGATTTTGTCACAGACCTTGTCAGGCCCTTCGTTGACGAAATAAAAGTTGACAACATGGGCAGCATCATTGCACTGAAGAAGGGTGTTTCGGACAAGAAAGTACTGGTTGCAGCCCACCTCGATGAGATCAGCTTCATCGTCAGCCACATTGATGACGACGGGTACATACGCATTCACCCGTTGGGAGGTTTTGATCCCAAAACCCTCACCGCCCAAAGGGTGATCATCCACGGCCGCAAGGACCTGATGGGCGTTATGGGCAGCAAGCCCATCCACATCATGAAACCGGAAGAACGCAACAAAGCCCCACAGTTGCAGGATTACTTCGTGGACGTAGGTTTGCCGAAGGAGGCAGTCTGCAAACTGGTGGCTGTAGGCGATCCCATCACCCGTGAACGGGAACTTATCGAAGTGGGCAATTGCGTGAACAGCAAGAGCATTGACAACCGGGTATCGGTATTCATCCTGATGGAGGCCCTCAGAGAACTGAAAGACCAACAACTGCCTTGCGATTTTTACGCCGCCTTTACCGTGCAGGAGGAAGTGGGCCTGAGGGGTGCCATGTCGGTGGCCCACCAGGTAAACCCCGATTTCGGTCTGGCCCTGGACACCACCATCGCATTTGATGTGCCCGGCGCCCAACCTCACGAGATGGTGACCCGCCTCGGAAAAGGCTGCGCCATCAAGATCATGGACGGAAGTGTGATCAGCGACAGCCGCATGGTGGAGTTCCTCAAAGACCAGGCAAACAAAAACGAGATCCGGTGGCAGGCAGAAATCTTACCGGCCGGCGGCACCGACACTGCCGCCCTCCAACGCTACGGTAAAAACGGCGCCATCTCCGGCGCCATCTCCGTGCCCACCCGCCACATCCATTCCGTCATCGAAATGGCCAACAAAGAAGACATCAGAAGCGCCATCGAGCTGCTGAAAGCCGCCGTCCTGAACCTGGACAAATGGAATTGGGAACATTGATTGGGAGTAGGGAGTAGGGAGTAGAGAGTAGGGGGGTACCTAGCTCCTTTCATCCCTCATCCCTCCCCCGATGCCAATAATTATCGGCACGGGGCATCCCTCATCCCTCATCCCTCATCCCTCATCCCCCGTCTGTTCAGCCGGGCAAGCTCATCCCTCATCCCTCATCCCTCCCCCGATGCCGATCCCGAATCCCGTCCCGAAATCCTTCGGGATCGGGATTCGGGATGGCACGGGGCATCTCTCACACCGACACTCCATAGTCTCTGAGTGCCTGGTTCAGCGAAACCTTTTTATCCGTTGATTCGGTTCGTTTTCCGATGATGAGGGCGCAGGCTACCTGGTATTCTCCGGCGGTGAACTTCTTTGGGTAGGTGCCGGGGATTACCACCGAGCGGGCCGGCACGCGGCCTTTGTAGGTTTCGGGGATGGGGCTGGTGACGTCAATGATGTGGGTGGATTTTGTGAGCACCACATTGGCGCCGAGAACGGCTTCTTTTTCTACCCGCACCCCTTCGACGATGATGCATCGGGAGCCGATGAAGCAGTCGTCTTCGATGATGGTGGGGGCGGCTTGCGGTGGTTCCAGAACGCCGCCGATGCCCACGCCACCGCTCAGGTGCACGTTGCGGCCGATCTGGGCACAGGAGCCCACCGTGGCCCAGGTATCCACCATGGTGCCGGAGCCCACCCAGGCCCCGATGTTGACATAGCCGGGCATCATGATGACACCGCTTTCGAGGTAGCTGCCAAAGCGGGCAATGGCGTGCGGCACCACCCGAACGCCCTGTTGGGCATAGTCCTTTTTCAGGGGAATTTTATCGTGAAACTCGAAAGGGCCCACCTCGATGGTGCTCATTTTCTGGATGGGGAAATACATGATCACGGCCTTTTTCACCCATTGGTTGACTTTCCATTCGCCGTCCGGCAATGGCTCTGCAACCCTGATTTTACCTTTGTCGAGCAGGCCCACGATGTGGCGGATGGCTTCCTGCACGTTTTTTTGTTGCAGCATGGAGCGGTCTTCCCATGCCTGGTTGATCATGTTTTCGAGTTCTTGCATTCCGTATTGTTGTGTGATTTACCGAAGGGAAAAAGGGACTGAAGATCACCAGAGCAGTTCTTCAGCTTTGATTTTGTTGTCCTGAACGAGGTAGGCAGCCGGATAATCCACTTTTACCACAGAGAGCGTAGCCAGGGCATCGCGGCGGGAGGTGAAGGCACCGGCTCTGAGTTTGTAATAGGGTTTGGCGTGTATCCAGTCGGCGCTCAGGTTGGGATAAAACTGGCGGAACTGATACAAGGCGTTTTCCACCCGTTGGCGGTCGGTGGTGGCGAGTATCTGGATGCGCCAGCCTTTTACGGTTGCTTCCTTGCGGTTGTTTTCGACGAAGGTTTTCATGAGCCGGTCCACAGCGGGGTCAAGGGTTTCGGTAACCTGCCCTTGTGCGCCGGCAAATTGGATATGGGCAGTAAAAACCAACAAGAGCAACAGCAATTTTTTCATGGTCAATGATTTTTTCTGGCCTGGCTCCGGGTATCAGCCTTTGACAATCTGAATGCCGGAAGAGGTTCCGATCCTGTCGGCTCCGGCCTCGATGAGTTGTTCGGCGAAGGCCCGGTCACGAATGCCGCCGGATGCCTTTATTTTGATGCGCTTCGGCAAAATTTCCCGGAGCAGTTTCACCACTTCCGGGTTGGCGCCGGGGCCGTTCATGCCGGTGGAGGTTTTGACGTAATCTACATCAGCCACTGCGCTCAGCTCGCACACCTGCCTGATCTCGTCTTCGGTCAGCATCCCGGTTTCAATGATGAGTTTGAGGATTCTGCCCTTCATGTGGCAGGCAGTGGTCAGTGATTCGATTTCATTTCTGATGTAGTTCCAGTTGCCGCTTTTGACCGCACAAAGGTTGATGACGGCATCCAGTTCTTCGGCTCCGTCGTTGACGGCCTTTTTGATCTCCTCCACTTTGGCACTTACGACCGAATACCCCATGGGGAAACCAATGACTGTGGCAACTTTTACCCGCGAATCTTCCAGCAAAGAGGCCGCTTCATGGGCGAAGTAAGGCGGAATGCACACGGCGGCAAAGCCATTGTCTTTGGCCTCCTGGCATTTTGCCTTTACGTCTTCACTGGTGATTCCGGGCTTTAATATGGTATGGTCAATTGTTTGGGCTATATCCATAGGATTCGGGTCAGGTGGTAATGTAATTGTTCATTTTGGTTGCGGCTTTCGGGAAATGTACTACCCATTGATGGATGCAAAGAAAAGCAAAAAATCGGAGCGGGAGGGTAACAATCCGAAGCATCATATAATAATTTTTTTTCCACAATCTGCCGCCGGCCCTTCCCTTTCCGGAATTGGACGCAAAAGCCTTAAGAAGCTGATTTACAAACAACCACACATTGTTCATCAGCCGTTTTTGGTCAGAAATCCACAAGCTGTTGCATTCCTCACAATAGTTATCAACACTCAGGTCCGTCGTTTGAACCGGGGCTGAATTGCGATCATGGAATCCAATCCGATATTGTTAGCTTTGTGAAAATTTTAGTCTCACAACCAAGCACCATGTCGAAGCCGGAAGTAGCGAAAAAAGTGAAAAAATTAAGCTCTCTCGCCCACAAAAAGGAAGGAGAGATAGCGGATTACCTCTTTGGGAAGGTACAGCCTCAGGCTACCCCCCTGGAGGAAGCAGTGTTGGGAGCCTTGATGCTCGACAAAGACGCACTGGTGACCGTGCTGGACATCCTCAACGACAAGAGTTTTTACGACGAGCGCAACGGACTGATTTACAAAGCCATTCTGAGGCTCTTCGAAAAAAGCCACCCCGTTGACCTGCTGACCGTTACCGAAGAGCTCAAAAGAAGTGGCGATCTGGAAACCATCGGTGGCCCCGGCTATCTCGTTGACCTGACCAACCGCGTGGCCTCTTCGGCCAACATCGAGTACCACGCCCGCATCATCGCCCAAAAGCACATCCAGCGGCAGCTCATCAAAGTGGCCACCAACATCATTCACGACGCCTACGAAGACACCATTGATGTGTTTGACTTGTTGGACGACGCCGAGCAGGGGCTCTTCGACATCACGCAATCCAACCTGACCCGCCAGCACCAGACCATGAGCCAGCTCACCAGTGAGTTTATGAAACTGATGGACGAGCTGAAAAACAAGGAAGACGGCCTCACAGGCGTACCCACCGGCTTTACCAAACTCGACCGGCTGACCTCCGGCTGGCAGCCCTCCGACCTGGTCATTGTGGCCGCCCGTCCGGGTATGGGTAAGACCAGTTTTGTCTTAGCGCTGGCGCGCAATGCCGCAATGGATTTCCAAAAACCGGTAGCCGTCTTCTCACTGGAGATGTCCGGCGTACAACTGGTTCAACGAATCGTTGCCATGGAATCCGAAATTGACGCCCACAAAATGCGGAACGGAAAGCTGAAAGACTACGAGTGGACGCAGCTCAATCACACCATTGAAAAACTCAGCGATGCTCCCATTTTCATTGACGACACACCCGGCATCAACATCTTTGAACTGCGGGCCAAGTGCCGCCGACTGAAAAAACAACACGACATACAATTGGTCATCATTGACTACCTGCAGTTGATGAGTGGTACCAGCGAGAACAAAAACTCCAACCGGGAACAGGAGATCAGCAACATCTCCCGCTCCCTGAAAGGCCTCGCCAAAGAACTCAACGTACCCGTCATCGCACTGTCGCAGCTCAGCCGTGCCGTGGAAGTGAGAGGGGGTGACAAAAAGCCCCAGTTGTCTGACCTGCGTGAATCCGGCGCCATCGAACAAGATGCCGACATGGTCAGCTTCATCTACCGCCCGGAATACTACGACATCACCGAGTCGCCCGACGGGCAATCCCTCAAAAACGTCGCAGAGATCATCATCGCCAAAAACAGACACGGCCCTACCGAAACCGTCAAGCTCAAATGGATTGCCGATTATGCCAAATTCACCGACCTGGAAGACCCGGACTTCGATAGCTTCCCCTCCATGGATCCATTCGGACCGCCCGACGACAATCCCGGCATGATCACCAAATCATCCCGCATGAACGACGACGAAGACATCCCGTTCTGATGAAAAAAACCGGCAGCCGAAAGCTGCCGGTTTTTTGCTTTGATTGGGGGAACCGGAGGAATCGGGTGAATTGGGTTAATCGGGGGAACCGGTATGGGGCAGAAGGTCAGTGCACTTTTGCCCGGCATTCAACGATACTGCTTGTCTGTCCGTACTTTTTCCAATCACCATTGGGCAAGACTTTGTTATGTTTGTGGCCAATTACAAAGGAACAATTCATCAGCATTTTACCTGCCTCAGGGTCGTATCTTACTGGTCTAATCAAACAGTACAAAATTGAAATTCGAGGAATTTGGCTTAGAGCCACAGTTGTTAGAGGGGTTGCAGGCAATGGGATTCGAAACTCCCACCCCCATTCAGGAACAGGCCATACCCCCACTTTTGGAAGGACGTGACATCCTGGCCTGCGCACAAACGGGCACCGGAAAAACCGCCGCCTTTCTGCTGCCCATCATCAATAAAAACATTGCGGAACCAAATACCGGCGTGGACACCATCATTCTGGAACCCACCCGTGAACTGGCCGTTCAGGTTGACCAGCAACTGGAGGGATTCTCCTACTTCGCCGGCCTCAGTTGCATGGCCATTTACGGCGGCCGGGACGGACACTCCATGAACCAGGAAATGAAAGCCCTGAAACAAGGGGCCGACATCATCGTGGCAACGCCCGGCAGGCTGCTGGCACACCTGCAACTCGGCTATGTGGACCTCAGCACCATCCGCCACTTCGTGTTGGACGAAGCCGACCGCATGCTGGACATGGGCTTTGTAACAGACATCATGACCGTGGTCAACAAACTGCCCGTGGAACGGCAAAACCTGCTCTTCTCCGCCACCATGCCCAATGATATTCGTCGCTTCGCAAAAAACATCCTGCGCAACCCCGTGGAGGTGAGCATAGCCATCTCAAAACCCGCAGAGGGCATTACCCAGGGCGCCTACCTGCTCAAAGACAGCCAAAAAAATCAACTGATCGAATACCTGCTCAGACGACAGGGTAAAGCACGCCGAATCCTGGTCTTTGCCAGTAGTAAGAAAAATACCAAAGAACTGGCCGCACACCTGAGCCGTGCAGGATTTCCGGCAGCGGACATCCACTCCGACCTGGACCAGAAACAACGGGAAGACACCCTGCTCAACTTCCGGAACAACTCTGTGCCCATCCTGGTGGCCACCGATGTGCTCTCGCGGGGCATTGACATCAAAGGCATCGATGTGGTCATCAACTACGACGTGCCCGGCGACCCGGAAGACTACGTGCACCGAATCGGCCGGACAGCACGTGCCGATGCCACAGGACTGGCCATCACCCTGATCACCCCCGCTACCAAAAGGAAGTTTGACCGCATCGAAAAACTGACGGACATGAAGGTGCCCATCTTCCCGCTGCCACCGGAAATCGGCTCCTCCCCGGACATGAACAAAAGAACTGGCGGTGGGCGCGGAGGAAACCGCTCAGGCCGCAGCGGCCAAAGACGTAAAAACAACAACTACCGGGGCCGAAACAAGCGCTCCGGATCGAGGAATAAGAGGTCGTGACGGACGTGACGAGCGTGACAAACGTGACGGTCGTGACGAGCATGACAGACGTGACGGACGTGACGGACGTGAGAAGGTGAGGGGTGGCTGTTCAATGACTTTCTTTCAAAATTGAATACCTCCTCATCTCTGAGTAGAGAGTAGAGAGTAGAGAGTAGGGAGTAGGGAGTAGGGAGTAGGGTTGGGTGAGCTAGCTCTGCCATTCCTCATCCCTCATCCTGCCGAAGGCAGTCCCGAACTTGTTTCGGGATCATCCCTCATCCCTCATCCCTGAATATCATGCCCCGGAGAAAGCAGCCATCCAGATTTTTTGCGAAGAAAAGCCAACCGGCGAAGCCGGAAAGCGGGAGCTTGCCCATGCGCCTGAACAAATTCGTAGCGCACGCCGGCATCTGTGCCCGCCGGCAGGCTGCCGAACTGGTGAAGCAAGGCCAGGTAAAGGTGAACGGCAAAGTGGAGCTGAGCCCGGCCTACCTCGTACAACCCGGCGACAAAGTTGCTTACAAGGGCAAAACCCTCAGGCTGGAAGAAAAAAAGGTGTACATCCTGATGAACAAGCCCAAAGATGTCATCACCACCGTCAGCGATGAAAAGGGCCGTAAAACCGTGCTCGACCTCCTCCGCGACAAGGTGGATGAGCGGGTCTTCCCCGTGGGCCGGCTCGACCGCATGACCACCGGCCTGCTGCTGCTCACCAACGACGGCGACCTGGCGCAGCGCCTCTCCCACCCTTCTTTCAAGGTCAAAAAGATCTATTACGTGGTGCTGGACAAAATCCTGCCGGAGCCGGACCTGGAGCGCATCCGCAAAGGGCTGAAACTGGAAGACGGCCTGGCCAAAGTTGACGGCATCGCCTACGTGGGTGAGAAGAAAAACGAAATCGGCATCGAACTGCACATCGGTCGCAACCGGATCATCCGCCGCATCTTTGAACACCTCGGATACCAGGTGGTAAAACTGGACCGCACCTATTACGCCGGCCTCACCAAAAAGGACCTGCCCAGGGGGCGCTTCCGCCACCTCACAGAGAAAGAGATCATCATGTTGAAACATTTTACGAAGGGGAAGAAGTGATCTTTGCCCTTCGGTAAATTTTGCCGACAGAAAACATCCTGACCATGAAAGCTTTTCACAGCATTCTTTTTTGCCTTTTCCTCGCTTCGCAACTCGCAATTGGCCAGCGGCCGGAATTTGCCCATTACACCCCGGAACTGCTCTGGAGCCTGGGCCGGGTCAGCCTCTACGACGTATCGCCCAACGGCACCCGTGTGCTTTTCGGTGTCACCCAATACCACATCGGTGAAAACCGGGGCTACCGCGACCTCTACACCATCCGCACCGACGGCAGCGACGCCGGCCAACCCAAACAGATCACCAACACCGACGGCAACGAATACGAAGCCCGCTTCCGCCCCGACGGCAGGAAAATCGGCTACCTCCTCGGTGGGAAATTCTGGGAAATGAACCCCGACGGCTCGGGCGCCCGAAAGGTATCCGACCTGGACATGGGCGGCTTCCTGTATTCGCCTGACGGCAATAAGCTGCTCTTCATCCGGGAGGTGCAATACGACAAAACCACGCTGGACATTTACCCGGATTTACCGAAGGCAAATGCCCGCATTATTGATGACCTGATGTACCGCCACTGGGACACCTGGGAGGATGGAGCCCGCAGCAACATCTTCGTGGTGGATTACGAAAACGGCAAACTGACAGGGGCCCCGCAAAACATCGTTCAGGAACCGTACGACACGCCGTTGAAGCCCTTTGGCGGCATGGAGCAGATCACCTGGAGCCCCGACAGCCGCTACATTGCCTACACCTGCAAAAAACTGAAAGGCGTGAAAGCCGCCCTCAGCACCAACTCCGACATTTACCTCTACGACCTGGTGGAAAAAAACACCACCAATCTCACCAAAGGGATGGAAGGCTATGACATGAACCCCGCCTTCTCGCCCGATGGCCGTTACCTGGCCTGGGAAAGTCAGGAAACACCCGGCTACGAAAGCGACCGCCACCGCATTTTCCTGTACGATTTTAAGACGAAGAAAAAATGGGAGCTGACCGCCGGGCTCGATCAAAACGCCATCGGCCCGCAGTGGTCGCAAGACGGGCAGCGGATTTTCTTTCAAAGTGAGATTCAGGGCACCATCCAGTTGTTCTCCATTGACCTGAACCGGGGCAACCAGCTCACCCGGCACAGCGCCGGGCAGTTCAATTTCGGCCCTTTCATCGTCGCAAACGACCGGCTCATCACCCGCCGCTGTTCCATGCAGGAACCGCACGAACTGTTCAGCGTGCCCTTTGACGGCGGCCGCAGCATGCAGCTCACCTACACCAACAAAGACCTGCTGGCAAGGGTGAAAACCGGCAAAGTAGAGGGCCGCTGGATGAAAACCACCGACGGCAAAAAGATGCTCACCTGGGTGATTTACCCGCCAGACTTTGACCCCTCGAAAAAGTACCCCACCCTGCTCTACTGCCAGGGCGGGCCGCAAAGCACCGTGAGCCAGTTCTGGAGCTACAGGTGGAATTTCCAGATGATGGCTGCCAACGGCTACATCGTGGTGGCACCCAACCGCCGGGGCCTGCCTTCCTTCGGTCAAAAATGGAACGACGACATCGCCGGCGACTGGGGCGGCCAGGCCATGCAAGACCTCCTCACCGCCATTGACCAGATGGCCCGGGAGCCCTTCGTTGATGAAACCCGGCTGGGTGCCGTGGGCGCCAGCTTCGGCGGATACAGCGTGTTCTGGCTGGCCGGCAACCACGACAAGCGCTTCAAGGCATTCATCGCCCACGACGGCATCTTCAACCTGGAAAGCATGTTCACCTCCACCGAAGAGCTCTTCTTCGTCAACCACGACCTCGGCGGCCCGTATTGGCAGCGGCCCCGGCCCGAAACCTGGCAGGTGGACAGCCCGCACAAGTACGTGGCCAACTGGGACACCCCCATCCTGATCATTCACGGCGGCAGGGATTACAGAATCCCCGACACGGAGGCCATGCAGGCCTTCACCGCCGCACGCATGCTGGGCATTCCCAGCCGCTTCCTCTATTTTCCGGAAGAAAATCACTGGGTACTCAGTTGCCAAAACGGCATCCTGTGGCAACGGGAGTTTTTCAACTGGCTGGACCGGTGGCTGAAGTAGTTTGAAGAAAGGGCCCGGCCCACCTGCCGCTTCATCATGCCTTTCTTGTTACCGGCACCTTTTTCACCGCCGACCGTTTTTGCATGCCCAAAGGCACAGTGGTGCGGATGTGCGCTGCCAAAGCGTTGAACAGGCGTTCACGGGCAAAGTAGCGGTAGGTCACCAGACTGATTTCCCGGACGGGGGCCGGCGGCTTGAAGAAGCGCAAACGGGTATGTTCCTCATCCGTCAGATCAGCGATGGCCAGTTCCGGCAGGATGGTCACACCGTGGCCCATGTCCACCATTTTTTTCAGCGTCTCAACGCTGCCGGCAGCGTAGGCCAGCCGGCTCTCTTCGGCGTCGGCATACTGGAGTTCGCACAGGTTGACCACCTGTGTTCGCAGGCAATGGCCTTCTTCCAAAAGCCACAACTCATCCAGTTGAATGTCTTCCGGCGCCACAAATTGCTTACGAAGAAGGGGCTGTTTCGGCGAAGCGTACACCACGAACTCCTCGTCGTAAAGCGGATGCTCATACAGCGAAGGGTCATCCAGTGGAGTGGCCAGAATAGCCGCATCCAGTTGGTGGTGCTTCAGCCTGCGGATGATCTCTTCCGTCGTCAACTCACTGATGTGCAGGTGAATATCCGGGAAGTGCTGCAAAAAGGAGGGCAGGAAGGCAGGCAACAGGTAAGGCGCTACCGTGGGAATGATTCCCAGTTCCAATACCCCCCGAAGTTCTCCCCGAAGTTCTGAAGCCAGTTCGAGAAGCCGGCGGGACTCAGCCAGCACCTCCCGTGCCTGGGCAATGATCTTTTTCCCTTCTTCCGTCGGAATGACAGGTTTCTTGCTGCGGTCAAAGATCTTCACTCCGAGTTCCTCCTCCAACTTCTGGATCATGGTGCTCAGGGTAGGTTGTGTCACATGACAGTGCCGGGCCCCTTCGGCAAAATGCCGGTGCTGGTCAACGGCCAGGATGTATTCGAGCTGCTGGAGGTTCATTTGTAGGGTTTAGGGTGTAGGGTTTAGGGTGTAGGGTGTAGGGTTGGGCACCATCTCCGGTTAACGCTGTGATCAAACTCTGTTCAACTCTGTGGTTTTGAAAGAGTAGGGAGTAGGGAGTAGGGAGTAGCAGGAATACTCTGTTCAACTCTGTTTTTAACTCTGATCACTCTGTGGTTAAATAAAGATTATGAAGCCTGTCTGCCGCCAGCCCGTCTGGCCAGCCGCCCGTCTGGCCGCCGGACAGGGACAGGGCAGGGATTATAGGGTTTAGCAGAGGTTGCTACGAGCTACGAGCTATGAGCTACGAGCTACGAGCTACGAGCTACGAGCTATGAGCTATGAGCTACGAGCTACGAGTTATGAGCCACAGCCTGCCCCGATCCCTCGGGGAGCCACAAAATGCAAAGTTAATAGACAACATCAATCAACACATAAAAACAATCAGTTTGATAAATCTTTTGAAAGGGCTCATCTTCGTGGCATTATTCATCATTGCAAAATCTTTTACGATATGACTGAGATAAAACACACCCCCACCCAAAACGGGAACGGCATCAGCAAGTGCCCGTTCCATACCGGCCAGTTGAAAAAAACTGCCGGTCAAGGCGTTTCCAATTACAAACTTTGGCCCGACCTGCTGCGGCTCAACATCCTGCGACAACACTCCGACCTGGTTAAGCCCTTTGATCCCGGCTTCGACTATGCGAAGGAATTTGCATCCATTGACTTCGACCAACTGAAGAAAGACATTTACGAAGTGATGACGACCTCACAAGACTGGTGGCCGGCTGACTTCGGCAACTACGGGCCCTTGTTCATCCGCTTGTCGTGGCACGCTGCCGGCACCTACCGCATTGCCGACGGGCGCGGTGGCGGAAGCCGGGGCTCCATCCGTTTCCCGCCGCTCAACAGCTGGCCCGACAACGTAAACCTGGACAAAGCCCGCCTGCTGCTCTGGCCGGTCAAGAAAAAGTACGGCCGCAAATTGTCCTGGGCCGACCTCATCATCCTTTCCGGAACGGTGGCCCTGGAATCCATGGGGCTCAAGATCTTCGGCTTTTCCGGAGGCCGGGAAGACACCTGGCAGGTGGAAGAAGACGTTTACTGGGGAAGCGAAGCAGAATGGCTCGGAGATATGCGCCACAGCAATCAACGGGAACTCGAAAATCCGCTGGCTGCTACACAGATGGGCCTGATCTATGTCAACCCCGAAGGCCCCAACGGCAAGCCCGACCCCGTGGCTGCTGCCCGCGACATTCGCACCACCTTTACCCGCATGGCCATGAACGACGAAGAAACCGTGGCACTCATCGCCGGAGGCCATACCTTCGGCAAAACCCACGGCGCCGTTGCCCAGAGCAACCTCGGACCCGAACCGGCCGCTGCTGACATTGAAGAACAAGGCCTCGGCTGGAAAAACAAAGCCGGAAAAGGCCACTCAGAAGACACCTTTACCAGCGGCCTGGAAGGGTCCTGGACCACCAAACCCACCCAGTGGACCCACGATTTCTTCCGCCACCTCTTCGAATACGACTGGGAACTGACCAAAAGCCCGGCAGGGGCTTATCAGTGGGTTCCGAAAGGAGGGGCGGGAAAGGACACCGTTCCCGATGCCCACATCCCCGGCAAGCGCCACACACCGGTAATGCTCACCACCGACCTGTCGCTGCGCTTCGATCCGGAGTACGAGAAGATTTCCCGTCGTTTTTACGAAAACCCGGAGGAGTTTGCCGATGCCTTTGCCAGGGCATGGTTCAAACTGACGCACCGCGACATGGGGCCGCGCACCCGCTATGTCGGATCGGCGGTGCCGGCAGAGGAACTGGTTTGGCAAGACCCCATTCCGGAAGCAAACCACCCGCTGATTGACGCCAACGACATCGCCGCGCTGAAAAAGCAAATCCTCGCTTCCGGTATCAGCATCAGCGACCTCGTCAGAACCGCCTGGGCTTCGGCCTCCACCTTCCGGGGGTCCGACCGCCGCGGGGGTGCCAACGGTGCCCGTATCCGCCTCGCTCCGCAAAAGGACTGGCGGGTGAACAACCCACAGAAACTGGCTTCCATCCTCGAAAAACTGGAGGGCATTCAAAAGGCTTTCAATGCTGCCCCGTCCGGTGGCAAGCAGGTTTCCCTCGCCGACCTCATCGTGCTGGCCGGCTGCGCCGCCGTGGAAGAGGCCGCCCGCCAGGCAGGCTTCAACGTGGAAGTGCCCTTCACCCCCGGCCGCAGTGATGCCTCTCAGGAGCAAACCGACGTGGAATCCTTCGAGGTGCTGGAACCCGTGGCGGATGGCTTCCGCAACTACGTCTGCAGCGACTCCATCGCACGCCCGGAAGACCTGCTCGTCGACAAAGCTCAACTGCTCAACCTGACGGCACCGGAAATGACGGTATTGGTTGGCGGTATGCGCACCCTCGATGCCAACTGGGACGGCTCAAAACACGGTGTGCTCACCACCAGACCCGGTCAACTGACCAACGACTTCTTCGTCAACCTGCTCGATTTGGGCACGGCCTGGAAAGCTACCGACAACAGCAAACAACTCTTCGAAGGTACCGACCGCAAAAACGGCGCATCAAAATGGACCGCCACCCGTGCCGACCTCATCTTCGGCTCCAACGCCGAACTGAGAGCCCTCGCCGAAGTGTACGCCAGTGACGATGCGCAGGAGAAATTCGTCAACGACTTCGTCAAAGCCTGGAACAAGGTGATGAACCTCGACCGCTTTGACATGCACAGGTAAAGATTCTCCACATACATCCCTTTTATTAACAGGCTGCCCTTTGGGGTGGCTTTTTTTTGAGGGTTATGGAGGTTGTCAGTTGTCAGTTGTCAGTTGTCAGTTGTCAGTTGTCAGTTGTCCCCGATACCGAAAGCCGATAGCTATCGGCTTCGGTATCGGGGTCGGTTGGAAGGGAAACTCTGCTCAACTCTGTTTCAAACTCACATTACTCTGTGGTTTTGAGGGAGTAGGGAGTAGGGAGTAGGGAGTAGAGAGTAGAGAGTAGAGAGTAGAGAGTAGGGAGTAGAGAGTAGAAGGCGTACTCTGTTCAACTCTGTTTTCAACTCTGAAAACTCTGTGGTTAAAAAAGTGTAGAGTTGAGAGTGTAGGGTGTAGAGTTTGGAAGCGCCAGTCCCGAACTTGTTTCGGGATCATCCCTCATCCCTCATCCCTCATCCCTGACTTATGGGGTTTAGCAGAATCAGCCACCAGCTACAGCCTGCCCCGAGTACTCGGGGAGCCACGAGCCACGAGCTTAACAACCATCAAATCATCCATGTGGAGGCTTACTTTGGAGCGGGGGTTGAGGAGGAAAATCCTGAGTTGGTCGAAATCAGTTTCGGGAACTTTCAGGTAGAGGGCAGCCTCCCGCCATTCGTTGTCGCCCACCACCCGGAAGGGGCGTATCATGCGCTGATGAACCGCTTGCCCATCTTTTTCCAGCCAGACCACGAACCGGGGCATCCACCAGGGTTCCCACTCTTTGACCGGGCCGTGAAACCAGGCGGAAATACGCAGCCAGTCGCCTGCTTTTATTTTTTCTTCCTTCGGTAAACAGAGAGACGGGGTGGACCCTTCTGTGGGGGGCAGGAACATGCTCTTATTGCCCGAATGGGCGACGCCGGTTTTTAAAGAAGAAGAATCTGAGTAGTCCTCAAAATCCTCAAACAGGAGTGTGTCAGCCGGCACCAGCCCGGGAGGGGGCACATCGGTCTGGTCCAGCAGGAAGCGGTCGTAGGGATTCTTTTCGGTTTTGAGGAAAATGCGCCAGTAATAAGCTTTGGTCATGGCATCGGCCTCGAAAGGGCCGTTGTGGGCCTGCCAGGTCTGAAACTGGTTGAGGAAGATGCCAAATGCCAGCACCGGAAACAACAGCCAACGAGCGCCATTGCGACGAAAAGCCCATGAAAAAAAGGCCGCCAGGGGAAACGCCAGCAGCACATAGGACTGGATCAGGGCCCGCTGGCCGAAGGCCCCGCCATACCACCAGATGTCCCACGAGGCAACGACCCAGGTGTTGACGAAGAAAAAGACGAGCACCGGCCCGAAGAGCTGCCGATCCTGCTTCCACAGAAAGGGAAAGCCGATGAGCGCCAGGGCCATGAGCGGGGTGTAAACCAGCCAGCCTTTGCGCCAGGAGAAAAACACGTCCCCGAAGTGAGGATTCAAAAAGCTGAAACCCTGCTCCCGGTAGCTGTATACCACCCATTCGCCGGCGGCGTACTTCCAATAGACCAGTTGGATGAGTCCTATGGCCCCCGTCATTGCGGCAGCGAGGAGGAGGGAGGGCCAGCTACTTCTCCACAGATCGAGGGTGCGGCGGGGCTGCTGCACGCCCCAAAGAATTGGCACCAGGGCATACAAAATTTCCGTTGGCCGGGCCAGGGCAGCCAGCCCCATGCACAGGCCGAGCAGCGCTGAGGTTTTAAGTGATGGAGTCCGGTACCAGTTATCGGTGAACAGCACCGTGGCCGCCAGCAGTGCAAAAAGCCAGACGTGGGTGTTGCCGGAATCGTAGGTTCCGTAATTGAAAAAGTTGGTTCCCAGGCCGATGACCAGCACCGTGAGGCCGGCAATATGGCCCGGAAAGCGCCGAAGCAGGCTGCTCAGCAACAGCCACAGGCCAAACAGTCCGGCCAGCACCCCACCCCACTGAATGGCTATCTGGTAGGGCAGGGAAAACCCGTCGGCAGGCCAGGGACCCAGCAGTGCCACCAGGTGCGCCAGCAGGAAGAACGGCAGGTACAGCAGCGCCATGCCCACAGAGTATTTCATGACGTAGCGCGGTTGCCCGCCGGCCGTTTCGCCGTAGGCAAAGGCCTGGTCAGGAGCAATGCTTGGCTTGTACTTTTCGATGATGCCGGGCAGGAATTTCAGCTCCCGCAGGTCGTCGTAAATAAAAACCGCCGGCAGGTAGAGGTAATAGCCGCTCACATCCCAGGCGATGGGTGCCTCGGTGTATTCCCGTTCGTAGCGCGGCCAGAGGAGGGTTGTCGTCGCAATGACGATGACGGTCAGCAGGTACAGCAGGTAAGCAAACTTGCGGCCGTTGGGGGTCATGGTTGCAGGGGTTCGGAGAAGATGGCCAACAGGGTTTTCACCCCTTCAATGTAATTGCCGAGGCGGATGTTTTCGTTGGGGCTGTGCTGGTTGTTGTCACGGTTTACGGTGGGTACGGAAACAGCCGGAATGTTCAGCGTGGTTACAAAAGGCGATATGGGAATGGAGCCCCCGGCCGTGCGTATCTTCACCGGCTCGCGGCCAAATGCCCGCACCATGGCCCTGCTGAGCCATTGCCCGGCGGGCGAGTTGATCTCCGTGCGGAAAGCTTTGTAGGAAATGCTGTAATCAAAGCGGCAGATGCGGTCGTGGCTGAGCCGCTCCCGTGAATCCGGTTTCCGGTCCAGCACCAGGTATCCCTGGTCTTCGATGTGCTTGCGGATGAGGCCGATGAGCCGTTCGGGATCCGACTCCACCACCAGCCTCACGTCAATCTCGGCAGTGGCGGTGGCCGGAATGATGGTGCGGGCCTCCTCCCCTACCCAACCGGCAGCCATGCCCCGGATGTTCAGCGACGGATATTGGAGCGCCTCCTGGTAGGTGGGCGCCACGCCATCGGCTTTGGCCACACCCAGTTTGTTCAGGATGGTACGCTCATCGTCGGGCACGGCCCTCAGTATTCTTCTGGTTTCTTCGTCAATTTCGATCCCGTCGTAAAATCCGGGGATGATCACCCTTCCTTCGGCGTCTTTCATGCCGGCCAGCAACCGGGACAGGCGCAGGGCGGGATTGGGGCAGTAGTTGCCGTAATGGCCACTGTGCTGTGGAAACACCGGCCCGAAAACCGTCAGGGTGATGTCGGCGATGCCCCGGGCACCGAAGGTCAGCGTGGGCTGGTTGCTGATGTGGCGCGGGCCGTCGAAAATGACCAGCACATCTGCGGCCAGCTCGTCCCGGTAGCGCTCCACCGCGGCAGGCAGCTGCGGTGAACCCAGTTCCTCCTCAAAGTCCATGATGACCTTGAGGTTGTACGGCAGGGGCTTGTTCATCATGCGCATGGCATCCAGGGCCGTCAGAAACATCATGACGGGGCCCTTGGCATCGGAGGCAGCGCGGGCAAAGATGCGCCACTCAGGATTCAGCTCGCCTTCCAGGCGGTTCCAGGGTATTTCCTCCCAGCCGCCTTGCGGAGCCTGTTCTTTGAGCACAGGTTTGAAAGGGTCTTCCTGAAACCAATGCGCCGGATCCACCGGCTGCCCGTCCAACTGGAGGTATGCCAGCACGGTTGGCAACCCTTCTCTCCGGGGCAACTCAGCCAGGAGCAGGGGCACCGTTGCAGTCTCCAACCGTTTGAAGCTGAAGCCCCGGCTGGCAAAGGCCTTTTCGCACCAACGCACATTTTCTTCGATGTCTTCCGGAAAGTGGGCATCATTGGGAATGGACAACAGTTCGTACAATTGCCCGAAGGAGCCTTTGGCCCAAACGAGTGCAATGCTGTCGAGGTTTTCCTGTGCCTTGATTGGAATGCTGAGCACAGTGACGAGCAAGAGGATTTGAGGAATCGAGGATTTGATCCCGACTTTCGTCGGGAGAGGAATCGAGGATTTGATCCCGACTTTCGTCGGGAGAGGAATCGAGCCTGTCTGCCGGCCAGGCAGGGAACTGAGGAATCGAGGAATCGAGGAACTGAGGAATCGAGGAATCGAGGAACTGAGGAATCGAGGAATCGAGGAACTGAGGAATCGAGGAATCGAGGATTTGAGGAATCGAGGAATTGAGGAACTGAGGAATTGTGCTATGAAAGCAGTGTAATTCATGATCAACATTTAAAAATCTCGTGAAGGTTTCAGGATAGTTATTTTTTCGTCGAAATGACGTAAAACCTTTAAAGTCGCCAAATATGAAAAAATTCTTGCGCTACCTCCTCATGGCCGTCTTATTTGGGGCCTTGCTGTTCTGGATCGTCTCTCAAAAACCGGCCACCAGGGTAACCGTTGCCACGCCTGTAGCCACCCTGACCGCAGAGGAACTTTACCGGCAATTTTACGAAGATGAAAACCTGGCCAATGAAAAATACCTGAATAAAACGATACGGGTCACCGGCCCCTTGATGGATGTGACCACCAATAACGCCGGTTTCAAAACAGTGGTCCTCGGCAAAGGACGACCCCTCGTCCATGCCCGTCTGCGCAAAGATTTTTCAGACACCGGCAAAAACCCGGACGTGGGCGATGACCTCACCCTGATCTGCACCTGCATGGGCCTGGTGGAAGCGGTGGAGCTGAGGGACTGTAAGATGGAGTAGGGTTTAGAGTGTAGAGTGTAGGGTTGGGGGAGCTAGCTCTTTCATCCCTCATCCCTCATCCCTCATCCCTCATCCCTGAGTAGAGAGTAGGGAGTAGGGTTTAGGGTGTAGGATGTAGGGTTAGGAACTGCTACTCTGCTAAACTCTGTGGTTAAAAGGTGTAGGGTGTAGGGTTAGGAACTGCTACTCTGCTAAACTCTGTGGTTAAACTCCGTTTTACTCTGTGGTTAAAAAGTGTAGGATGTAGGGTTTGGAACTGCTACTTTGTTAAACTCTGTGGTTAAACTCTGTTTTACTCTGTGATTAAAAAGTGTAGGGTGTAGGGTTTGGAACTGCTACTCTGTTAAACTCTGTGGTTAAACTCCGTTTTACTCTGTGGTTAAAAAGTGTAGGGTTTGGAAGGGCTAGCCCTTTTCATCCCTCATCCCTCATCCCTCATCCCTCATTCCTGGGTAGGGAGTTTGGAGCATGGTTTGGGATTGGGGCTTCCTGTTAGCTGACAAAATCAATAAAATTCTCCCGGTTGATGAGTTGCCATGTTGCTTCGGGATAGGTTTCCAGCCAGGATTTTGGAGCCCTGGTTTTGGATGCTTTCCATTTGAATTCAAATCCGGGGAGTTTTCCATCGCGCTCTTCCAGGTAATCCACTTCAGCTCCAGTATAGGTGCGCCAGAACCAGCTGTCACCGTAAATGTGATCGTAGGCTTTCTTTTTCATGCGTTCCGAAACGAGGAAATTCTCCCAAAGAGCCCCGGTGTCCTGCCGGAATTCAAGGGAATTGAAATTGTCAATGAGCATATTGCGGATCCCATTGTCGAAAAAATAAATCTTGTTCATTTTGCTGATTTCCTTGCGCAGGTTTCGGCTGAAGCCTCCCAACCGGAAAATGATGAAACCCTTCTCCAACAGATCAATGTAATTGTTGATGGTCTCGTGACTAAGCTCCAGCGATTTAGCCAGTTCATGAACTGACACCAGCGATCCCGCCTGGAATGCCAGTAGCTTCAAGAGCCTGACCAATTTGTCGGAATGCTTGATGTTGGTGAGTTGAAGAATGTCTTTGTACAGGTAAGAAGAAGCCAGCTCCTGCAATATCCTCACTTTTTTCTCCGCCCCTTCGGCAAGCAATACATCCGGATACATGCCGTAGAGCAGGTAGCTTTCAAGGTTTTGCTTGACTTCAAACGGTGTGTGGTCATTCAACAATTCTTTCACTGCAATCGGGTACAAGCGGTGGGTCCTGGTACGCCCGGTCAGGGGTTCCGCAACTTTATTGGCCAGTTCGAATGAGGATGACCCTGTTGCAATGATTCGCAACCGGGGCAAGTGATCGTGAAGGATTTTCAGGTTGATTCCGATGTTCCGAATATTTTGCGCTTCGTCAATGAACAGCAATTCATTGTCTCCAATCATCTCTTTCATTTTGCCCAAATCCCGGCTGGAAAGTACATCCTGATAAGCCAGCAAATCAGCATTCACCTCCAGCTTCCGATAAGGCAGTTCGCTAGTGACCTTCTTTACCAATGTGGTTTTCCCAACCTGCCTTGCCCCGTAAACGATGACTACTTTTTTGCCTTCGGTGATGTCCTGAACGAGGTCTTTTTCTATTGCTCGCTTTATCATAAATGATTGTGGTTGATGGTGAGGAGGCCAAATTTACTCTGAATTTTTCGAGTCAACCTGAAAAATTACCCTGAATCTTTCGAGTCAACCTGAAAAATTCAAGATGCGGGGACCCCTCTTTCAACTTTTAATGCCTCGCACGGAGACCACAAAGCACACAGAGGTTTTTTCTCTGTGGACACTGTGGCCTCTGTGAGAGGAAAAAAACGTGGGATGAATTCAGGCCGCAACTCAAAGTTGCAACCTGATAAGGCCTCTCACGGAGAACACAAAGCACACAGAGGTTTTTTCTCTGTGTCCTCTGCGAGCTCTGTGAGAGAAAAAAAAAACCGTGGGATAATTCAGGCCGCAACTCAAAGTTGCAACCTGATGCTGAACCTCTCTAAACTTCCCGGGCTTGTCTCGGGATCAACTCCTCTCAACTCCTCTAAACCTCCCGTCCCGATCCCGTGAGACTGGCCCGGCAGATGCCTTTGGGATAGGAGCGTTTGATCAGGGAGGTGAGCTGATGGTAAACATTGCGGTCAGCGTGGAAGTCGAGGCCGGTGACCTCGATGATGAGGATAGGGACGTTTTGTTCGTTTTTGAAATAGGAGAAGTAAGCCTCCTGCAGGGAAAGGAGGTATTCAGGCTTGATGTGCCTTTCATAATTGCGGCCCCTTTGGTGGATGTTGCCCAACAGGTCATCCACGCTCCGGTGGAGGTACACCAGCAGGTCGGGTTTTGGGAAAGTGGCGTTGAGGGTGTGGAACAAGCGCTGAAAAAGGCGGTACTCCTCTTCGTTCAGGTTGTTTTTTGCGAAGAGAAGCGTTTTGATGAAGAAATAATCGGCGATGGTAAGGCTGGGAAAAAGCGATGGTTTTGAAAGCGCCTCCTGCAACTGTTTGTGGCGCTCCGTCATAAAAAACAGCTCCACCGGAAAAGCATAGCGCTCGGGGTTTTCGTAGAAGTACGGCAGGAAGGGATTGTCGGTAAACTGTTCCAGAATGAGCTCGGCACCGTAGTCTTCCTTCAGCATCTTGCAGAGGGTGGTCTTGCCAGCCCCGATGTTGCCTTCGATGGCAATGAAGCGGTGCGGAAAGGGATTGGTGCTGTTTTCTGGCACTGGTCGTGTATCGCTCATAGTTCTTTCTTCCTTAGCCGGTTACACCGGCAATACAGTGGCATCCAACAAAATTACCTCCAACGGATCGGTGGATTCCATGTACAGTTCCTCAATGTTCTTTTTGAACACCGGATGCCGCTTGTCTGGTGCTATTTCCAACATGGGGATGAGTACAAAGTTTCTTTTGTGAAGCAACGGATGAGGTATTTTGAGCCCGGGCTGCTCAACCACCTGGTGGTCGTAAAAGAGGATGTCAATGTCAATGGGGCGGGCTTCCCATTTGTTCCTTCTCACCCTGCCAAGTTCCTCCTCGATTTCCCAGATACGGTGCAAGATCCCAATGGGATTGAGTGAAGAACTCACCTCCAGGGCCTGGTTGAGGTAAGGAGGCTGATCCACGTTGCCCCAGGCCTCCGTTTCGTAATAATGGGAGGCCTTTCCCACTTTCCCGATCCGGTCATCAATGAGACGGGCAGCCGCTTCGAGGTTTGCAATCCGGTTTCCCAGATTGCCGCCGGTGAGAAGGTAAACTTTGTGTAATTTCGCCATGGCCGCAAAAGTATAAATCCGGCCTAACTTGACCGGCCGGTCAGGGAAATTGTTGGAACCAATTTTTCCACCTGCCGTTTACTATGCTCAACTCAAAGTGGTTTGAGAATAATCCATTACGCAAGTCAAGTGTGGATGGAGAGTTTGGGTCCCGAATCCCGTCCCGTCCCGAAATTCTTCGGGATTCGGGATCGAGACGGGATCGCCGCCCAAACCACTTCGTTTTGAGTATATGAGCAAACCGAACTTGCATGTCAGCTAAAAGTGAGATCGTCTCCCAAATCAGAACCAAACTGATGCAACCACAGTACGAAGAGGCCATGGGCCTGTGGCTGGAACACCTCGCCACCGATGAAAACTTTCTGCTCAACAGCATTCCGACCGAAGAATCAAAAGAAACCATTCTGAAGGCCCTCAACATGATTGCCAAACAGGTCTTCCAGGGCCAGGAATTCGTCATCAACAGCATCAGCCTCCGCAAGAACCTCACTTACAACCTCATCCACGGTGGCGGATTCATTCACCGGGCCAATTTTGTACTTTTCTACTTTCCCGACATGGAAATGGGCTGCCTGCTGCTCAACTCCAACCGCACCTACTACATCCGTATCAGCAACCTGGACAAACCCTTCAACCCCGCCGGCATTGCCCCCGGCGACGGAGAGTGGAATTGATTGTAGGGTGTAGGGTGTAGGGTGTAGGGAGTAGGGTTGAGGGGAGCTAGCTCTGTCATCCCTCATCCCTCATCCCTCCCCCGATGCCGATATTTATCGGCACGGGGCATCCCTCATCCCTCATCCTGCCGGAGGCAGTCCCGAACTTGTTTCGGGATCATCCCTGGTTTACTTCTTCACTCTGCGCCTGCTTTATTCCGGCATTACCCGAAGGGCTTCCCTCCAGGAGAGGAGTTGCCCGAATGCGGTGGACAAGCTCTGCTCCCCACCATAGACCACATAGCTCTTGTCGAGCGGGTGGGCGGTGAGTTTGTTCCAATACCTGAGTCCGTCAAAATAAGACTTATTCATGGTTTTCCCCGATTTGAGTTCCACGGGAGTTAGTTCTCCGGCATGATCGAGCAGGCAATCAATCTCATGGCCGTGGTTGTCGCGCCAGAAGTAGAGGTTGGGTTGGAGGCCCCGGTTGAGCCGGTATTTCAGGAATTCGACAATCAGGAGGTTTTCAAACAGGGCACCTTTGGCAAAATGGGTTTCAACCTGCTGCCTGTTTTCAATAAAGAGCAGTGAAGATGCCAGCCCAGGGTCCAGGAAGTACAATTTTGGGCGCTTGATGATACGCTTGTTGAAATTCTTATGGTGCGGCATAAGCCTGAAAACGATGAAACTGGCTTCCAGCACCGACAACCAGGATTCTGCCGTGTTCGGACTTATGCCGGCGTCTGTGGCCAATGAGCTTACGTTCAGGATTTGCCCCACTCTGCCGGCACATAAACGGAGGAACCTGGCAAATGAACTGAGGTCACCGATGTTCTGCACTTGCCTGACATCCCGTTCTACAAAGGTGTTTACATAAGATGGGTAAAACTCATGAGGCGCCAGGTGGCGATCGAAAACACGGGGGTAAAGCCCTTTGAAAAGGGCGTCCTCATAACTTGTAAATCCCAGCCCGGAAGCCTGCATTTCCTCCAGCGACAGGGGCATCAGGTTCAACACTGCGGCTCTCCCGGCCAGCGACTGAGTGATCCGGCTCATCAGGAGAAAATTTTGGGAGCCACTGAGAATAAATTGAGCGTTTGGGTTACTATCTACAATTCCCTGGAGGTAAGAAAATATTGTGGGAACACGCTGTGCTTCGCCAATGATGGCCCCTTCCGGGTAATTGGCCAAATAGCCCCTGGGATCTTCATTCACCAGGATGAAGGTGTCCGGATCTTCGAGTGAAATGTAGGGCAAGTCAGTGAAAAGCGATTTCAGCAAGGTGGTCTTACCGGATTGTCTCGGGCCAGTAAGAAATAGAACCGGATATTTTTCAGAAAGTCTGAGGAGGGTATCAGAAATGGTCCTTTTGATCATGGCAATTATGTACAGATTTGCAATTGGATTGCAAAACTGTACAAAATAAGCCCAAAAACAAATTTAGAACTGTACAATTTTTCAGTCGTACTGCAAAACTGTACAAAATTACCCATTTTTCGGCTGGTTCTCTTTTGCGGATTTGGAAGCGCGTTCACGGGCTTCTTTTTCGCTCTCTTTTTTGATGCGGGTAAGGTCGGAGTAAAGCGCTTTGACGTACTGCTCGTCCACCGCCCAGAGGATGATGCGGCGGTTACCGTCCACTTTTACATAGCGGGTGCCTTTTTCGGGATGGGTCATTTCGATGAAGCCCGGGCCATACCATTTTTCCATGAGGTCTTTGACCTGCAACACCAGGCTGTCGGCCCAAAGTTTTTTGTTCCAGGGCGCCCATGCTTTGTAGTTGAACATCACAGGCATTTCGGCCACCACGCCGTCTTCGTTGAAGGTTGGATAGAAGTTCATCACAGCGGGGTACTCCAGTTCGTCCATGGTGTATTCCACGCTGGTGTTGAACTGGCCCTGTTTGAATTTTTTGGTTTTGTTGAGTTTCCAGCAATGTTTGTAAAAGCTGTCGGCGGTCATTCCGAGGTACAGCCCAAAAAACAGGCTGTCGTGCCGCTCTCCCGAGGCCAGTTCACGCTCCACCATCTGTTCGTACTCAGTTTGGCAGCCCGTGAGCAGCAGCCCGGCGAAAACAAAGGCCAGGGCCAATGCTGCCAGGATCGAGCTGCTTTTTGACAGGCGTTTTTGAGAATCATCCTTCAGGGGCATTTTGCTCATAGTTGTTTTGTTTTTCTTCTTCAAAAATCAGGTCTGGAAATTTTGAAGGCCACTACCCGGTCATTGTTTTTTCCAATGAGCAGGGTGTTGCCGGCCCATTGCAGGCTGCGAATTTCGCCATTCACCCGCAAACCGGATTCATGGGGCCAGAGCGCTTTGAATTCACCGGAGCCCCTGTTGTGCAGCACCCATCCGTAGCTGCCCATGTAGATGCCGGTTTCCGGCCTGGCCCGGCTGAAGTTGCCACCGAGCACCAGTTCCGGAAGGCCGTCGTCGTTGAGGTCTTTTGAGGCAATGGCAAACACCGGACTGCACCCGGCTTCGGTGGGCAGGGGTTTCATTTCAAACTTGCCGTTGCCATCGTTCAGGAAGATGGCCGGGGCCATGGTAGCGGCTTCCAGTTTGATGGCATTCTGCAACTGCTCAGGGCTGAAAATATCTTCGATGGTCTGCTCTGCGTAGTTGTTGAACTTGAGGTATTTCTTCTTCAAAACAGGCATGTGGGTCACCAGGTCGTTGCGCAGCACCATGGGGTAAGCCTCATCCCCGTTGTAAACACAGACCAGTTGCTCCACCGTACCGTTCCGGTCGAAGTCGTTGATCCACATGGTGACCGGTTTCCCGGGGCTCGCTTTGAATCGGGAGTTCAATCCGTGGTTGCCTGCCACGAGGTCGGCATCGCCATCGCCATCCAGATCAGAGGCGATGAGGCAGTTCCACCAGCCGGAGCTGGCGGGCACTACTTCCGGCTGGCCGAATTTTCCGCCCTCGTTCCGGAAAAGCTGCACCGGCATGTACTCGCCCGCCACCACCAGGTCCGGGTCGCCGTCGGCGTCCACATCCACCCATTGGGCGCTTGTGATCATGCCCAGTCTTTTCAGGGCCGGAGCAAGGGTGGGGCCCACATCGGTAAATCTGCCTTTGCCGTCGTTTTGCAGCAGAAATCCGTCACCGGGAACGCCATAGATAAAAGGTTTCAGCCGCTCTCCAACGAAAAGGTCCAGGTCGCCATCCTGGTCAAAGTCAGCACTTGCCACAGCTCCCGTACTTTCAAAAACCAACAGCGGCGGCAGGGTGGATTTTTCGAAACGCCCGTTGTTGTTGAGGTACAAGCGGTCGAGCAGGGCGGAAGAGGTCTGAGGGAATTCGTTGCCGCCGCTGGCCACATAGAGGTCCAGGTCGCCGTCGCCGTCAGCGTCGAAAAACAGGGCGTCGGTGTCTTCACTGAGTTTGTCCTGTTCCAGAAAGTCGTTGAGGCGGCGGTACGCATTTCCCCGGCTCACAAAAAGGGCCCCGGTCTGGTCTTTGGCACCGCCGACGAAAAAATCCTGCCTGCCGTCGCCGTTGATGTCAGCGGCTGCCATGGGTGGCCCTTCTGCCGAGAGCATGTGAAAAATGAGGTGGTCCCTGTCAAAGTCGTTGAACGGATTCTCCCGGTGGGTGAAGTTGAACGGTGCGTCCACCTTTTGCAGGGTGTAGCCCGTTTGGCCGGAGGCCGAAGAGAAAAAGATGCTGTGCAGTTCCGTTAATTCAGCATGGCTTTCTCGCTGGCGCAATGTCAGTAGCTGGTCGGCTTGCACGGGTGCCATTGTTGTGTGTCGGCCGTCCGGCCAAATGACCAGCAGGGAGTCCACCACCGTGTGAGGGCCCAGCCCGAAGTGCAGGCGGCTGTCCACCGTTGATTCAAACCCCCTCATTGGGGCCACTTCGGCATAGTAGCGGGTGCCCTGGCAAATGGCGATGGCTTTGGCTCCCAGGGCTTTGGTGTTTTTGCCCTCGCCGATGAGATTCAGGGCCAAAAAGTGGTTGTCAGGCTTGAGCTGGCGGCTGTTGTTGCGGAAGATGAAGGCCTGCATGTCCTGGTTGTTGACCACCAGGTCGAGGTCGCCGTCATTGTCGAGGTCGGCGTAGGCGCTGCCGTTAGAGAAAGAGGCTTCGGCCAGGCCCCATTCAGCGGCCATGTTTTTGAAGAGGGGCAGTCTTTCACCTTTTCGGCCTTCGGCCAATTGGTTGCGAAAGGCGTAATTGGGCAGTTTTTCGCTGGGCATGGCGTCCACCATCTGCGTGATGGCCTTGCCTTGTTTGGCCAATGCAGCACGGACGTTATCCGGGTCAGAATAGAAATTGACGTAGTCCTGGTCAGTGAGGTCTTTTCCGATGCCGTTGGCCACGAAGAGGTCCCGGAAGCCGTCGTTGTCCATGTCAAAGGCCAGGGCGCCCCAGCTCCAGTCGGTGGCGTGGACGCCTGCCATCCGGCTGATCTCGGTGAACAGCGGGTTCTCATCGGTTTTTCCTCCGGCGCCGAGGTTCATCTGCAGGGTGTTGCGGGTGAACTGGTGGAAGTAGCCGGCCTTCACTTCCCGTTGGTACAGGTCCCAGTCTTCAAATTTTGTTTTCGTCTTAATGCGCCTGTCGTCAGGCGGCAGCATTTCGGTGACGAAGATGTCGGGCCAGGCGTCGTTGTTGAGGTCGGCGATATCAGCGCCCATGCTGCCCATGCTGGTTTCACTGACACAGTATTCGAGTACCTCCCGGAAGGTTCCGTCGGCGTTGTTCAGGTAGAGGTAATCCCGTTCAAAGAAGTCGTTGCTGACGAAGAGGTCCGGCCAGCCGTCCAGGTTCAGGTCGCCCACGCTCACGCCCAGGCCGAAGCCGATGTTGCTGCTGTAAATGCCGGCTTCGGCGGTCACATTGGTGAAGCGGGTGCCATCGTTTCGGTAGAGTTTGTTGCCGCCGGCGGGGTCGGGTTTATTGCGCTGGCCAGGGATGAGATCATAGCCCCCAACGGAGCGCAAAGAGTTGTTGAGAAGGTAGAGGTCGAGGTCGCCGTCCAGGTCGTAATCGAAAAAGGCGCCGTGAACCGAGAGGCCTTCATCGGCAATGCCATAAGCTTTTGATTGTTCCGTAAAAGTTGGGATGAAGCCGGAGTTTTCATTTTCCGAAGGGGGACCATTGTTGATGAACAACTCGTTGTGGCGGTGCTCACCGCCCGGCGGGCCTGATTTCATGACGTACAGGTCCAGCCATCCATCGCCGTTCACATCTGCCACGGATACACCGCTGGTCCATACTCCCCTGGAACCGACACCCGCCTTTTCTGTGATGTCTTCAAAACGGAAGTCGCCTTTGTTGATGTAGAGCCTGTTGCTGGACATGTTGGCGCAAAAGAAGATGTCCACCAGCCCGTCGTTGTTGAAGTCACCCAGGCCAACACCGCCACCGTTGTAGAAATTGCGGAAGGTATAGCAATTCAACTCCTCGGTGTACTGTACCATGTTGGCAAAGTCAACGCCTGAATACTCCGGTGGCACAAGGGTGAACAGGGTGTCTGCAGCGGGAAGTTCAGCGTTCTTGCTGCATTGCAGAAAAAGTATTGCGACGAATAGGATGAGTGCTGTCTGACGCATTATGGACGGATGGCGGTGAACAGTTGGCAGTTGGTCCCGGGGCTTCGTCCGGTATCAGTTGGCAGTTGCCCTGTTCAACCGACAACAGAGCACCGACAACCGAGAACTGGTTTGGGCGAAATTAAAAAAGAAAGCAAGCGGAGGACCTGGCCTGCGCTTGCTTTCAGCTTTATGTTGGTTCAGCTTGAACTGGTATCAGTAACCGGGGTTCTGCTGAAGATTCGGGTTGGCACTGATCTGTGCCGCCGGAATCGGGAAAATGTTCTTGGTTGGGTCGGAAGCAGGCTTCTCCCACCATGCATCGTTGTATTTACCGAAGCGGATGAGGTCCTGGCGGCGCCATCCTTCGAAGAACATTTCACGGCCGCGCTCAGCGAGGAGGTCATCGGCGGTGAGGTTTGCGAAAGGAGCAACACCTGCACGCTGCCGGATCATGTTCACCAATGTGAGGGCTTCGGCATCGCCTGAATTCATGCGCCAGAGGGCTTCGGCTTTCATCAGCAACACATCGCCGTAGCGGAAGATCGGGTAGTCGTTGTTGAGGTTGTTGGTAGCACCCAATGCAAACTCATACTTGCCAATACGGGCACCGGCCTGGCGGTAGCAACCCGGTTCGAGTTCGTTGACTTCCGGCGTGAAGACTACCTCGGGGCCTCCCGGGTCGTCGGCACTGGAGTCAGTGATTGGCGTTACGCCGTCAGATTTGTACTGAGGTCCGGCGTGGAAGTTACCGCGAACTTTCTGGTTGCCGTATTCTCCTTTGCGGATATCACCATCTTCGTAAGACTCATAGAACTCCTGCAGGGTGCAGTAGCCGTTCCAGGGCTGGAAGGTGAGGTCAAAGGTCTCCTGGCTGCTGTAGTGCAGGGTCATTGCCGGCAGGAAGAAGCCCTGTGCCTGGTTCTCATCGTAAGGAATTACGAAGATGTTCTCAGAGCTGCCTTCGTTGCGCTCGTTGAAGTTGGTGAAGTAGTTGGTTTCGAGGCTGTAAGCGCCACCGTTGATGATTTCGTTGCAGGCAGCAACGCAATCAGCCCAGCGGGCGGTACCGGTGTAAACTTCAGCGTTCAGGTACAACTTGGCGAGGATCATCTGCCCCACGAAATAGTTGATACGTGCGTAGGTGGAACCGTCAACCGTTTTGGTCAGGTTGGGAACGTTGTCCAGCAACTCCTGCTCGATGAAAGAGAATACTTCTGCGCGGGATTTTGTCGCAGGATTCGGATCAGAATCGGCAAAACTGGTCACGATGGGTACGTTGCCGTAGCCATCGAGCAACCAATAGTAGAACAATGCGCGAAGGGTCTTCACCTCTGCGATGAACTGTGCTGCCTGGGTGGGATCCGTTTTACCTTCGGCAACGAGGCTTTCAAACAAAGCAATCACACGGTTGCAGTTGTTGATGCCGCTGTACAGGTTGTTCCAACCATTGTTTACGGATTCTTCATTGGGTGTGTACTGGTGGCGGTGAACCCGCAACCACTGACCGCCATCGAACCAGTCAGAACCACGCTGCGGGATCATCGCTTCGTCAGATGAAACTTCACCCAGCGAATTGTAGCTGTTGTGACCACCCCAGAAGTAGAGGCTGGTATAAGTGGCCCCAAGGGCCGAAATGAACTGCTCTTCCGTTGTCGGGAAGTTCTGGTCTGTCAGGTCGCTGAACACCTCCTCGTCCAGGTTGGTACAGGATTGGGTGCTGAATGCCACCAGAAGACCCATGAGCAGAAACTTGTTAAGAATATTGCTTTTCATAAGTCAATTACAATTTAGAGAATAAGAACGGTGAGTGCTGTTGCGCCTGGCACCGGCACTCATTGTTCCTGTTTTTAGTTAGAGCGAAACATTCACACCGAAGCTCACGGAGTAGGACCGGAAGTAGGTATTCCTACGGTCCAGACCTGGAGCCAGGAGGTTCGGGGTAGAGCTTTGGAAGCCACCGTTATCGGGATCACCAAAGTCAGCATAACGTACGTTCGGATCAACACCGGTGTAGTTGGTGATGTAGAACAGGTTGCGACCGGTGATGTAGAAACGCAGGGAGCGACGCTCCGGCAAAGCCATGTTGTAGCCGAGGGTCACGTTGTCAAGTGTCAGGAATGAAGCACTCTCAACGGCATAGCTCGAGAACTTGGGCTGCCCGTAAAGGTTCGGATCGAATTTGTCGGTCTTGACCTGGTTTTCGATCGGACGGGAAGAGGCGTTGCCAAGAGACTCGTAGAAGTTGCGGTACATATTCACCAGGTCGTGCCCAAAGTCACCACGGAGGAAGAAGCTGAAGTCCAGGTCACCATAACGGAAGGTGTTCTGAAACCCGAGTGAGAAGTCGGGCAACCCGTTGCCGACCACTACGCGGTCGTCTTCACCCAATCCGATTTCGATCTGACCGTCGCCGTCAACGTCTTCGAAAGTCCAGTCACCGTCAGCGCCGGGGCCCGTGTAAACAGGAGCCACGATTTGACCGATTTCCTGGCCACCGAATACGCCAATGGTCGGGTCGTTGTTCTGACCGGGAGCACCAGGCGAGGTGGAGAAGTCATAGGTAACCGGGTCTGATCCCTGGAAGAATTTGAAGGTGGCATTGGGAGCAGAAACGGTGTCGAGGGTTGTCTTGAAAGTTGCAAATGTTACACGCGGCTCCCAGCTGAAGCCGGAACCGTTGGAATAATTGTAGCCAACCGACAATTCGATACCGCGGCTGTTCAGCTCAACGTCTTCGAGGTTGGCCCAGGTGTTCGGGGCAAAGTTTGGCGGAACCGGCACCGGAACGAAGAAGATCAGGTCGCTGGTGGTGCGGTTGTAGTAGTCAACAGAGCCGGTCAGTTTGTAATCCATCAGGGCAAAGTCAAGACCTGCGTTGAACTCTCCTTTTTGCTCCCACTTGAGGTCCGGGTTGGAGTTGCGCGCCGGGCCGATGGCCGGGACGAATCCGCCGTTGAAGTAGAAGTTGCCCTGGCGGGTGTAAAGGAATTGAGACAGGTAGCTGTCTGGCGGCAAGGAACCGGTCACACCGTAAGCCAGGCGGAGCTTCAATTGGTCAGCGCTGAGGTCGGCAAGTTTCACCAGGTCAACACCGGCACTGACGGCAGGGAACAAGCCCCAACGGTTGTCAGCACCAAAACGTGAAGAACCTTCACGGCGAAGCGAAGCCATGAAATAGTAGGTGTCATTGATGTCAAAGTTGACACGGCCGAAGAAGCCGATCACTTTGTAGGCACTCTTGTAGGAAGAAACTGCACCGGGGTCACCTTCGGCAGCTTTCTGACCAAAGTTCAGATTGTTGAAAGTGAGGTCGTTGGACAAGAAGCGGGTTGCTCTTGCGCTGAAGCCTTCAAATGTGAAATCCTGGTAGGAATAACCGGCCAGAATTGACAAGGAGTTGTTTCCGAAGTCGGTTTTGTATTGCCCCGTCATCTCAAACAGCTCTGTGCTGTTGTCGTTGGTTGAGCGGGTGGCCAGGCCTTTGTCATTGAACCCGCGGAAGTATGCGTTGCTGGGATAGAACTGACCGAAGATGTCGCTCTCTTTCTGACGAGAGTAAGACATGGAAGCGGTCAGGCCATCCATCAGTTCATAATCACCACGGATATTCACGAGCATATCTTTGGTGGTACCTTCATTGATACCTTGCTCGGCAATGGCCACAGGGTTGAAATAGTCAAAGTTCTCCTGCTGGAAGTATCCGCCGTATTTGGCGTCAAGGCCTGCATCGTATTTGGAAGAGCCCTGGATGTCGGCCCAGCGGGCCGGAGCAGTAGGATTGTAAAGTGTGGCATAACGGAAAGCCTCGGTGAATCCAAAGTCCGACTCTCTTTCGGTAGATGAAATGTTCAGGCCAATGGTGAGGCGGTCGTTCAATGCTTTTTGGGAAAGGTTCAGACGGCCGTTGAGCTGGCTGAATCCGGTGTTGATTCCAATACCCTGGATCTGACGCCAGTTGAAAGCTGCACGGTACGTTGTTCCTCCTGAACCACCTGACATAGAAAGGTTGTGAACGTGAGAAACTGCTGTGCGGGTTACCAGGTCCATCCAGTCGGTGTTCTGACCGAAGTCAATATCTGAGAGTTGGCCGTTTCCGAAACGGGCAAAAGTCTGGGTACGAATATCTCTCCACTCATCTGCACCGGTTACCTGCACCTGGCGGGCAATGGCTTCAGCGGTAACGTATCCGTTGTAATCCACTTTGGTAGCGCCCTTGGTACCGCGCTTGGTCGTTACGAGGATCACACCCGAGGAGGCACGGGAGCCGTAAATAGCAGCGGCAGAACCGTCTTTCAGCACGTCAATGGATTCAATGTCGTTGGGATCTACAGTTTCCAGTGAAGCGCCGATCACACCGTCAATTACGACGAGTGGTGATGAGTTGGCACCTACGGTACTCAAACCGCGGAGGCGGATCTGGGGAGAACCGTTGGGGTCGCTGCCGGGTTGCGAAATGGCAAGGCCCGCCACTTTACCCTGAACCAATTGGAGCGGGTTGTTTACTTGTCCTTTCTGGAAATCTTCGGCTTTCACGCTGGAAACGGCACTGGTCACTTCTTTGGACTTCTGCGTACCATAACCAACTACCACGATCTCCTCGAGGAGTGCGCCGGGGGTCAGTGCAACATCTACTACATTGGAAGCACCAATGCTGACACGCTGAGCACCATAACCAGTGTAAGTGAATTCCAGCTCAGTTGCATCAGCCGGAACTTCGAGGGAGTAAGTACCATCCAGGTCGGTAATCGTACCGATGCTGGTACCCACCACAAGGATGTTAGCACCGATGAGCGGCTCTCCGGTCTGACCATCAGTTACCGTACCTGTAATGGTACGCTGGGCCATCACCAGACTGCTCATACCCATTGCCATAACCAATAGCAACAGGCACTTGGTGAGGTAGTCGAATTTAAGTTTCATACATTTCGATGGTTTAGTTAAAGATGATTCAATGAACTATTCTTTGGAACAGGATTCCTCAAAATTGTCTGGTCACTCAGGCTATCAAAGGCTATTTGGTCAGTGGCTGTAAACGGAATGATCGCTGTGGTTCGAAAGGATCTTCTGAGGTACGGGAAATACCCTGCAAACAATTTTCTTGTTCAGGCAGGAATAGATGCTAATTATGGCTTAGTGATTTGCAGGAGTTATTTGGTAGGACAGGGCAAATGTACTCTTTTTTCCAGAACGTCCAAATTTGCCGGGCAGCTGTTTAAAATTTTGTCTTTCTTTCAAAATTTAGCGGCGTTTACCTTTAAATTTTGAAGCAACTTTCCTTTGTTAGTGTGGTTTTTTAAGACCATGCATTCCATCTGCCCTGAACCGAACCGATCATGAAATACACCGCTTTATTGGCATTGCTTTTTCTTCCCAACTTCATAGTCAGGGCACAAGGTGGTTTGTTGTTATCCAAACATTTCAAAGAGGTAGAGATTCCTTTTGAGTACCACAACGATCTGCTCATCGTCACGGTCACTTTCAACCGGGTCTTCCCGCTGAAATTCATTTTTGACACCGGGGCTGAACATTCCATTCTTGCGCAGCGACAGATCACCGACCTGCTGCACGTCAATTACGACAGGGAGTTCAAGCTCCTGGGCTCTGACATGCAAACTGAGCTGACTGCCTATCTGGTCAGAAGTGTTCACCTCAAGGTTGGAGACTGGATTGTAGGCAACCGCCCGATACTGGTGCTGGATGATGACTACTTCCGTTTTGAAGAACTGACGGGAAGGGAAATACACGGCATTCTTGGTTCGGACATCTTCCGGCATTTTGTTGTAAAGATCAACTACTCACGAAGGACCATAACACTCACCAAAGCCAACATCTTTGAGCCGCCACGAGGGTATCAGGAGGTGCCGATGAAAGTACACAGGGGCAAACCCTACCTGGATACCTGGGTGAAAATTTTTGGAGATACTGCCACCAATGTTCGCTTGCTGATGGATTCGGGAGCATCAACCAGCCTGTTACTTTATACCGATACGAGTCCTGAACTTCAGTTGCCTCCCAATACCATCAAAGGCCAACTGGGCATGGGCCTGGGAGGGTTTATCGAAGGGTACCTGGGAAGGGTGAATAAACTTGGGGTTGGAAATCTGGAAATGAGCGAAGTGCTTACCAATTTCCATGAGGTGAACAAGGGGGTGGACACCTCCCTGCTCTTTGAGCGGAACGGAATTCTGGGCAACAAAGTCCTCGGGCGCTTTTATGTCATCTTCGATTACCCCAGGGAACGCTTGTTTTTGAAGCCCAACAAATACTTCAAAGAAGAATTTGAATTTGACAAAAGCGGATTGATCCTGCTTGCCACAGGTGTCAGGTTGAATTCGATCATGGTGCACGATGTGATCGATGGCTCTCCTGCCGCTGAAGCAGGGGTGCAGCCCGGAGACATCATCATCAGGGCCAATGCCTTGCCTTCTTCATTCATGACCGTAGAATATATGCATAACTTGCTCTCAAAACGGGAGGGGAAACGGATCAAACTTGTTTTGCTGAGGGAGGGTGAAAAACTGAAAGTAACGTTCCGGTTGAGAAGGTTGATCTGATTTCCCTTGTGAACATTAAACAATTTCCTGTTTGCACCCTGTTTTTACTGGTTGAGCGACTTGAAGCTTTGTTTATGCCCGGAGCATTCATAAATTTGGCCCCGAAACAGTTGGTTGTGTAATAGTTGCATTCAACTATGAATTTACAAAATATCCAACTGTTCACATTGCCTCAATTCCATGCATCAGTTCCGTTCACTCACATGCCGCTCATAATTACCATGAACGTGGTCCAACCGGAAGTGACAGACAGAAGACAAATCAATTCCTAAGTTCGAACAATCCAGGTTGGCGCTTTGCGCCTGTCAGCCCCGTTAAAAGCCAACAACAGAATACCCGATTCCATCAACTAACTCATTGGAATGAAAGCACTATTACCATTTTTACTTTGCTTGTTGTTCATTTCTGATTCCGTTCTCCACACCCAGCAAAAAACGGCTGATCAGATCCCCAAAATCTCTCTCGCAGATGGCAATACCCGCTATCCGGTTTTCTTGTCAAAGGAGAAAGAATACCTGCAGGTTTGCGGACTGAAAAAAGGTGAAGTGTACCAGGTATGGACGGTGCTGAATGGAGATTGCGAAGCCACAGTGGGTGTAGTTGGCTTGCCGGCTGCCAAATCAATGGAATTTGTCGCCACAGAAGAATGTATGGAATTGGAAATCACGAAAAAAGCCGGAGACTGCGCCGATCCCATCTTCCTGTCTTTCGGTTGCCAGACCTGCAAGGCAGCGCCCCAAAGCCAGGGCAAGCTGGCCAACCTGGCGGTGTTTGGCGGAATCTCGTCCGAATCGCTGATCAAAGACATTTTCATTGGTGGCAATTGTTTCGACGTAATGAATGTGTCTGATATCGGGCATCCTGACGGCAAAGGAAGCTTTGACTCGGGAGCAGCCTCCATTGGTATCAACAATGGTGTGATTCTTTCATCGGGCAGCATTTACAATGCCCCCGGCCCGAACAATTCCAACAGTGCAGGCAACCAATTGACCGGTGGCGGAACCGATCCGGACCTGAACCAACTCACAGGTGGAAACCTTTTTGATGTCGTCGGAATTGAGTTTGACTTTCAACCCACCGTTAACCAGCTCACCTTTGAATATGTTTTTGCTTCGGAAGAATACTGCGAGTGGGTGGGTTCCCAATTCAATGACGTCTTTGGGTTCTTTATCAGTGGTCCTGGCATTTCGGGCCCGTTCTCCAACAATGGGGCTAACATCGCCGTCATTCCCAACACCACCACTTATGTGGCCATCAACAACGTCAACCACATCTCCAATACCAACTGGTTCATGCCCAATCAGACCAACTGCAATGGCGTGACCAACATGAACGACATCCAGTTCGATGGATACACCGTCATCATGCAGGCGCAGGCCAATGTGATCCCCTGCGAAACCTACCACATCCGCCTGGTAATTGCCGACGTGGGTGACCCCATCTACGACTCGGCCGTATTTCTGAAGGCCAACAGTTTCAGTGCCGGTGGTACGGCGGTGGGCGAGGTAGTGGTACCGTCCACAGGGTCCAACTTCGTTTACGAAGATTGTGCAGATGGTTTTATCACCTTTACGAGGGTAGGTGGAGATATTAACCTGCCCTTTGTCATCGAACTCAATCTGATGCCCAGCAGCACGGCTACACCCGGGGTGGACTATGCCCCCCTGCCGGCAACAGTGGTCATCCCTGCGGGGCAAACCTCGGTCACATTGCCCATCACGGTTTTTCCCGACGGAATACCTGAAGGCGTCGAAACCATTGTGATTGGCATTGAGAATTCCTGCTCCTGTTCCAGTCTGGAAATGGTGCTGGAAATCCACGACACACCGCCCCTGGACGCACAACTGGATGATGTGGACCTGTGCCAGGGCACACCCCTTATCCTGGAACCTACAGTAGCGGGAGGTTTGCCACCCTACACCTACCAGTGGAATGATGGTACACAAGCGCCGTTTTTGGTAACCGTGCCCACACAAAACACCACCTATTCGGTAACGGTATCCGACCAGTGCAACCAGTCCGTCGTTCTGACCAGTAATGTTACCGTTACGGAAATACCAAGTGCCACACTTACGGGGTCGGGCTTTATTTGCACGCAGGGCGGGTCCAATCCGGTACCGCTCTCCATCTCATTCACAGGGGTAGGCCCATGGGTATTTCAATACAGCATAGATGGTGTGGTACAAACGCCAATCACCACAATGGCCAATCCCTATCAGTTTGTGGTAACCCAGCCAGGTATTTATGAGATGTATTCCGTAATGACGGAGGTGGGCAATTGCGAAGGACCTGCCATTGGTGTTGCACCGGTCTTGCCGGTAGAATTGGAAAACCAGATGAGTGTAACTCCGGTTACCTGCCTAAACAGTGGTGAGATAATAGCCGGCCCTTATGGAGGAGTGAGTCCATTCAGTTTTGTCTGGAGCAACAATGCCCCTGACACCAACACTATAACAGGACTGGACCCCGGAGTTTATTCCGTCACCATCTCCGATCAAAACGGCTGTACCCTCGTGGATTCGGCTGAAGTGACCTCGGCACCGCCACTGGAGGTGGACGCCCAGGTGCTCAGCAATGTAGATTGCACCAACCCAACCGGCGGCAGCGCCGAGACCACTGTCTCAGGTGGAACACCCACTTACACCTACACCTGGAGCGACAGCATTGGCAGCGTGCAGAATCCTTCCGGCCTCGGGCCTGGGACTTACTATGTTACCGTCGTTGACGATCAGGGCTGTGAAGAAGTGGATTCCATCACCATCATTGCCGACACCTTGCCGCCCACGGCACTGGCCGACCCGACCGGCATTCTGAATTGCGTCGCTTCGCAAATAGATGTCAGTGGGGCCGGTTCATCGAGCGGGCCGGAATATACCTATCAGTGGTCGGGCCCCGGAATAGTGGGTGACCCCACCGGCCAGGATATCACAGTTAACCAGCCTGGCACTTATAACCTTGTCGTCACAAACACCGCCAATGGTTGCACCAACACAGATGATGCAATTGTGGAACAAGACACCGAGACTCCCGTTGCCGTAGCCAGCGGTGGCATCATCAACTGCGCTGCCGGACAACTCGAGCTGGACGGAAGCGGCTCTTCCACCGGCCCGGAATTCTCCTACCAATGGAGCGGGCCGGGAGTGGTCAGTGGAGGTACTACCCTGAACCCCATCGTCAACCTGGCCGGCAACTACGAACTCCTGGTCACCAACACCGTGAATGGCTGTACGGAATCCACATTGACACTCGTGGAGGCCGATTCTACTTTCCCCACGGCAGCCCTCGCCACTCCCCCGCCACTCACCTGTGCGGACACAGTGGTAATCGTGGACGGTTCCGGTTCTTCCTTCGGGCCGGGCATCTCCTATCAATGGTATTTCAACGGCAGCCCAATACCCGGAGCCACAAACCCAACCTACAATGCCAGTCAACCCGGAAGCTACGAGATAGAAGTATTTGACAGCAACAACGGATGCTCCTCCCTGGAAGCCACCGATGTGCTGACCGACTATGCTGCACCCGAATTGAATCCGACTGTAAGCGGGCTGATCACCTGTATTCAAAGTGAGGTCGGCCTGTCGGCCAATGTCAACGGTGATCCGGCCAATTTCTCCTTTGAATGGAGCGGCCCCTCCATCGTTGCAGGTGCCGGCAGTGCCAATGCTACGGTGAACGAGCCCGGCATTTACGAAGTGACCGCAACCAACCTGACCAATGGCTGTACCTCCACAGCTTCCATCGAGGTGGAGCAGGATGCCAATATCCCCGTGCCGGTGATCAACGCACCTACGGAGCTCAATTGCGACGTTCAGACCATCACCCTGGACGGAACAGCCTCCACCCAGGGGCCGGGCATCACCTTTACCTGGACCACCACCGGCGGCAACATTGTCAGCGGTGCCAATACCCTGACTCCCGTGGTTGACCAGCCCGGCACTTACACCCTGACCATCTTTGACACCAACAACAATTGCGAAAGCGAAGAAAGCATAGACATCACACAAGACATTGCACAGCCCGACCTCAGCCTGCCCGGGCCGATGACCCTGACCTGTACGCAAACCAGCTTCACCGTTACCGGCAATGTGTCCAACATGCCCGCCGCCGACCTCAGCTTTGAGTGGACGAGCGCAGGCGGGGCTGTGCCACCTCCCGGCAATACCAATGAAATAACTGTGACGGAACCGGGCACTTACACCCTGCTGGTCACCAATGTGAACAATGGCTGTACGGCTGAGCAAAGTGTTGAAATCTCGCAGGATGTAACATTGCCGGAGGCGACCATAGCCAATCCGGAAAGCATCACCTGCGCCAACAACACGGTTACCCTGGATGGTTCAGGCTCCAGTTTCGGCGCCGGCTACGACATCCAGTGGAGCAGCGCAAACGGCAACTTCGTTTCCGGAACGGCAGGCTTGAATCCGGTGGTGAATGCCCCCGGCACTTACAACCTGCTCGTCACCAACCTGACCAACGGCTGCACGGAAGAAGCCAGTGTCGTGGTGGATGAAAACACGGAATTGCCGCAGGCGAATGCAGGAACAGCCATGACGCTGACCTGCGAGTTTCCGGAACTGACCCTCCAGGGCAGCGGCTCCACAGGCCCCGAATTCGAATACCAGTGGACCGGCCCCGGCATCGTTTCCGGCAGCAATACACCTACTCCGGTGATTGACCAACCGGGCACCTACGACCTGCTGGTGACCAACCTGACCAATTCCTGTACCGCTACCGCTTCGGTAACGATAGACCAGGACATTCAGGCACCGGTGGCTGATGCAGGCACCACTGCTGAGTTGTCCTGCACCTTCACATCGCTGACCCTCGACGGTTCAGGCTCCAGCGCCGGCCCGCAATACGCCTACCTGTGGTCCACCTCCAACGGAAATATCATTTCCGGTGAGGACACGCCCACCCCAACCATCAACGCGCCCGGAACCTATACCATCGTGGTGACGAACCTCAACAACGGCTGTACCAGCGAAAGTGAGGTGGTCATTACCGAAGATGACGATTTGCCGGAAGTGAATATCGCACAGGCGGCCCCCATCACCTGTGTGGTGGATGAGGTGACCCTCGACGGGTCTGCCAGCGCTTCCGGCCCCAACTTCCAGTATGTCTGGACCACCGCCAACGGGAATATCGTTTCCGGGGCCAACTCGGCCAATCCGGTGGTGAATGCCCCCGGCACCTACCTCCTGACCATCACCAACACGCTGACCTCGTGCTCAAACTCCGAAAGCGTGATAGTGGATGACCAGACCGCACTGCCTGCTGTAGAAGCCGGTACATCGGATGCCCTGACCTGCGCCAAGACCAGCCTGTCGTTGGATGGAAACGGATCGGTAACCGGAGCCAATTACACTTACCAATGGACGGGGCCGGGTCTGGTTTCAGGACAGACTTCGCTCAATCCCGTCGTGAATGCACCCGGCACTTATCAGTTGCTGGTGACCAATACCCTTACCGGCTGTACCAATACGGATGAGGTCATTGTTCCGGAAGATGTTGTACTTCCTTCGGTAAACATTCTGGCGCCGGCTGTATTGACCTGTGCGGTCACAAACCTCCAGCTTGACGCAACGGGAACTTCCTCGGGCAACGAATTCAACTACCTGTGGAGCACGCTGGATGGCAACATACTGTCCGGTGAGACCTCGCTTCAGCCGGTCATTGACCAGCCCGGCACTTACGCGCTGCTGGTCACCAACAGCATCAACGGTTGCACCAGTGTCGAAAGCGTCACCGTTGATCAGGACATAGAGGCCCCGGTGGCCGATGCAGGCGCCGGCTCAACACTGAGCTGTGCCATGCCTACCTTGCTGCTCAACGGAACAGGCAGCAGCTCCGGAGGCATCTTTACCTACGAGTGGACCACTGTGAACGGCAGTATCGTGAATGGTGCTGATACACCAACACCTACCATTGATGCGCCGGGTACCTACCAACTGCTGGTCACCAACACCCAGAACGGCTGTACCAGCACCGACCAGGTAGTCATTGACCAGGACAACAGTTTGCCGACGGCCATCATACAAGACCCGGGCAAACTGACCTGTGCTGTCACCACCATACAACTTACTGCCACCGCCTCGCAGGGCAATGAATTCCAATACCAATGGACCACCACCAACGGCAACATCGTTTCCGGTTCCACAACTTTGACACCGGTGGTAGATCAGCCCGGCGTGTATGTACTGATGGTTCAGAACAACCTGAATGGCTGCTCCGTCAAGCAACAGGTGGAAGTGGAACAGGATGTTGCCCTGCCGGTGGCCGATGCAGGTCAGACATTTGTACTGGATTGCTTTGAGTCGGTGAACTACCTGGATGGTAAAGTATCAGGCGCAACGGGCCCCGTCAGCTGGCTCTGGACCACTTCAGACGGGAATATCATCAGCGGTGCAGATTCGCCGCAACCGGGAATCAACCAACCAGGCACTTACCTTCTGACAGTGACCAATACATTGAATGGCTGCACCGATACCGACCACGTTACCATCACCCGTGATGAGCCGACGGCTGATCCGGAAGTGTTCCAGCCGCCGTGCTATGGCGACAAAGGGGCCATTGCCCTGGGTACGGTGAGTGGCGGCACCCCCCCGTATGTATATTCTCTGGATGGCGGACAGACCTTTGATACTTACCCCATCTTTACCCACCTGGAGCCGGATGTTTACCCGGTGGTTGTCCAGGATGCCAACGGATGCGAGTACGAGCAAAACATCACCATCATTCAGCCCACCCCGCTCGACCTCATTGTGGAACCACATGTGGAGATAAAACTGGGAGAAAGCTACCAGATAAACACCCTGGTGACGGTGCCGGAAGACGATATCACAGACATCACCTGGTTCCCTTCGGAAACCTTGAGCTGTGGTGACTGCCTGAATCCGCTGGCAACTCCCACATCCACTACCTTGTACAACCTGACGGTTGTCACTGAAAACGGCTGTGAAGACAGCGCCCCAATCCTGATCGTGGTGAACAAACAGGCTTCGGTGTATGTGCCAAGCGCTTTCTCACCAAACGGCGACGGTACGAACGACGTCTTCATGATTTACGCCGATCCGGCCAGTGTGGTGAATATCAAATCATTCCTGGTCTTCAATCGCTGGGGAGAATCGGTGTTCCAGTATTTCGACTTTGAACCCAACAACCCGGCCTATGGATGGGATGGCATGCACCGGGGTCAAATGATGGACCCCGCGGTGTTCGCCTGGTTTGCAGAAGTGGAATTCATTGACGGAAGAACGGAAATCTTCAAAGGTGACGTCACTTTGATGCGTTAACAATGCACTGCCGGCACCCGGACAAATAAATTCGGGTGCCAGCAGGATTTTTCCAAATAAATTTCACATATTTGCCTTGCACCGCTTCTGATTCAGTCAGTTACACTTGACCTTTCAGAATTCGGCGTTTTTTTTGGTGCGGTTTCTGTATCCCTCGTAGAAACCCCCATGAAAAATATCCCCCTCTTTTTTACCTGAAGGCTCCGATAATCCCGTCTTCAGTTTTTTCATCCCTGAACATATTGTAAAAAAATGGTCATACAGTGGCCATCAGGACAAACATCTATCCCTTCAGTTCTATTCAAAGGAACTAACACTTACACACCCTTCGTATCCGTACGTATCCCGGCAAACACCATGAGCTGACCAATACAGCAACAGTACCGATTTACCTAAACTAAGCCGACTATGAAGTTTTTGAACTTACTCGTGGTTCTGCCATTTATCCTTGGGGTCAAAGAAGGGAAAGCCCAATGCATTGATGACGTGCGCTATCTGATTGATAGCCCGGATCCTTGTTTTTTCATCGGAATGGTTGATTTGACCAAAACCGAATGCTTTGACCCATTCAACCCCAATTGGACTTACCTGTGGACCATAAAAAATGCCGAGAGCGGAGAGACCATCGCCCAGTACGAAGGCTATGCTTTCTCCCATTCCATTGAAACTTTTGGTGGCTACGAGTTCTGTCTCTCTGTGGACAAGGACGGCAATCCGTTGACCCCGCCGGAGATCGTCAACTGCGTCACCTACACCACCTGTGAGCCTTGCACCAAAGGGACGATTGATTACGAGTACGTGGATTGCGGCAGCCCTTCCGGTTGCCAACTGAATCTGTCAGGAACACTCCCCGCCATCAATGCACATGGCGTAAATGAGTTTGCCAAACTGGTGGTGACCTACATTCCCACCCCTGAGCAAGCCCTTGCCGGCCTGGAACCTTACGATCTCATTTTCGATCACATTCCCGTCACCTTTTATCCGGCGGATGACAGCATCTCCATTGACGAAGAAATTACCGTTCCCTACGCCAGGGGCTGTTACGAGCAGAAAATCATTATGGAACTTGACTATGGGGAAGGAGCCCACAGCGAATACGGCGGCCCCGGCTGCGATGAGATCGTGATCTACGGAGACAAAGTGTTCCGTTGCCTGGCCTGCAGCTTCGGAGAAGGAGGGGATTGCACACCCAGTGCAACCGCCTCGGACATAGCCAATGAAACGGGTACTTGTGAACCCACCGGTTGCCTGTTTGGACTGGAGGGGCGCAACGCAAACCCCGATGAGTTGGAGCTCCCTGTTGCAGCTGTCAAAGCATTCCCCAATCCGGCTGACGAAAGCCTGAGCATAGACCTGCCTGGCGACTGGAGTGAAAGCTTTACCGTTCAATTGATCAATACCGTGGGGCAAACCGTTATACGACGATCTGTCCAGGGTGGCGCACGTGAACATATTTCACTGAACAATGTGCCAACCGGGGTTTATTTACTGGTTGTTTCCAACGGAAACACCTCCAATTTCAAAGAGAAAATTCTGGTGTCCCACCGTTAAGGGTGGGCACCCCTTTTTTAACCTTTTCTTAATCCCGCCTGTAACCAATCCAAACAACCTTCCGTCACAATTGCAATCCTTTTGCAAAAAAATGGCGTTTCCCACCTCACCAATGCAATTGTTGTTAAAAGCAGCAGCATTTCCAATTATTACACTTCAGTGCGAAATATCATTCTGTATTCTATGATTTAATTCACAGTTAACAGAATTATGTTTGGAATTAACTTTGAGGTTCACCTAATTTTGCCTTGCACTTGTCGATAAAAGCTGAAGCCAGGTTCAGATGGCTTTAGTTTCGCACAGTGTTCACCGCCCGGATAAAATCAGGTTAACATCACGGCCCATTCGGACAGCCAACTGCCCGGTGTGCTGCTCAAACCAAATCAAAATGATCACCCAAAGTTCTAAACTCGTTTTTGCAGCCTGGATATTTTTGGTCGCTTCTATCACGACTTCCTGTGCCCCGGCGCTGGTTCTCGAGGATTGGGACGAATTTGACCCGCACGACAGCAACAGTTTGATGGATCAGTTGACAACCGCTGATGTCATCGAAGCCAGGTTGATCGTATCACTTGATTCCATTGAAAATCACCGCAAGTCCAACGACTATTTTCCTGCCCGCATAGAGTTTGAGAATGTGATGGGAGGGGTTTTCAAATACGACATCAAGGTAAAAACCCGTGGCAAGTTTCGCCGCCGCACCTGCGACATGCCGCCTCTGAAGCTGGATTTTTCGAAGAAAGACCTCGAAGCCCAGGGCCTGCTGCCCTTTGACGACCTGAAGCTGGTGACCCACTGCCTGGAAGATGCGGCATGGTCAGACAAACTGGTGTTGAAAGAGTACCTGGCTTACAAGATGTATAGCCTGCTGACCCCTTACAGCTTCAGGGTTCAGTTGCTTCGGCTTACTTACCAGGATGCGAATGACCCCGACAGAAAATTGAAGCGCTGGGCATTTGTACTGGAAAGCGATGACGAGTTGGCCGCCCGGATCGGTGGCCTTGAATGCAAGAATTGCATGGGCCAGCCGGAAGAGCGATTCGACCCCATCCACAAACGGATGGTGGCCATGTTTGAATACATGATCTGCAACTCAGACTGGAGCTTCAAAATGAACCGGAATGTGAAATTCTTTGAGCTGCCGAACCAACGACTGATCCCGGTGCCTTATGACTTTGATTTTTCCGGCTTCGTAAAAGCTCCCTATGCCCGATTGAACAAGGATGTGGGTCAACGGGAACGGGATCAGCGAGTATTCATGGGCTTTGCCGAAGATGCCCGGCAGATGTACGCAACATTGGCCCTGTTTAAGACGAAAAGGCCGGTGTTCAATCAAACGATACTGAATTTCAGGTACTTGCCGGAAGAAGACAAACTGGAGTTGGTTCAGTATTTGGACACCTTTTATGAAAGTATCAACTCGCTGGAAGACGCTCAGAAGGCATTGTTCAATTGAGCCGAAGCTTTTTCAGACGGAACATTTCCCGGTTTGTGAACATTTCCGGAGCATTAACGCTCTATGGCACTTAGATTTGACAACAAAGGCAATTACAGTTTTTTCATACTAATTCAGTTTTGACGGGGCGCTCAGGCAGCGCCCTTTTTTATTTCCCTTCGGTCAAGAGCCTGTTTAGATTTTCATGCTTGAGCGAAAGTGAGCAAATTTTATTCTGAACGAGGCAAATTTTGTAGGCGGATACGGGTAATCTCCCGATGGCTATCGGGAAAAAATTTAACGAAGTGCAGGATAAAATTGGCCACTTGCAGCCGAGTAATGGGAATTTAAACAGGCTCTAAATTTCTTCTTCAACAATGTAATTATTCCGGGTCGTGGAGTTGCGGACGAGCAACTCGGCAAGGAAACCGGTGACGAACAACTGCATACCAACGATCAGGGTCAGGATGCCGAAATAGAACAGCGGCCTGTCGGTGATTCCGTATTCCTTGAAAATCAGCTTTTCGTAACTCAGCCAGGTGAGGATGCCAAAGCCCAACAACAGGAACAGCGTGCCGATGGTGCCGAAGAAGTGCATGGGCCGCTTGCCGAATTTCCCGATGAAGGTAATGGACATCAGGTCCAGAAATCCATTGATGAAGCGGCTCAGCCCGAATTTGCTGACGCCGTATTTCCGGGCCCGGTGTTCAACCACCTTTTCCGTGATCCGCTCAAAGCCTGCCCATTTGGCCAGCAGGGGTGTGTAGCGGTGCATCTCACCGTACACTTCGATGCTTTTAACCACATTCTTCCGGTAGGCTTTGAGGCCGCAGTTGAAATCGTGCAGGGGAATTTTGCTGATGAAGCGGGTGACGCCGTTGAAGAATTTGGAGGGGATGGTCTTCGAGATCGGGTCGTGCCGGACTTTCTTCCAGCCGCTCACCAGGTCGTAGCCGCCTTCAACGATCATTTTGTACAATTCGGGGATTTCGTCCGGGCTGTCCTGCAGGTCGGCATCCATGGTGATGACAACCTCGCCGCTGGCGGCCTGAAAACCCACGTGCAAAGCGGCTGACTTGCCGTAATTCCTGCGAAACCTGATGCCTTTTACATTGGGATTGAGCTTCTTGAGTTTCTCAATTTCCTTCCACGAGGCATCTTTGCTGCCATCATCCACCATAATGATCTCATAGCTGAACCTGCCGGTCTCCATCACCCGGCGTATCCAGGCTTCCAGTTCTCCCAGGCTTTCTTCTTCGTTGAATAATGGTATGACTACGCTGATGTTCATTCTCGATTTTTTCGGTTAAAGGCAATACGCTGTTTGGGGCTACTTGTTGCCGCTGACGTGCATCAATGGTCGCGTTTCATGACGCTTGCCAACAGGTAGGAAACCAGAAAACCACCGATCAGGCTGATGACATAACCCGAAATGGTTTTTCCGATGGTCATGGTGAAATCTATTTTGGAAGTATCCTGACCGGCTTTCTCCATGGCTGCTTTTTGGAGCGCTGTCAGTGAAGGGTCAATGTAGCGCAGCATTGCGAAGAAAAAAACATAGAAAAAAGCCATGGCGATGACGTAAACCAGGAATGCGGTTTTGAGTGCCTCCTTTTTCTCAATTTTTTCACCCTGTGCTGACCGCACCCTTTTTACGGCCGAGGCCATTCCAATGACGGCCACCAGCAGGGTGCCCCAATAGACAAAGGGGTTGACGATCAGTGAGCGGTCAATGAAATAAAAAACCAGGAGGTAAACGATGATGGCAAGTCCTGTATAAATGCCCGTGAGTGGGGTGCGTTGCATGGTGCGAAGATTTGTGGTGGTTGTTCCGGAGCGGCAAATTAACAAAGACTGTTGCAGCGAAGCTGTGAGAATGATCAAAAAAGGCCCCGCCGGATGGCAGAGCCTTTCTTTGCTTCGAAAAAATTATACGATGCCCGGGGGGTCTTTTTTCATGACGGCCGATACGACCAGTGAAAAAATGAATGCGACGATTACTGTTCCAACCAGTGATCCGATGGACAGGAATAATGGGCTCGTAAAGAAATCCATCATGCCTGCCCCCTGTTGCATCGCCTCTTCCGAGGTGCCTTTGGCGACGGCCTGCTCGATGGCCATTTCTTTGATTTTGTCCTGAAGGCCCGGGTCAATTACGTACATGTAGATCAGCATCCAAACGGCGGTGATCACACCCATCACCAGGCCGGTGAGGGTGCCCATTCCAAGGCCCCGGCCGTACTTGATGTAGCCGCCGAGTTCGTTGTCGCGGTGGTGCTTGATGGCAAGGATGATGGCTGCCAATATGCCGGCGTAGCCCAACCATTGCTGAACGGTATTCCCCGATTTGGTTGGGTCGGTAGGGTCGCTGAAACCTGTGAGGGTAAAGATGAGCCCGATGACGATGAGGGCCAGGGCCACCATGCCTCCGTAACGCACTGCGGTTGGCCGCATGGGCACATCGGCGGGGTCAATGATTCTTTCCTGATCGAGTAATTCTTCTGACATAGCGAGTTGATTTTGTTTTGAGTTGAAGACCGGGCATCGCTCCCGGATTCGTGGTGAATATGACAAAATCTTCTCAGATAATCAAGCTGTTCACGGAATCTACCGATCGAAATAGAACTTATTTCTACGAACGACGCCGAATATTTTTCCTTTCAGGGGCTGACCGGCGAAAGGTGTGTTTTTGGATTTCGACCGGATGCTGTTGCGTTGCAGGGTCCGGTTTTCCGAAGGAGAGAAAATGGTAAAATCAGCCTCGGCGCCGGCTTCCAGCTCTGGTAGCGGCAGCCCGAGCAAACGGCGTGGAGCGAGGCTCAGTTTTTCAACGAGGAGATCAGGTCCGGCAGCGTGGAGGTTTTGCGAAGCGAGTGAAAAAGCGGTTTCCAGACCGATGGCGCCAAATTCTGCGAAGGGGAATTCCAGGTCTTTGGCCTCGGGGTCCAGCGGGGTGTGGTTGCTGGTGATGAAATCAATGGTGCCATCCAGCAGCCCTTCCTTCAGGGCTTTGCGGTCTTCTTCGCTGCGCAATGGCGGCATCACCTTGTAGTTCACGTCAAAGCGCTCGAGTTCCCGGTCGGTGCAGGCCAGGTTCATGGCTGGCACGGAGGCCGTCACCCCGAGGCCGGCAGCTTTGGCCCTGCGCACCAGTTCCACCGATCTTTTGCAGGAGATGTTGAGCAAATGGAGGCGGCTGTTGCTGTACTCGGCCAGGTAGATGTCCCGTTGCACCATCAATTCTTCGGCCAGGGCCGGTATGCCCCTCAGGCCCATGGAGGTGCTGATCTTGCCCTCGTGCATCTGCCCGCCGCGGGCCATGTTGGCATCCAGCGGCTGGTTGATGATGACGCCGTTGAAAGGCTGCACATAGAGCAGGGCCCGGAGCATGAGGGCACTGCTTTGGATTTGATTTTTTCCGTCGGAAAATGCCACGGCGCCTGCCGCCCGCATGTCGTAGAGCTCGGCGATGTCTTTGCCGGCACAGTCAACAGAAACAGCCCCGATCGGCAGAAAATCCACCAGGTTGTTCCGTGCCTGGTTGCGGACGTATTTTATCTCCGGTTTGGAATGCAGGGCAGGCGAGGTGTTTGGCAGGCAGGCAATGGCGGTGTACCCTCCGGCGGCGGCAGCAGCGGTAACGCTCTCGAAATCTTCCCGGTGTTCGAAGCCGGGATCGCCCACGGTGGTACCTACATCAACAAAACCGGCAGAGAGGAATGCACCACCAGCATCAAAAGTATTTTCCGAAGGAATGTCCAGTGTCGGTTCTACCAGTGTAACAGTTCCGTTTTCGATGAGGATGTCAACTTGTTGGCCGTGCCATTTGGAGCTGGGAAGTACGATTCTGGCGTTCTTAATCAACAACTGCATTTCCGGAATTTCGGACAAAAATAGGGGGTCAATCCTATTTCGGTGAATGGTTCCCCGAAAGCTTTCGGGGAAAAGCGCAAAACAACCCGATTCCTCTCCCGATCCCGAGTCTCCCGAATCCCGTCCCGAATCCCGTCCCGAAATCCTTCGGGATTCGGGACGGGATTCGGGACGGGATTCGGGACGGGCTGGACAGGACAGGACAGGCTCAATTCCTCAGTTCCCTGCCTGGCCGGCAGACAGGCTCAATTCCTGAGTGCACTGCAAAAACCCCCAATTCATTAATTCCGACGGAAATTTGAATGCTCACATGCCGGACAGAGTCCGGCTGGATGAGGCACCGGACGTCCCGAAGGATTTCGGGAGGCGCCAGCAACCACGCTGGTTCCTCCCGAAATTCCTTCGGGATGTCCGGGACCATATCTTGTCGGACTC
>JALWSS010000153.1 GCA_026993525.1 Saprospiraceae bacterium
CATCTAGGGTAATTTCACCGGAACGAACCGGTTTGACCCTGACAAAAGGGATGCGCTGATAATAACCATCCGATCCCGGTGCGGGAAGCAACCCAATTTCCTTGAATTTCGTCGCAATGTATTCGGCTGCTTTTTGGCCACCCGGAGAAGCTGTCCGGCGACCCTGAAGTTCGTCAGAAGCCAGGTATTGCAGGTGAGCCGACAACTCTTCTTTGTTTAAGACCCCCTGTGCTTCAACACGAAAAGCGGACTGCGCAAAGGCAGCATTGCCAAAGAAGAAAAGCAAAAGAATATAGCCGAATTTTCTCATTTTAAATAAATTGCGCACACAATGCGATGTGTGCCTGTGGTAGGTGAAATTGTTCATGCTGCCCTTCATGCGAGCAAATCGCAAGTTTAACACCTTTCACTTAGAAGCTTTGGCAAAGCCTTAATTGTTTGACTAAATGGGACAAGTTACCGACAAAATCCGGGCACATATTGGCGAGGGTGAACTGGAACAGGCCATTGACACCCTGGTGCAATTCCTGCGCCCCATCGGTGGTGATCTCTATGACCAGGCTGTGCACCAACGAGGCCAGTTCAAATCTTACATGAAGGAACGCATGCTGGGGCTTGCAAACAACGCAGAGGTCAAAAACAAAATCTCGATGGCCGTTCTGTCACTCGCCGGACAGGTTGACAAATTGGACCTGGAGAATCCCAACAGGGCAGGCCGAAATGAAGCACCTGCCCAAAACCTTTTTGAGGAACAGGGCAACTTTACCCAACCGCAAGCCCCTCCCGCACAGCCTCAACAAGCACCCCAGAGCGCCCAGCCAAGGTACAAAGCCCAGTGCTTTTTCACCGGCGACATCATGCAGTACTACATTACTGAAAACGACCAGATACTCGCCGTCAACCCCCTCACCAACCAATCCCTCATCGTTGGGGTCAAGATGCCTTCCAACAACTTCAATTTTGCATGGACCTATTACGTCTCCGCAACCAACATTTATTACATGGTAGATCACGCCGGCCAGATCTGGGGACAAAATTTCGGCATGCCGGCACAGGTAGGATATGTAAAATATTTCAACTAAAAGACCCTCAACTTCTCTCAACTTTTATTGCCTCTCACGGAGGTTTTCTCTGTGTTTTTGGGAGGTTATTCCCGGGACTCCCGATCCCGTCCCGATCCCGAAGAATTTCGGGACGGGATCGGGACGGGACCGGGAGGTTTTTGGGCGCTCAACGCTGGCAGGGTTCGAAACCACTGCCAGCGTTTGCGATCAAATTCTCTCAACTTTTATTGCCTCTCACGGAGCCCACGGAGATTTTGTGATGAATTCAGGCCGCAACTGAAAGTTGCAACCTGATACGGAAACTTCTCTAAACTTCTCTAAACCTTTCTCAACTTCTCTCAACCTCCCGGTCTTGTCCCGGAATCAACTTTTCTCAACCAAAAAGTTCCTCTTCTATCAACTGACACAGGATATGCCCGATCAAAATGTGGCACTCCTGAATGCGGGGGGTATTTTCCGAAGGGCATTGCAAAGCAAAATCACACAATTCCGGAAGTTGTCCACCCGATTTTCCGGTAAACCCGACCACTGTCATTCCGATCTCCCGGGCTTTCTGAGCAGCTTTTAAAATGTTTGGAGATTTACCAGAGGTGGACAAAACCACCAAAACATCTCCGGCCCGGCCCTGGGCCTCCACTCCTCTGGCGAAAGCTTCCTCGTAGCCGTAATCGTTTGCCACAGCGGTTAAAAATGAGCTGTTGCCATGCAGCACTTCGGCAAACAAGGGCTTGCGTTCCATGTAAAACCGGCCGGACAGCTCGGCAGCCAGGTGCTGGGCATCGGCGGCGCTTCCACCGTTGCCACAAAACAACACTTTGCCACCGTTCCGGAAAACAGAAACCAACACGTTCACACAGGATTGAATGGCAGAAAGCAATTCAGGAGACTGTAGCAATTCCCGTTTGACGGAAATGCTCTCTTCGATAATATTTTTCACCTTTTCTGTCATGGAGGGTGCTAAAGGATTTCTTTCAGGTGGGCAACGAGTTCCGGGCGTGGCACCTCTTTTTGAACCAGCCTGTTCCATTCTTTTTTGTCCGCAATTTGCGAAGAAAGTTCTTTGCCAAGCCGGAGGTTTTTTACCGTCACCACCCCTTTGGCAGCCTCATCGCCACCCAACAATACTACCGCCGGACAGTTCTTTTGATCGGCGTAGGACATTTGTTTTTTGATCTTGCGAAAGCCCCGGTAAAAGCCGCTGTACACCTCCGCATCAATTCCTTCCCGGCGCAATTCTGCGGCTATTTCATAATAGGTTGTTTGCAGCTCGTCGTCAAAATAGGCGATCAGAACCGGCCCGGTTGCCTGCGCCAGCTCCGGCATTGACATGCGCAGCACCTCAGCCAGCCGGTCAACACCAATGGAAGCTCCTGTGGCCGGCACCTTCATTCCGAGCAGGCGGTTCACGAGGTCATCGTAGCGGCCTCCGCCGCAAATGGAACCCACCTTGCGGTTTTTGCCTTTCTCGTCTTTGTAGGTCAGCAAGGACTCCGCCTCAAAGACCGGCCCCGTGTAATATGCCATGCCCCGCATCAGGGTCGGGTCAAAAACTATTTTCTTCTCATCAAAACCGAGACTTGTCCAGATGGCATCCATTTTACGAAGTTCTACCAGGCCTTCCTGCGCTACCGGATGCGCTCCAACGGCACTCTCGAGTTTCGCCAGGGCATCTTTCCGTGAGCTGACTTCGCTGGTTGACTTCAGAAAGTCAACTATCTTTCTGACAACATCTTCTTTGAGCCCCATGCCCGGCACTTCGGCCCCGGAGGAATCCGTACGGCCGGGTCCCAATTCCAACACCACGTTGTTCCATCCCACCTTGTCCAGTTTGTCAATGATCCTCAAAATGCCTTGTTCTGTTTCCTCATCCCCAATGCCAATTCCGGCCAGGAAGCCTTTCAACACTTTGCGGTTGTTGACTTTCACCAGGTATGTTTCGGGTTTCAGGCCGATGGCTTCAAGGGCATCGGAAAGTATCATACAAGCCTCGGCATCGGTGGCCACATCGTCAGAGCCTACCGTATCGAAATCGAGCTGCCAGAACTCGCGGAATCGTCCCGGCATCAGTTTCACTTCGTAACGAAAAACAGGTCCGTACTGAAACCGGCGGAACAAGGGGCTGCGCCCCTCCTGTACCTGTTTACGTTTGAAATCCAACCAAAGTCGTTCAGCGTAAACCCTTGCCAAAGGTGCAGTCAGGTCATAGCGCATGGCCAGCATGTGCTTTTCCATGATGACCCTGCCTTCGGCATCCCTCATTTCATTTCCATCTTTCAGTAATACAGGTTCTTCTTCCGGATTTCTGAAGGCATAAACCCCCTGTTCGACCGTATCGGCATCGGGCATGTACTTTCCAAGCACATCGGCATATTCCAGCACGGGGGTGTCCCAGTGCTCAAAGCCATACGACTTGTAAACCTTGCTGACCGTTTCCACAATGTGGTGGCGCAAGGCATTGAGGTTGGCATCAATGTCTCTGAATCCTTTGATCTTTCTCGGAATAATTCCTCTTTCCTTCGTCATTTCAATGGTGTTTCAACTGATGAAGACCTGCCGGGCGTAAAATAAAAAAAGCATTATTCAGACGCTTGAATAATGCTTTTGTCCCGTTGACCAGATTCGAACCGGTTACCTCCTGATCCACAGTCAGGCGCTCTAACCAACTGAGCTACAACGGGATTCTAATGATGATGGAAGGTATTTTCCATAGCTGCTTTTTAAAGCGGGGCAAAAGTAGAAATACCTGGCAATTGTTC
>JALWSS010000154.1 GCA_026993525.1 Saprospiraceae bacterium
GATGGGCCGGACAGGTTCAATTCCTGAGTCCACTGCAAAAAGTGGTATTTCCAATTGTGACGGAAAGTTGATGAATGATTGTTTAATAATTGAATATTTAACCATCTGTAGTACAATCAACGACGTATCTCAATCCCGAGAGAAGCTCGGGAAAAAAAAACATTCAATCCCGAAAGCCGATACCGAAAGCTTTCGGTATCGGCTTTCGGGACCAAAAACATGGGTTCCTTCGAAAATGGGGGTTTTTGCAGTGCACTCTTTCCTCAGTTCCTCAATTCCTCAAATCCTCAGTTCCTCAAATCCTCAGTTCCTCAAATCCTCAGTTCCTCAAATCCTCAGTTCCTCAATTCCTCTCCCGACGAATGTCGGGACTCAGTTCCTCTCCCGACGAATGTCGGGACTCAATTCCTCACCTCTTCAGCTTCGCAAAGAGGCGTTTCAGCAGGTTTCGTTTTTCGGTGGTGATTCTCACCGTACCGGTCATTTCGTGGTGAAATTTCAATGCCATTCCCTGTGTGGTGGTCAGGCCCTGGGTAAGATCGAGCAGGGCCGGATAGGCCCCGTTTTCTGCGGCCTCTGCCACATTGGTTAGCCTGGCTTCCAGCTCGCCGTATTGTTGCCAGGGGTAGGCTTCCAGGCGGATGCGGGCCTCCAGGCCGGGGGCTACTTTTGCGATGGCATTGGCGGGAATCCAGGCCCGGCAATGCGGCACTTCGCCCTCCCCGGTTTTGGGAACGATACGCAGGATCACTTCGCCTGCGGCAATGACCTGACCCTTGCGTCGCTGTTGTGGCATCTGCACCTTGCCACCGGCAGGGGCTTCGGGGATGTGGCTGTTTTTCCAGTTTTCGATGGATGCTTTCAGCTCCAACAACGCTGTTTCGAAGCCGAGCCGGGCAGCCTTGCCCGCTTCCTCATGCAGCTGCTGCAAGTCCAGTATCCGGGCTTCCAGTTGTTTGCCCATCAAGCGGTTTTTAAGCATCTCCGTTTGCAGGGTTTCCAGCTCCCGTTTTTTCCGAAGGTAAAATGCGCTGGTCTGCAGGAATTCCGATTCGCTCAGTGAATGCCGGGCCAGCAGTGTGCTGTCTTTTGCGACATTGTCAGCAGCCAGTTGCAATTCCTCCCGGAGGGTTTGCTCTTGTCTTTGCAACGACACCGCCAGTGCATTTTGTCCGGCCACCTGGTTTCTCAGGTTTTTCAGGCGACTTTGGTACAAAACGTCGTTTTCGTGGTCGGTCAGCTGTCGGGCAGCCTTGCGTACGGCGATGAAAGCGGCCTCGATGCTGCCCAGGTGCAGGGTCCGGCTCCATTTGCCAAAGACAGCGGCCATCAGGTTCAGGTCACCGGTGTTTTGCAGGCTGTTTTCCAGCGTTTTCACATCCCTGAAAACTGCATCGGATTTCCACAGCAAAAGCGGATCGCCAACGCTTACCGTTTCGCCATCTTCCACCAGAAGTTCACCGATGGTGCGGGTTTCCGATGCCACCACCCTGAACGGTGGCTGTTCGGTGGTCAGCATGGCCGGGGCCTCCACCACATCGGCGTAGCTGATCAGCGCGGCCGCCAGCACCAGCAGGGCCATTGCCGCCAGTACCACCCAGAGCCCCCAGCGCATGCCCCAGCCAGGCGGCTTGCCGATGATGTGATCCAAATCGTTTTCTTGATTCATATTTCCGTTGTGTTAGGGAGAGGGATGAGGGATGATCCCGACATTCGTCGGGAGAGGGATGAGGGATGAAAGAGCTAGCCCTTCAAAACCTTCAAAAACCTCAATCCCGAGCTTGCCTCGGGACAAAAACCTCAAAAAACCTCAAAAACCTCCTTGTGCTTTCACCAGAGCCCGGTAATGTCCGTTCAGTTGCAGCAATTCCTCGTGAGTTCCCTGTTCGACAATGCTGCCGTCTTTCATCACCAGGATCAGGTCGGCGGCTTTGACGGCAGTCAGCCTGTGTGCTACCAGCACCACCGTCCGGTCCTTGAAAAAATTATTCAGCCGTTCCAAAACAAGGCTTTCGGTGCGGGCATCCAGTGCGTTGGTCGGCTCGTCCAGAAAAAGGAAATCCGGATTTTTATACACCGCCCGGGCGATGAGCAGGCGTTGGCGCTGGCCCTGGCTGAGGCGTTCGCCCCGGGGACCGGTTTCAGTCTCAAAACCCTTTGGTTGTTGGCTGATGAAATTGTTGAGGCAGGCTGTGTGTGCTGCCATTCGCAGTTTTTCCGCATCAATATTTTCGGGTTTTTCTTCGCTTTCTGCAATGTTGTCGGCAATGGTTCCGGAAAAAATATATCCGTCTTGCAGCACCGATCCGCAGTGCCGGTGCCAGGTGCTTTCGTCCAGCTCGTCGAGTGGTGTTCCACCAATGAAGAGCCTGCCGCTTTGCGGAACGTAAAGCCGTAAAAGCAGCTTGAGCAGGGTGGTCTTTCCACACCCGCTTTCCCCGACGATGGCGGTGGTTTTTCCCGAAGGAATAATAAGAGATATATCCTGCAAAACCGGCTCAGCCATTGGTGAATACCGGAAATATACGCCCTTCATTGCGATGTCACCAATGGGTATTTCGGTGATACCGTTCGGAGCAGTTTTTTCTTTTGTCGTCGCAATTTCCTGCAACCTTTCGAGGCTGATGCGGGCGTCCTGGCCTGCCTGCACAAAAGAGATGATCTGTTGCAGGGGCACGTTCAGTTGCCCGATGATGAACATGACGGCCAACAGCATGCCGAAGCTCAGTTGCCCTTCGATGACGGCCAGGGCCACCAGTGCCGTGATCACCAGGTCTTTGGCCTGGGATATGAAAACTGCACCGGCCTCCTGCCATTGAGCCACCCGCAGGGCGTGCAGGTTGGCGTCGAAGAGCCTGGCCTGAACGGCGGCCCATGCCAGCCGGCGTTTTTGCTGACTGCCTTCCAGCTTGATTTCACGGATGCCTTCAAACATTTCCAGCAGGGTGTTCTGGTTCATGGCTGCGGAGGCAAACTGTTGCCTCTCGGCAGCAGCACGTTTGCGAAGAAAAAGCAGCAGCCACCAACTGTACAGCAGCCCTGCCACTGCGAAGACGAGAAAAACCTGAAAGCTGTAAAGGGCCAAAACCAGGGCAAAAACCACCAGGGTGAACGCCGAAAACAGGATGCGAACCATGCCCGCCGTCAGAAAGGACTCTATCCGGTGGTGATCGTTGGTGCGTTGCATCAGGTCGCCGATGATCCGGCTCTCAAAAAATGCCAGGGGCTGCCTCATCATTTGCCGAAGGAAATCCCCGAGCATGTTCACATTGACGCGGGTGCCGATGTACAGCACGATGCGGTCTTGCAGGAAGCGCACCAGCAACTGGCCGCTGAACAGCATGAACTGCCCCGCAAGGATGAACCAGATGAAGCCCGGATCCCGGTTCCGGATGCCAATGTCAACCACCGCCTGCGTCAGAAATGGCAGCGTGAATTGAACCAGACCGGCCATCAACAGGGCCAGCAGTACCTGCAGTAGTAAGCGGCGGTAGGGCAGAAGGTATTGCAGCGCCCCCCCCCAGCCGCCGCCACCTTTTTCTTTTCCTTCGGTAAATGACGGACCGGGTTGCAAGAGCAGCGCCCGGCCTTTGGGTTCGGCATTTTTCCAGCGTTCGATGAAATCCCCGATTCGGAGTTTGAGCTTGCCGCCGGCCGGATCGGCAACGGAAACGGTTTTTTTGCCAATTCTGTACAGCACCACAAAGTGGGCTCCTTCCCAGTGGATGATACAGGGCAGGGGAGCCTGCCGCAGGCCGGGTTGTCCGCCGTTTTCGTCAAAATCAAGCGCTGCCACCAGCGCTTCAAAACCCGCTTTTTGCGCCGCCTGCTGCAATCCGGCCATGCTGACCCCACTGCTGTCAGGGTGGGTCAGGCTCCGCCACCGGCCCAGCGACCAGCGCAAACCGTACCACGCTGCCACCATCCGCAGGCAGGCAGCTCCGCAGTCGCTTGAATCGTGCTGTGGAAAAAAAGGAAAGCGCATGAACCCGGGTTTTGTGACGAAGAAAATCAAAAATTGGGGCAAAGTGTGTACAGCATCAGGAATATGTCAGCAGGCTGGCGATGAAAGGGACAAATGATCAAGTACCAGCCCTTTTGATCCAATGAATCCAAACTGCAACCACCTGCTCCCTGACGAAGCCAGCCTGGCTGTCAGACAGGGCAGCCCCGAAGGGGGAGTAGAGAGTAGGGAGTAGGGAGTAGAGAGTAGAGAGTAGGGTTTGGAGGTACTAGCCCTTTCATCCCTCCCCCGATGGCAATCGGGGCATCCCTCATTCCTCACCCCTCATTCCTGAGTAGGGAGTAGAGAGTAGGGAGTAGAGAGTAGAGAGTAGGGAGTAGGGAGTTGGGAGTTGGGAGTAGAGAGTAGAGAGTAGAGAGTAGAGAGTAGGGTTTGGATGTACTAGCCCTTTCATCCCTCATCCCTCATTCCTCATTCCTCATCCCTGAGTAGGGTGTAGGGTGTAGGGTTTGGAGGTACTAGCCCTTTCATCCCTCATCCCTCACCCCTCACCCCTCATTCCTCATTCCTGAGTAGGGAGTAGAGAGTAGAGAGTAGGGTTTGGAGGTACTAGCCCTTTCATCCCTCCCCCGATGGCTATCGGGGCATCCCTCATTCCTCATCCCTCATTCCTCATTCCTCATCCCTCATTCCTCATCCTGCCGGAGGCAGTCCCGAACTTGTTTCGGGATCATCCCTCATCCCTACCCCGTGCCGATGCCGATCCCGTCCCGAAATCCTTCGGGATCGGGATTCGGCATCGGCACGGGGCATCCCTCCTCCCTGATTCTCCCCTCTGGCTTAATTGTTGAACTTTGGCGGTGAACAACCGTTGGCAGACTATGCAGACCAGACTTTACGAGGCTTTTACCTGTTTTTTATTGTTTGTATTCAGCATGACCGTGCAGGCGCAGGTTGATTACGACCGCATCGTGCCGCCGCCGGGGAGCAGGCCGGCCACCTTTGAAGATTACCTGGTGCAACTGGCCTGGACGAACAATCCGGAAACCACCATCATGGATTTGCGGAAAGGAAAAGAGCAGAAAGAAGTGGAGCTCAAGCGCCAGTCCTGGAAAGACGATGTTCAGTTTGGATTCAACATCAACGAGGTGAGCCTGGCCAATGTCCTGAACCCCAGTGCTGACAACCTGATCATCTATCCCCTGTACCAGTTCTCCACCTCTGTGAGCCTCGGCACCTTTACGACGAAAAAGAAAGAGCGGGAAATAGAAGAACAGGATGTAAAAATCGCCGATGAAGAGGCCAAACTCCACAAGCTGCGCATCCGGGCCGAGACCCTCAGCCGTTACCAGAAACTCCTGCTGGCCATCGAAACTTTGAAACTCCGCACCAAAGCCGAGGAAGATGCCCTGAATACCTACAATTTTGTGAAGCGGTCTTTTGAGAAAATGGAGGTCACCCTCGATGACATGCTCCGTGCTTCCGCCAATTACACGGATGCCACGGAAAAACGCCTGGCCGCTGCCACCGACGTCGAACTGGCCCGCCTGGCCCTCGAGGAAATGATCGGCGTGAAGTGGGAATCCCTCGCTCGTGTGCGTGAACGGTATGAAAATCAGTGAGCTGTTTTCAGTTGGCGGTTGGTAGTTGGCGGTTGGTAGTTGGCGGTTGGCGGTTGGCGGTTGGCAGTTATCAGTTGGCAGTTGGCGGTTGGCGGTTGGCAGTTGGCGGTTGGCAGCTGGCAGTTGGCGGTTGACAGTTGGTAGTTGGCGGTTGGCAGTTCCTCAACCGATAACCGACAACCGACAACCGATAACCGATAACCGATAACCGACAACCGATCCCGAGGCAAGCCCGGGAATAACCGACAACCCCCAACAACCTTCATAATCCCTGCCCTGTCCCTGTCCCTGTCCGCCGCCCGTCTGGCCGCCGGACAGGGACAGGGACAGGGCAGGCTCCATAATCCTCCATAATCCTCTCCCAAAAACCCCACTAAAAACCTACATTTGGTTCCCGGCACGATGTTCGACGGAAAAGGGCGTCCCCTCCGCTTTTAACTTAACTTTTCCGGACCAGGCCTTTACTTCCACACACTGTTTCAGCATCCACCCCCCGCATTGTGGAACACGAAGAAGACTACTATGAGATACGGCACCATTGAACCCATATCCTTTCCTGCTGGTAGTTGTTTGCACGAGCTGCTGACAAAACAGGCGCAAGCGCAGCCTGAAAAAACCGCATTGATTTTCCGGAACGGAAGCATGTCCTTTTCCGATCTGGACCGCCGGTCCACGGAGCTTGCCACTGTGCTTCAGGAGGCAGGTGTGGGGTTGGAAGATTTCGTTGCCATTTACTGTGAGCGTTCTTTTGAGCTCATCGTCGCAATTTTCGGCATTCTGAAAGCCGGGGGCGCCTATGTTCCCATTGATGTGGATTATCCCAATGACCGGATGGCGTTCATGGTGGAAGATGCCGGTGCGAGAGTGATTCTGACCCAGCGCCACCTGGCCGGCCAACTGCCCGACACCGGTGCGGGGGTCATCTGCCTGGACGAGCCTTTGGCGGTCGGTGGGCAGGCTTTTCAGAAGCCCGCCGTTGAGCCCCACAACCTTGCCTACATGATCTACACTTCGGGTTCCACCGGAAAGCCCAAAGGGGTAATGATCAGCCACGAAAACGTGTGCTACCAGTTGCAGGGGCAGCAGGCCATTGCGCCGTCGCCAATTGACAAAATGCTGCTCACCGTCAGCATCAGCTTCGATGTTTCGGTGCTGACCATTTTCTGGTCTTTGCTGCAGGGAGCCACCCTGGTATTGCCCGAACAGGGCGAAGAAAAAGACATGGTCAGGCTGGCGGAGACCATCCGGCGCAATGCCGTGACCCACACCATGACCCTGCCATCGCCGTACACGCTGTTGCTGGATCAGGCACCGGCGGGCAGCCTGGATTCGCTCCGGCTGGTCAATGTCAGCGGGGAGGTTTGTCCGGTGTCGCTGGCGCAACGGCACGAGCAACTCCTGCCCAACACCCAGCTATACAACCTGTACGGCCCCACCGAGGCCACGGTGAACTGCACGTTTTTTACCTTTCCAAAAGGGTTCGATGCGGACAAAGCGCCCATCGGCATTCCCATTCAGGGCTATGAGATATTCATTTTGGATGAAAACCTGGAACCCGTTGCCGGAGGTGAAGTGGGAGAAATCTACATCGGAGGCAGGGTGCCGGTGGTGGGCCGTGGATACTGGAACCGACCCGCACTGACCGCAGAACGCTTCATCGAAAGGCCTGCCCGGCTGGGCATTCCTGAGCACCCCCGGGCCCGCACCCTGTACAAAACCGGCGACCTGGCCCGCTGGATGCCCGATGGCAACATCGAATTTCTCGGGCGCTCAGATTTTCAGGTCAAATTCCGGGGCTTCCGGATAGAACTGGGGGAGATAGAAGCTGCACTCCAACAACACCCTTCCGTGAAAGAAACGGTGGTGTTGCTGCGGGATGAGCACGACCTGGCCAGGCAAAGGCTGGTGGCCTGGCTGACCTTGCACGATGGCAAAAGGGCGACGGTAACCGAATTGCGGGAGCACCTGGCCACCCGACTGCCGGAGTACATGCTGCCTTCGCAATTCGTCTTTCTGGATAAAATGCCGCTGACCACCAATGGCAAGTTTGACCGCAAGGCCTTGCCCGACCCACCGGCACAGCGCCCCCATTTGTCGGTGCTGTACGAAGCTCCCGGAACCGAACTTGAAAACTACTTGGCCGCCAGGTGGGAATCCCTCCTCGGCATTGCCCCCGTGGGGCGAAACGACAAATTCTTTGAGCTGGGTGGCAACTCCATCCTGGCAGCCCGTTTCCTCGGCGAGCTGATGGACGCGACCGGAGCCAGCATCTTCATCACCTCCATTTTCGACCACCCGACGGTGGCGGAGTATGCGGCCTTTCTGGAAAAGAACTACCCTGAGGCGGTGGCCGGGCTGGTCAACCTCTCACCTTCGGAAAATGCGGGTGGCGGGGCTGCCGGCGAGCGCCTGACCGATGAGGAGATTGCTGAATTTCCAAAACTGGTTCCGGTTCACCTCTCAGAAGCTTCTTTCCCTTCGGTAAATGGCGACCCGGATGTGGCACCACTTTTCATCCTGGCCCCGCCCCGCTCCGGCACCACGCTGCTCAGGGTGATGCTGGCCGGCCACCCGGCGCTGTTTGCCTGCAACGAACTTCAGTTGCTGCACTTCGAAACATTGCGCCAGCGAAGCGAGGCCTATGCCGGCAAGTTCAAATTGTGGACGGAAGGGCTGATCCGGGCCGTGATGGAGCTCAAAAATTGCGACGCCGAAGCGGCTCAATACCTCCTGCACCAACTCGAAGAAAAAGGTACCACCACTGCTAAAATGTTCCGGCTCTTGCAGGAATGGTCGGGAGGCAGAACGGTGGCCGACAAATCGCCCAGCTATGCGCTGGACCCGCTCGCCCTGCAAAAGGCCCTGCACGATTTTCCGAAGGCGAAATTCATCCAATTGGTGCGCCACCCCTGGTCCATGGTGCGCTCTTTTGAAAAATACCACATGGACCAGGTGCTGTACCTGCATTCGCACAGCCTGCCGCCCTGGAAGCTCGGAGAGTTGGTCTGGCTGCACAGCCAGCGAAACGTCAGCAGGTTTTTGGAGACGGTGCCGGAAGGGCAGAAATCAGTCATGCTATACGAAGCGCTGGTGAGCCAACCCGAAAAGACGCTCCGCCGCATGTGCGATGAAATCGGCCTCGAATTTCATCCGGGCCTGCTCAACCCCTACCAGGACCTCGACAAAAAAATGACCGACGGCATCTACGCCGACAGCCGCTCCATGGGCGACACGCATTTTGACCGGCAGAAGGGCATCAATGCCCAAAAGGCGGAAGAGTGGAAAGGGGTTTTGAATGACAATTTCCTCGCTTCGCAAACCTGGGAGATGGCGGAGCAACTCGGCTACGAAGCCATTGACCGAAAAGAAGAAGCAACCGCTCCGGAATCACTTCCTGAAGCAACCGGGCCCCGGAAAGATTCCCGCATCGCCATCATCGGAATGGCTTGCCGGGTGGCCGGTGCCCGCAATGTGGAGGAGTTTTGGAAACTGCTAAAAACCGGTACCGATCCGGGCAGGAAGATCACGCCCGATGACCTTGCTGCTGAAGGCCTTGCCGGGGTTTCGGAACGACAGGTGCTGCGCACTTATGCACTGGAAGGCCCTTACGATTTCGACCACAACTTTTTCGGTCTGCATCCCCGGGAAGCCGCCATGATGGACCCCCAGCACCGCCATTTTCTGGAAACGGCCTGGGAAGCCCTGGAAACGGCCGGCTATGACCCGCTGCGCTACGACGGGCGCATCGGCCTGTTCGGTGGCGTGGCCCGTAACACCTATTTTCTTCGCAATGTGATGGGGCATCCGGAACTGCTGGAGGCCGCCGGCGGCTACCAGGAGATGCTGGCTTCCGACAGCTCGTTTTCCGTGACCCGTGTGGCTTACAAACTCAACCTGAAAGGCCCGGCTGTCAACGTTCAAACGGCTTGCTCCACCGGCGGGGTGGCCCTGCACCTGGCCTGCCAGAGCCTTCACAACGGCGATGCCGACATGGTCCTGGTGGGCGGTGGCCGCATCCAGAGCCCCGTGCTGGCCGGCTACGAATACACCGACGGCGGCCCCCTCTCCGACGATGGCTACCTCCGTGCCTTTGACGCCGGTGCCAGCGGCATGGTGCAAGGCCACGGCATGGCCATGTTGCTGCTCAAACCCCTGGTAAAAGCCCTGGCCGATGGCGACCACATCTGGGCCGTGATTGACGCCACGGCCATCAACAACGACGGTGCCGACAAGACCGGCATTACCGCTCCCAGCAGCGCCGGGCAGGCTGCCGTAATCGAATCTGCGCTCCGCAAGGCTGGCCTCAGCGCCGGGGATATCAGCTATGTGGAGGCCCACGGCACGGGCACCTACATTGGCGATCCGATTGAAATTCAGGGCCTTGGCACCGCTTTCCGGCGTTTTACGGAACGAAAAAACTACTGTGCTGTCGGCTCGGTAAAAACCAATGTGGGCCACCTGGATGCCGGCGCCTGCCTCATCGGTGTCATCAAAACGGCGCTGGCGCTGTACCACGGAGAACTGCCCGCCACGCTGCATTTCCGGGAGCCCAACCCGCAAATAGACTTTGCCAATTCTCCTTTCTTCGTCAACGACCGGCTGCGGCCCTGGCCCCGGAGCAACGGGCCCCGGCGGGCAGGGGTGAGTTCGTTCGGTCTGGGCGGCACCAATGCCCACATCATCCTGGAAGAGCCGCCGGCCGTGGAGCCATTGCGCAGCGAGGGAGGGCCGGAATTGCTGTTGCTCTCAGCCCGTACGGAAAACGGATTGGCAAGGCTGCAAGCCGATTTCGCAAACTACCTGGAACGACATCCCGATGCCCCCATCGAGGCGGCAGCCGCTACCACCGCCACCGGGCGGAGCCATTTCAGCCACCGGGCGGCTTTTGTGGCCGGTGCCGGCAGGCCTTTTTCTTCGCCTGCGGCAATGGGGCAGGTGGAGCCGGGTGCCAAAGCCGCAGCATTGTTGTTCCCCGGCGGCGGGGCCCAATATGTCAACATGGGCCGGGGTTTGTACGAGTCGGAGCCCGTTTTCCGAAGGGAAATGGACCGCTGTTTCGATTTGCTGAAAGAACAGCACGACCTGGACCTCCGTGGCCTTGTGTATCCCGAAGACAAGCATGACACTTCACCAATCGCAGCACCGGCAGCGGGCCTGGCAGCACTGTTCGCCGTTGAATACGCCACTGCCCGCCTCTGGCAACATTGGGGCATCGAACCCGCAGCGCTCCTCGGCCACAGCATGGGCGAATATACCGCCGCCTGTATAGCCGGGGTGATGGACCTCGATACTGCGATCGGATTGGTGGCGGTGCGGGGTAAGCTGTTTGAAAGCCTGCCCGCTGACGGCGCCATGCTCAGCGTGCCGCTTCCGGAGGATGAACTGAAAGCCTGGCTGGAACCGGAGCACTGCATCAGCGTCATCAACCGGCACGACAGCCTGGTGGTGAGCAGCACCTCCGAAGGCATAGACCGCCTGCACAACAAGCTCGAAGCCGCCGGCATCGAATGCACCCGCCTGCACATCGCCGTAGCGGCGCATTCACCGCAGGTAGAACCCATTCTGGAGGCCTTCGGAAAATACCTTGCTTCGGCAAAACTGGCGGCTCCCGCCATCCCCGTTGTTTCCAATGTGACGGGCACCTGGCTGACGGACGAGCAGGCCCGTTCGGTGGACTATTGGCTCAGTCACCTGAGAAATACGGTTCGCTTCCACGATTGCCTGAGTACCCTGTTCGGATTTTCCGAAGAAAAACCGCTGACCTTTCTGGAATGCGGGCCGGGACAGACGCTGGCAGGTTTTGCCCGGCTGCACCCACTCCGGAAGGGCCAACCCGTTTGGGCCAGCATCCGGCACCCCCGGGAGCAGATCGAAGACCGGGATTTCATTCTGACAACCCTGGCCCGGCTTTGGGTGCAGGGCTTTGAAATAAAATGGCAGCAGTTCCATGCTCACAAAAACTGGCGCCGCCTCCCGTTGCCAACTTATCCCTTCGAAAAACACCGGCATTTTATACCTCCTGCAACCGGGGCCGCCCGGCAGGCTCCTGATTTGCCGGAACTCAACACCGTACCATCCACCCCTGTCATTTCAAAACCAGCCATGAGTCAACCCACCAAAACCCGCAAGGATGTCCTCATTGACGAGGTGCGCAACATCCTGTACGAGCTGAGCGGCATGGATCCCGAAAGCATGGACCCCGCCGCTGCATTTCTGGAGCTCGGCTTCGACAGCCTGTTTCTCAGCCAGGCCGTCATTCGCTTCAACAAGCGTTTCAGCAGCCGGCTCTCCTTCCGGGCCCTCTTCGAAGAAGTGCCAACCATCGAGGCCCTGGCCGCCCACCTGGATGAGACCCTGCCGGCCGGCGTTTTTGAACCGGAGGTCACTCCCCCGGCCCCCCTCGGGGAGGAAGTTCCCCAGACGCAGCAGCCCGGGCAACCTCTCTCAACTTCTCTCAACCCCTCTCAACAATCTCAACAGCTTCAACAGCTTCAACAGCTTCAACAGCTTCAATCCCGGAACAAGCCCGGGATCGTGAGCAGCGCTCACGACCAACAATCTCAACAGTTTCAACAGTTTCAACAATCTCACCAATCTCAACAGTCTCAACAACCCACACCAGGCTCCCCCCTGGCTGCACTCATCCAGCAGCAGTTGATTTTGATGCAGCAGCAACTGGATTTATTGAAGGGTACCACTCAACCCCTTCAACAATCTCAACAGTTTCAACAATCTCAACAATCTCAACAATCTCAACAGTCTCAACAATCTCAACAATTTCAACAATCTCAACAGTTTCAACAATCTCAACAATCTCAACAATCTCAACAGTCTCAACAACCCCAACAACCTCAACAACCTCAAAAACCTCAAGAGATCGTTCGCTCCACCAAAGGGGTGACGGCCAAGATGAGCAATTACGCCAGGATCAAGGCGGCGGAAGAATTGCCGGAGCGGCAGCGGAAGGGCCTGGAGGATTTCATCCGGCGTTACAACGAGATGACGGCCACTTCCAAAAAGATGCAGCAGCGCCACCGGCAGTTTTACGCCGATCCGCGCAGTGTGACGGGTTTCAGCAAGTTGTGGAAGGAGGTGGTGTACCAGGTGGCATTGAAAAAGGCCAAAGGCTCCCGCATCTGGGATGTGGATGGCAACGAATACATTGACTATGTGATGAGCTACGGCGTGGGCCTCTTCGGCCACATGCCCGATTTTGTGGAAGAGGCCGTGGCGGCTGCCCTGAAGCGGGGCAACTCACTGGATGTGTTGCCGCCGGAAGCCACCGAAGTGGCTCGCATCATTTGCGAGATGAGCGGCATGGACCGGGTCACCCTGGCCAACACCGGCACCGAGGCGGTGCTGGGTGCCGTGCGGGCAGCCAGAACCGCCAGCGGCCGGGAACGCATCGCCGTGTTTGACACCGACTACCACGGGATGATTGACCAGTTCCTGGTGCGAGGGGTACACCTGAAAGACAAATCGGTGTCGCTGCCATCCTCGCCGGGCATACCTTCTTTCCTTGTGGAAAACAACCTGGTGCTGGATTACGACGATCCGTATGCGCTGGAGAAGCTGAAAGCCAACCTCCACGAGCTGGCAGCGGTGGTCATAGAGCCTGTGCAGGCGCAGAACCCGCACTGGCAACACGACGAGCTCATCCGGCAGGTGAGGGAGCTCACCCGGGAAGCCGGCGTGGCGCTCATTTTTGACGAGATCATCAACGGTTTCCGCCTGGCCAAAGGAGGAGCCCAGGAGTGGTTCGGCGTGGAAGCCGATATCGTGGCCTATGGCAAAAGCATCAGTGGTGGCCTGCCCTTGTCAGCCGTTGCCGGCAAGGCCAGATACATGGAGGCTTTTGACGGTGGCATGTGGCAGTACGGTGATGACAGCAGCCCGGAGGGCATCGTCACCTACTTTGCCAGCACCTTCATCAAAAACCCCATCAGTGTGGCAGCGGCCTATGCGGCCATGCAGGAATTGGAACGGCGCAGTCCTGAATTGCAGGAAGAACTGAACGAGCGGGCCGGGCGCTTTGCGGAGCGGATCAGAGAGATATTCCTGAAAACGAAGGCGCCCTTCATGATCCAGACCTGCTCCTCGTTTTTCATGCTCAAAACCGCCGACAACAACCCGCTCAGCCGGCTTTTCAACTACTTCCTGCGCATGCGGGGTGTCAACGTCCGTGAGCGGCCCTGCTTCATCTCCACCGCCCACACCGATGAAGATTTTGAGCGCACCTACAAGGCCTTTGAGGAGGCCATCCAGGATATGTTCGATGCCGGTTTGATAGAACCCTGGGAGGGCGAGGACCTCAATGTCATCATCCCGCCCAAAGTGCGCCGCCATTCGGATTACCCCCTGACACCGGGGCAGGAGGAGATTTTCGTGACCGGTCAACTGGGCCGGGAGGCTTCCCTGACTTACAACGTGGGCACCGAAATCCGGCTGGAGGGAGACCTGAACCGGGAAGCCCTGGAAACCGCCCTCCGCCAACTGATCAGCCGCCATGAGGCCCTGCGGACGACCTTCCTCAAAGACGGCAGTCGCCAAAAGCCACTTCCGGTTTTTGACCCCGAATTGCCATTCACGGATCTGTCCGCATTTGCCGAAGGAGAAAAAGAACAACAACTGAAAGCCCTTCACAAGGCTGAAACCGACACGCCTTTTGACCTTGAAAACGGGCCCCCGGTCAGGTTCCGCCTGGTGAAATGGAGCGGGCAGGACCACCGCCTGCTGATCACCGTGCACCACATCGCCGTGGATGGCTGGTCATTGGGGCTGCTCACACGTGACGCGGGCCGGCTGTACGCAAGGGCCTGCGGCTCAGCGGTTTCTTTGCCTTCGGTAAAACAACTGGGAACCTATGCACTGGAGCAAAGAGAATTTTTGCAAAGCGAGGATTTCCACAAAAACCTCGAATACTGGAAACAACACCTGACCCCGCTGCCACCACCCCTGCAACTGCCCACCGACCGGAAACGGCCTTCGCTGAAAACCTGGCGCTGCGACGTGGCCACCCTGCACATCGAAGCGGATCGTTTCAGACAGATCAGCAAAGTGGCAGCCCGGCAGGGAACCACCTTTTACTTCTACGTTTTTGCCGCCTTCGGCGCTTTTCTTCACAAACTTTCGGGCCAGGAGGATTTCGTGCTGGGAATGATCGCTGCGGGCCACAACCTGCCCGGCAACGAGCATCTTACCGGCCACGCCGCCAACCTGCTGCCCATCCGATTGCGACCCGATGGCAACGAAGCCTTTGGCAACTTCCTCAAACGAACCCGCAGCACCCTGCTCGACGCCTTCGAGCACCAGAACTTCACCCTGGGAGCCCTGTCGGGCGAAATGGAACTGCCGCGGGACCCGTCCAGGCCCTCGCTGGTGTCCGTGCTGTTCAACCTGGACAGCCCGCTGGACCAGCTCGAATTTGGTGCGCTGAAAGCCGGCACCCGGCCCATTCCCCGCCGTTACGAGACTTTTGACATCTTCGTCAACATCAGTCCGCTGGCCGGTGGAGCCGGGCTGAATGTGGAGTGGAATTTCAACGCAGACCTCTGGGACAAAAGCACCGTGGAAAGCTGGCTGCAATCATTCGGCACTTTGCTGGAAGGCTGCATGCAAGACCCCGGCACACCCGTCGGAAAATTGCCGCTCATGGACCCGCCTTCGCTGCGCAACTGGCTGCAGCGGGGTTCCGGCCCGGCCATGGATTTCCCGAAGGAAACACTGCACGCCCTGGTTTCAGAGCAGGCCCGGAAGACCCCGGACCGGGTGGCTGTGGCATGCGAAGGCCGGAGCCTCACCTACCGGCAACTGGAGGATACTTCCAACCAACTGGCCCGGCACTTTTCTGACAAAGGCCTGCTGCCCGGCACCTTTGCCGCTGTGCTGGCGGACCGCAACGAACTGCTGCCAGCCGTGCTGCTGGCGGTGCTGAAATGCGGCGCTGCCTACCTGCCACTGGACCCGGCCAACCCCGCCGAAAGACTGCGCTTTTTGCTGGATGACAGCGGAGCCCGCTTGCTGATCAGCGAGAGCCGGTTCAAAGGAACACTGCCCCGGGAGCCGGAGATCAGTTCCAGCTTCATTGACGAAGAAAAGAATGAATGGCAGGGCCTGCCCACCCAGGCGCCGGCCATTTCTGCCAAACCCGACGATTTGGCCTACATGATCTACACCTCCGGCTCCACCGGCCGGCCGAAAGGGGTGCCCATCCGGCACCTGCAGGCGGTGCACCTCATCACGGCCATGCGGAAGGTGCTGGATTTCAGCGAAAAGGAGACCGTGTTTGCGGTCATCTCGGTCACTTTTGATCCCTCTGTGCAGGACATTTTCATGACCCTCAGCAACGGGGCCAGGCTGGTCATTGCACCCACCGAAGTGGTGAAAAACGGTTACCTGTTGGCGCAGCAACTGGAGGCCAGCGGGGCCACATTCCTGCAAGCCACCCCCGTCACCTGGCAGATGCTGGTGAGCAGCGGCTGGCAGGGCCTGCCCGGGCTGAAGATGGTGTCCGGCGGCGAGGGGCTGAGCCGCGAACTGGCTGCCGAACTGCTCAAACGGGGCGCCCGGCTCTGGAATGCCTACGGCCCCACCGAAACGACCATCTACACCCTTGCGAAAAAAATAACCGGACAAGCCCTCGATGAACCCCACCTGTCGGGGTACGTGCCCATTGGAAAACCATTGCCCGACACGCAGGTGTTCATCCTGGACAAACACCTGCAACCCGTACCGGACGGCATGCCGGGAGAGCTGTACATCCAGGGCCTGTGCGTGGCCGCAGGCTACCACAGGCGCCCGGAAAAAACCGCCGTGGCCTTCATCAACCACCCTGATTTTGGTGGAGACAAGCTCTACAAAACCGGTGACCTGGTGGTGCGCCATCCCGGCGGCGATGTGGAGTACATCAACCGCCTCGACAACCAGGTGAAATTGCGGGGCTACCGCATCGAGCTGGGTGAAGTGGAGGCGGTCCTTCGGAAAATGGAGGGCCTGCAAGATGGCGCCGTGGCCCTCCGCACCCTGCCCAACGGCGAACAGGGCCTCGTTGCCTACGTGGTGAAAAAGCCCGGCGTGAACGGCATCCCCATCAGGGATTTTCTGAAGAAACAACTGCCGGAGTACATGGTGCCGGCCGTAATCATGGAGCTGGACGCACTGCCGCAAACCGCCACCGGCAAGCTGGACCGCCGGGCCCTTCCCAACCCCGATGCAAAATTGATGGAAAACAGGGCCGGCTACGAAGAACCGCTGGGCCCAATGGAAATCCTGCTGGCCCAGGTATGGAAAGAACTGTTGGGCCTGGAGCGGGTGGGCCGCCACGACAATTTCTTCGAACTGGGCGGTCACTCCCTGCTGGCGGTCAGGCTCCTGTCAGCCATCGAGGACAAAACCGGCGTGCGGCTGCCCCTGGTTTCACTGGCCGGAGAGGCCACCATTGCCCGCCTGGCCACTTTACTGGCAAGCCCAAAAAAGGATGACACACCATCGGAAACGGCCCGACCGGTGGTGGATGAAAGCAGCGACATCAAAACGGTGCCGCTGACGGAGGGCCAGCGTGAGATACACGTTTCACACCACTTTTCACCGGAAGCGGCAGCTTCGTTCAACATCGGCTCCGCCATCCGGCTGAAAGGCGAGCTGAACCTGGAAGCATTGACTTGGGCCATCCGCACCCTGGCGCAGCGCCACGAAGCCCTGCGCACCAGCATTGACGGAGGGGGGGAATTGCAGCACATCCATCCGGCAGCGGCTCTGGAACCGCAACTGCTGGACTTCAGCAGCCTGCCCGTTGCGCAGCGAGCCAAAAAACTGGAGGCCCTGAAAAAGGAGCAGCTCAAAACGCCTTTCGACCTGGGCAAAGCCCCGCTGGCCCGCTTTTTCATCGTCAGAATGGATGAGCTGGAGCACGTGGTGCTTTTCGTCATGCACCACATCGTGCTCGATGGCTGGTCGGTGGGTGTTCTCACTGCCGATCTGGGCCGCATGTACGCCGTCGAGTCGGGCTACAGCCGGGAGCAGTTGCCACCGGTGCAGCAGTTGTCAGATTTTGCCCTTCGGCAAAAGGATATGCTGAATTCTGAGGCCTTCGCCGCTGCGCGGCAATACTGGTTGCAGCAGTTCGAATCGGGTGTGGAGCCGCTCAACCTGCCGCTGGATCACCCTCGCTCGGCTGACACAGGCTGGGAGGCCCATTCGCAATCCGTCATTTTGCCGAAGGAAAAAATAGAAAGAGCCAGGGTGTTGGCGGCAGGGCAGGGCGCCACACTGTACACCTTCATGTACGCCGCCTTCCAGGCCTGGCTGAGCCGCTGGTGCCAGCAGGAGGAAACGGTCATCGGCGTGGCAGTCAGCGGAAAGTCCATCGTCGAATGGCAAAACCTGGTGGCCCACCGCACACACTTGCTGCCGGTGCGGGGAAAAACGGACCCGGCGAAGAATTTCAGCCAACACCTGGAAAATGCCAACCTGCAACTGCTCAGCGCTTTTGACCACCAGGAGTACACCCTCGGCACGTTGGTCAAAGAAATCAGCCTCAAAAGGGAGGCCGGCCGCAACCCGCTCGTCTCGGTGGTCTTCAACATGGAAACCATGGACCGGAGCTGCGATTTCGGTCCGTTGGAGGTGCAATCGGACTTCATCGAAGGCGATTACAAACTCTACGACCTGCTGGTGCAGCTCAAACCTGCACCCGGCAGCGAAGGGGCTATTCAGTTGAAGTGGTTTTACAACAAAGACCTTTTTGAAAGCGCAACCATCCTGAAGAACCTGCAAGCTTTCAGCGCTTTCTTCGAAAAACTGACGGCTGAACCCGACAGGCCTTTGCGGGAAATTGACATTTTGCCGAAGGAAGAAAAAGAGCGCCTGCTGGGCTTTGGAACGGGCGAAAGCATGCCCTGGCCGCAGCCCGGCCTGCCACAGACCCTGCACGAATGGCTTTCCTTCACTGCTTCGCAGCAACCGGAAGGCGTCGCCGTGGTTTGCGGAGCGGAACAACTGACCTTTGATGAACTCGACCGGAAATCCAACCGGATTGCCAATCACCTCCTCAGCCTGGGCTTCGAGGCCGGGGCCTATGCCGGCGTGTTGCTGGAGCAGTCGCTTGATATCCTGCCGGCCATCTTCGGCGTGCTCAAAGCCGGGGGCGCTTATGTGCCGCTGGATGCTTCCAACCCGGCAGAGCGCCTGCGAAACATCGCCTCCGATGCGGGCATCAGCCACCTGCTCACGCATTCGTCGGTGATGCACAAGAGCTTTGGCATGAGCGCCGGTCTGCTGGTGCTGGATGCCCTTGCCTGGGAGGAATTGCCCGGCGAACGGCCGCAGCTCAGCGTTCGGCCTTCGGCCAATGCCTATGTGATCTACACCTCAGGTTCCACCGGCCGGCCGAAAGGGGTGGCCATCCGGCACGAATCGGCCCTGCACACCCTGGCTGCCATCAACCGGCACCTGGGCGTCGGCCGGGATTCGGTGTTGTTTTCCGTATCCAGCATGGCCTTTGACATGAGCATACCCGACTACTTCCTGCCGGCTACCACCGGCGCCCGGCTGGTGATGGCCACCCCGGAAGAGCGCCGGGACGGTTTCCGGCTGGCGGCGGCCATTGACGGGCACCGGCCCACCCACATGCAGGCCACGCCCGCCACCTGGCGCATCCTGTTGCTCAGCGGCTGGCAGGGAAGTGAACGCTTGTGGGCCATTGCCGGAGGCGAGGCCCTTCCAAAAGAACTCGCTGCGCAATTGCTGGGACACACCCGTGAGCTCTGGAACGGCTACGGCCCCACAGAGACCACCATCTACGCCACCTACCAACGGGTGGACAAAGACCTGCTCCGGCGCCAGCCCGGCGATGCGGTGCCCATCGGCAAGCCCATCGCCAATGTGCAGTTGCGGATCGTTGGCAAAGATGAAAACATGGTGCCTGTGGGAACACCCGGAGAGCTGCTCATCAGCGGGCCCGGCGTTTCAACCGGCTACCTGGGCAGACCGGAACTGACGGCAAAAGTCTTTGTCAAAGACGAAAACGGACAGACCTGGTACCGCACCGGCGACCTCGTCCGCTGGCTGCCGACGGGAGAAATTGACTTCCTCGGCCGCATGGATGGCCAGGTGAAGATCAGGGGCTTCCGCATCGAACTGGGCGAAATAGAAGCGGCCCTGCACCAGGTGCCGGGCGTGGAGCAGGCCGTGGCCGGTGTTGCCAATGACCCCGCCGGCGAGCTGCAGCCTGTCGCCTGGCTGGTGATGCAGCCGGATGCAGATTTTGACGAAAAAGCATTTCGCAATTTCCTTCGGAAAAAACTGCCGCCTTACATGGTGCCCGCTGCCTTCGTGCAAATGGATGAGCTGCCGCTGAACAACTCGCTGAAAGTGGACCGCAAGAACCTGCCGGCTCCCGTTTGGGAACAAAAGCGCAAGGCCAACACCCGCACCAAAGCGGAAAGCGAAACTGAAAAAATGCTGGCCCGACTCTGGGAAGAGGTGCTGGGTGTCAAAAACCCCGGCATTGACGAAGACTTTTTTGAAATGGGCGGGCACTCGCTCAGCGCCGTCAACCTGCTGTCACGCATCCACAAGGCCACCGGCCGGCAACTGCCTCTGACGGTGTTGTTCCGGCACGCCACCATCCGGCAACTGGCCGCATTGCTGGACGAGGAGGATGCAGCCCCGGCGGCTTTTTCTTCCCTTGTTCCCATTCGCCCTGCGGGCAACAAGCCACCGCTCTTTCTGGTGCACGGCGGCGGACTGCACGTGCTCTTTTACCAAAACATGGTGCGGCACCTGGAACCCGACCAGCCCATCTATGCCCTGCAGGCCCGCGGCCTGGACGGCAGTGCCGAACCGCACGACAACATAGAGGATATGGCAGCACATTATATCGAAGAGATCAGGTCTGTGCAGCCACACGGGCCTTACCTGCTGGCAGGTTATTCGCTGGGTGGCATCGTGGCCTGGGAGATGGCTCGCCAACTGTTGGCCGACGGTGAAGAGGTGCCCTTCCTGGCAGTTTTTGACGCCGTAGCCAAACAGGAGGCCGGCGGCTCAGCCACTAACTGGAAAAAGAAACTGAAGAAAACGGGCTTCAACCTGGGACTGCTGCTGAAAAACCCCATCGCCGCCGTGGAGTACAAATCGCAGATGCTCAAAAACCGGGTGGACAACATCGCCGGAAAACTGCGCGTGGCCTACATGGACACCAAAACCAAAAAGGTGGAGGAAGGCTACCTTCCCTTCGGTAAAGAGGTGTACGAAAAAAGCATGGAGGCCTATCACAAATACCGGCTGGAACCCCTGGATGTCCAGTTGGATTTGTTCAAAGCCCGGGAACTGATGTTCTACGTAGCCGACCCCCGGCACTACGGCTGGACCAAATACGCCCGAAAAGGCGTACGTGTCCACAACATAGATGGCAACCACCTCACCCTCTTCGACCGGGTACATGGCGAGGAAATTGCGAAAATTGTGCAACGAAGACTGGAGGAGGTGTCAGGGTGAGGGATGAGGGATGAGGGATGAGGGGTGAGGGATGAGCTTGCCCGGCTGAACAGACGGGGGATGAGGGAACACGTTTACTAAACCTCGAAGGTTTAGTAAACGTAGAAAACTACCTCACCCTCTTCGACCGGGTACATGGGGAAGAGATTGCGAAAATTGTGCAACGAAGACTGGAGGAGGTGTCAGGGTGAGGAACCGAAGAACCGAAGAACCGAAGAATCGAGGGATGAGGGAACACAACAATTCAATCCCGGATCAAGTTCGGGATCGTGAGATAAGCTCACGACCATCAATAATTCAACTCCCGAAAGCTTTCGGGATCAACAATCTCAACAATTCAACAATTCAACAATCTCAACAATTCAACAATTCAACAATCTCAACAATTCAACAATCTCAACAATTCAACAATTCAACAATCTCAACAATTCAACAATTCAACAATTTCAACAACCCAAATGCACCTGCAAGTACTGAATATCAACGACATCGGTCCGGCTCAGTGGGAGTGCTGGCAGGACCTGCTCAGCGAGGCGGAAGTGCAACGGGCGGCCCGCTACCGCATGGCCGTTGACCGGAAGACTTTCGTGGCGGGCAGGGGCGTGGTGCGCCAATTGGCGGCTAAGTTGGCTGGCGTTGCCGAATCGGAGATCAGCATTTTGACGACAGAAAAAGGGAAACCCTTTGCAGAAGGCTTGCAGGATCGCTTCCAGTTCAGCATTTCCCATTCTTCAGAATGCCTGGCACTGCTGTGGCACGAAGGGCCTGAGCCGGTCGGCGTTGACATTGAAAAGTTGCGGGAAGGGTTCGATTACAGTGGAGTGGTGCACCATTATTTTTCCGAAAATGAACGCCGGCAAATCAACTCCGCCACGGACTTCTTCAAATTCTGGACCCGCAAAGAGGCACTCCTGAAAGCCCTCGGCACCGGCCTGGTGGATGATTTGAAGGGGGTGGAGGTGGACCAACACGCAACTTCAGACCAGGGGCATGCCTTCCAGTTCATCACCGTGCATTCAGACAAAGCAGTTATCAGTTGTGCAATTCCCAATGGTTTCGAGCTGTCAGAATCACAATTCCTTTCAGAAAAGTTTATTCTTGCTGACTGATATATTCAGGCTAATTCCACCATGCACATCCTCCTCACAGAACCCTTTTTCACGGGCAGTCACCGGCAATGGGCGCAGGGGCTGGCAGGCCGCAGCCGGCATCACTTCGAGCTGCTGACCTTGCCGGGCCGGCATTGGAAATGGCGGATGTACGGTGGGGCGGTGGAACTGGCCCGGCAGTTCAATGATCTCGAGGCTGTACCTGATCTCATCCTTGCAACGGACATGCTGGATGTGGCCACTTTTCTGGCTTTGACCCGTGAGAAAAGTGCCGGCATCCCGGTGGCGGTGTATTTCCACGAAAACCAGGTCACCTACCCCTGGTCACCAACCGATGAGGATGTGAAGCTGGGCCGTGACAACCAGTACGGATTTGTCAACTACACTTCAGCATTGGCAGCAGACAGGGTGTTTTTCAATTCTCATTTTCACAAGAATTCATTTCTCGAAGCACTGCCGGATTTTTTGCGCCAGTTCCCTGATTGTCAGGGCCTGGATAACATTCCACAGATAGCTGCAAAGTCTGAGGTGCTTCCTCTGGGGCTGAACCTGCGGATTTTTGATGAGTACAAAACCCGGAAACAGCACAGCAAACCGGTGCTGTTGTGGAACCACCGCTGGGAGTACGACAAAAACCCGGAGCTGTTTTTCCGGACGCTGTTTCGCCTGAAAGCGGAGGGGGTTTCCTTCCGGCTGATTGTTTTGGGTGAGGCCTTCGGAAAATACCCGCCCATTTTTGACGAAGCAAAAGCGAGCCTGATGGATGAGCTGATCCACTTCGGGTATGCGCCGGATTTTGCGACCTATGCCCACTTGCTCTGGCAGGCGGACATCCTGCCCGTCACCAGCCGGCAGGACTTTTTCGGTGGCAGTGTGGTGGAGGCTGTCTATTGCGATTGCTACCCTTTGTTGCCGAAACGCCTGGCCTATCCGGAACATCTACCGGAGGCTGTTCACGCTGCTCATTTTTACGAAGATGAGGACTCCTTTTATACGGCATTGAAAAGACTGCTGCAAACCTGGAACGAGCTGCCGGAATTTTCCGGAGCGCAATACGTGAAAAAGTACGACTGGCAAAACCTCACCGCCGTCTATGATGAGGCGCTGACTTCCCCCTACTCTTTAAAACCACAGAGTTGAACAGGGTAATCCTGCTAAACCCCATAATCAAGGAATGAGGGATGAGGGATGAGGGATGAATGGAGCTAGCTCCTCCAAACTCTACACCCTACACCCTACACCCTACACCCTACACCCTACACCCTAAACTCTACTCCCTACTCCCTACTCTTTAAAACCACAGAGTTATAGGAGTTGAAAACAGAGTTGAGCAGAGTATTCCTGCTAAACCCCATAATCAAGGGATGAGGGATGCCCCGATAGCCATCGGGGGAGGGATGAATGGAGCTAGCTCCTCCAAACTCTACACCCTACACCCTACACCCTAAACTCTACTCCCTACTCCCTACTCTTTAAAACCACAGAGTTATAGGAGTTGAAAACAGAGTTGAGCAGAGTATTCCTGCTAAACCCTATAATCAAGGAATGAGGGATGAGGGATGAGGGATGAGGGATGAGGGATGAGGGATGAATGGAGCTAGCTCCTCCAAACTCTACACCCTACACCCTAAACTCTACTCCCTACTCCCTACACCCTACTCCCTACTCTTTAAAACCACAGAGTTAAAGGAGTTGAAAACAGAGTTGAGCAGAGTATTCCTGCTAAACCCCATAATCAAGGAATGAGGGATGCCCCGATAGCCATCGGGGGAGGGATGAAAGGGGCTAGCTCCTCCAAACCCTACACCCTACACTCTACACCCTACACCCTACTCCCTACTCTTTAAAACCACAGAGTTAAAGGAGTTGAAAACAGAGTTGAGCAGAGTATTCCTGCTAAACCCCATAATCAAGGAATGAGGGATGCCCCGATAGCCATCGGGGGAGGGATGAATGGAGCTAGCTCCTCCAAACTCTACACCCTACACCCTAAACTCTACACCCTACACCCTAAACCCTTAACTCTACTCCCTACTCCCTACTCTTTAAAACCACAGAGTTATAGGAGTTGAAAACAGAGTTGAGCAGAGTATTCCTGCTAACCGGCAACAGACAACAGACAACAGACAACAGACAACAGACAACTGCCAACAGACAACTGCCACAACTCTCACCGCCCCTCCATCAACCTCAACTCATGCAAGCCAACGGGGGCACCTTCCTGCCCGACGATGACCAGTTTGATTCTATTCGTCATCACTTCGTCGAAGTGGCATTTGCTCCAGGTGTCGGCCAGAATGGGGCAGTCGGGTCCGTGGATGGGGGCTACCCATTTGCCTTCCTGTAGAAACTGCAAGCTCCAGGAGGCTGGCAGTTTGCAGTCCTGGCCGGTGAACCACCAGGCGTGCAACTCGCTGATTTTCATCGTCTCCCGGGATGTCGGGACAGTATTTGGCAATTCGATCAGGATTTCAACGGTGTCCTTTGCCGGAAACCGGACATAGGTGCTTTCCAGGTCTTCAGAACTGTTTGGCGTCCAGCGGTCTTTCAGGTAGGCCGCCTTCCCTCGGCTGCCTTCGGGGATGCTGATGCTGGTTTTTTCAATGAGGTTGGGGGCGGGTTTCTTTTTCGGTGCAGTGGCATTGTCGGCCAGCCAGACGGCCATGTTGTCGGCGCCCCGGTTGGCCCAGGCGTAGTAGGGGATGGCTTTCAGCCAGAGTGGTTTGCGGGTGGGGTTGTTGCCGTAGGGTTCTTGCAGGAGGGTGCCGGCCAGGCTCATGGTCTGCACGCCGTTGAGGAAGTTGGGTTCGAAGCGGGTGCTTACGGGTTTGCTGAAATCCACCCAGGTGTAATGGATGGCCGGATCGTCCTGGTCTTTGCCCTCGATGCAGTAAACCAGCGGCCCCCGTTGGAGGGCTTTGCGCCCCAGATCGGCTTTTACGGCGGGGTGTGATTTTGCGAAGAAAATATCCATGGGGAGGCGCATGGAGAGCCGGTCGTTTTTCTTCCATTTCCGGTTGATGATGGCGTAGCCGTTGCGGATTTCCGGGGTGATGTCCTTTCCATTGAGGCGGAAATACAACCGCTCAGTTGATTTGTTGCTGAAGCTGTACAAGTCGCCTGGGAAGGCATCGCCTCGGGCCCAGCCGGGTATGCGCACCCGGAGTTCAAAGGTGTTGGGTTTTTCCGGTTCCACAATGATGTTGACTTCGCCGTCCCAGGGGTAGTTGGTTTGCTGGCGGATGGTGACGGGGACCACCTGGAGTCGGCTGTTCACATTTTTTACCGTGGTTTTGCTTTCTGCAAAGAGGTTGACGAACACGGTGTTGCCCCATTTGGCGTAGATGTAGCCGGGCAGAGAGGGGAAAAAACGGGCGATGTTGGAAGGGCAGCAGGCGCAGGCAAACCAGGCGCTTCGCTCGTGGTTGCGCAGCGAGGCAAGCGGATTGTCGTAAAAAAAGCGATCACCGGAAAAGCCGAGCCCGCTGTTCAGGGCGTTGTACAGGGTGCGTTCCAGCACGTCAATGTATTTGGCGTTGCCGGTCAGTTGGAACATGCGCTGGTTCCACAACACGAAGCCGATAGAGGCGCAGGTTTCGGCGTAGGCGCTGAAGTTGGGCAGGTCATAGGCTGCCGTGAAGCCCTCGTTGCTTTGCGAAGAACCGATACCCCCGGTGAAATAGACCTTGCCCCGGATCACATCTTCCCAAAGGGCGTTCAGGGCTTCCACATAGCCGGTGTCTTTGGTGAGCGAGGCCACATCGGCCATGGCGGAATAGAGGTAGCAGGCCCGGACGGCGTGTCCTTTCACCTCCCGTTGTTCCCGTACCGGCAGGTGGTTTTGCATGTACTCGTCGCCGTAGCCCCTTTTCTCCAGAAAGAAGCCGGCCATGTCCAGGTATCGCTGTGTGCCGGTGAGTTGGTAGAGTTTCACCAGGCCGATTTCTATCTCTTCGTGGCCGGGCACTTTTTCCAGTTTGCCGGGGCCAAAGGTGTTGCAAACCAGGTCGGCGCTTTTGAGGGCCACATCCAGCAGGTTGCGTTTGCCGGTAGCCAGGTGGTGGGCCACGGCAGCTTCATAGAGGTGCCCCAGGTTGTACAGTTCGTGGCTGTGTTGGTCGGTTAGTTGCCAGCGCTCCGTGCCGGCCATGCGCAGGCCCGTGCCCTTGCTTTTATCGTCGGAACGGCCGTCCGGATTTTTTTCGTAAATGCTGCGCCAGGAGTACAGGTAGCCGTCGGGTTCCTGGGCAGCGGCAATTTTGGCGATGAGGCTGTCCAGTTGCGCATCGAGGGCTGCGTCGTATTGGTGCCGGAGGGCGTAGGCAGCGCCTTCGATGATTTTGTAAACATCGCTGTCGTCAAAAGGATAGGAAGAGCAAAAGGCGCCTTTTTCATTGCCGGAACCTGTCCCGACATCTCGGGAGGCGAGTTCAAAATTGCGGATGCGGCCGGTTTCTTCGCATTGCCGCAAGGCGAAGGGAATGGTGGTTTTGCAGACGGTTTCTATCCGGGGTGCCCAGAATTTGTCCGTCACTTTCACGTCGGTAAACGGTACGGCTTTGATGTCCCGGATGAGGATGGAATTTTGACCGAAGGCAAAAACAGGCAGCAGGCAAAGCAGGATGGTTCTCATGGCTGGTTGATGTTGTCGGGTGAAGGATCCGCTCATTCAGTGTTGGCGATGCCGAATGTGTAAGCGGTCGTCGTGCGGTACGTTTCACCGGGCCGCAAAACGGTGGAGGGGAAATCGGGTTTGTTGGGCGAGTCGGGGAAGTGCTGGGTTTCCAGACAGAGGGCCCATCGGTCGTTGTAAACCTGGCCGTTTTTGCCGGTGAAAGCTCCGTCGAGGAAGTTGCCGGAGTAAAATTGCATGCCCGGCTCGGAAGTGAGCACGGTCATCTTTCTTCCGCTGTCGGGTTCAGTGATTTGGGCAGCCAGTTGCAGGCTGTGGCCATCTTCGTCCCTGTTCAGCACCCAGCAGTGGTCGTAGCCCTGGGCTCTATTCAGTTGTTCGTCGGCTGCGCCAATGTCTTTTCCAATGGCTTTGGCCGTTCTGAAATCGAAAGGCGTGCCGCTCACGTCGGCCAGTTCACCCGTCGGAATGAGGTTTTCATCCACCGGCAGGTAGCGGTCTGCGTTGATCAGGAGGTGGTGGTCCAGCACGTCCCGTTTTCCTCCCGTCAGGTTGAAATAGGAGTGGTGGGTCAGGTTGACGACGGTAGGTTTTCTTGTTCGGGCGGCGTAATACAACACGAGCTCGTTGCTGTCGGTCAGGATGTAAGTCACCTGGCAAAGCAGCTCGCCCGGATAGCCCTCTTCCATGTCAGCGCTCCAATACCATAGTTTCACTCCCACCCCGGGGTGTTGGGTTGGGGAGTCGGTTTCCGGTACTTCCGGCAGGGATTCCGCACCCCAGATCACTTTGTCAAAACCTTTGAGGCCACCGTGGAGGTGGTTGGGGCCGTCGTTGGCGGCAAGGTTGTACACCTGGCCGTCCAGTTCGAACCTGGCACCACCGATCCGGTTGGCATAGCGACCTACCGTGCTTCCAAAATAGGGGTTGTCTTCCCGCAGGTATGGTTCCAGCGAATCGTACCCGAGCACCACGTCGTCAAAATGTCCATCGGCGTCGGGTACTTTCAGTGAAACCAGCGTGGCACCGTAGTTCATCACCCGGGCTTCCATGCCATTGGCATTGGTGAGGGTGTAAATTTCTACGGCCTCTCCGTCGTGGGTCAGCCCAAACGGAGCTTTGGTAACAGAAGCTTTCTTCATTGCTGTATCACTTGACTGTTCAGCGGTTTTGTCGCTGCCACAAGCAGCAATGGTCAGGGCGAGTATGGCTAATACGATTCTCATCTTTTGCAGTTAGCCCCGATACCGAAAGCCGATAGCTATCGGCTTCGGTATCGGGGTCGATTCTCGGTTCTCGGTTCTCGGTTGTCAACTGACAACTGACAACTGACAACTGACAACCGACAACAGTCAACTGACAACTGATCCCGGGTGAAGCTCCGGGATCAACCGTCAACAACTTACTTCTTCCTTCTGCCGGCTTTTCGGCCTTGTTTTTTAGTGGGGGCGGGGCTTGTTTCCTTCGGTAAATTGGCAGCCGGGGGAAATTCATAATTCCTGGCAAACCAATAGATACCAAAAGCTGCCAGCAAGATGGCCACGATGGATGCGATGAGGCTGACACGCTCTCCGTTGTAATAGGTGGCGGGCTCGAAGATCATTTTTACTTCGTGCCGGCCGGCCGGAAGCACAGCTGCTCTGAGGGTGAAGTCGGCTTTGAATATATCGCCGTTTTTTTGGCCGTCAATGTAAAGGCTCCAGCCTTTGGAGGGCGGGTAGAACACCTCCGAGAACACTGCCAGTTGGTCGGCGGCGGCGTTGTAAGTGTAAATCATGGTATCGGGGTGGTAGTGGGTCAGCCGGATGGCGGCCGCACTGTCGTAATTCATCCGGAAATTGGCGAGGTGCTCGTCGGCGATGGGTTTCTGGACAACCACGGTGGTGCGGGGATTCAAACCGGCCAGTGCGGCAATTTCTTCATCGCCGTTGGCAACCGTCTGAATATCCCTGACGAACCAGGCATTGCCCAGGGCATCTTCGTTTGGCAGTACCTGGTCGTTTTGGGTGATGAAGTATTTGCAATTGAACATGCCGTAAATGTGGCGGTAAGTGCCGGGGTCGCCGAGGTACCGCTCGATCAATTCCTGGTAGCGCATGAGTTTGGCTGCGTGATAGCCTCCCATGCTCTTGTGGTGGTAGCTGGTGAGCGCATTGGCGAAAGGATTCCGCCTGAAATCGGCCACCCGGTAATGCGGGTCCGGGTCTTTTTTGATCTGCTCATCGGCGGCCGTGGCAGCAACGATGCTCCGCTTCTGGGTGGAGTCAATAAAATCATCGCTGTTGATGAATCGTGTTCCAACGCCCCAGATGTCAATCACTGCAATGGCCCCGACAGTGATCATGGTCACCAGCGATTTCAATTTGCCGAGGGCATATAGCCACAAAGCTCCAAAAGCCAGTGCCACAAAGAGGAGTGAGCGCAAGGCGTCGGCACGCAGCAGTGCCGCCCGGTCTTCCGCCACAGCTGCTGCCAGTTGGGCCGGGAAGTTTTCGCCGGTCTTTTGGTAGTCGAGCATAAAGCTGAGCAACAAGCCAAGTACCACCAGTCCGCCGGTGATCAGGCCGGCGTTTACAACAGCCTTTTTCTTCAGATCAGCATCGGTTCCGGAACTGAGCAGGTGGTGCAGCCCCAGTATTCCGACGAAAACGATGTAAAAATTGGTAATGCCCAGGGCCATTGTCACCGCCCTGAATTTGTTGAACAGCGGGAAGTAATCGAACAGGAAATAATTGAGTGCGCTGAAGTTTTTCCCCCAGGCCAGCATGATGGTAAGCGCTACCGAAACGGCTGAGAACCAGAACAAGGGCTTGTTTTTATGGAACAGAAAAAACATTCCGAGGAAAAACAAAAGAATGAGCGCAGCACCCATGTAAACCGGCCCGCCGGTGAAGGGCTGGTCGCCCCAGTAGTGGGTGGTTTGCTGGGCCAGGCTGGTGGCTTCTTCCACGCTTTGCATTTGCCGAAGCGCCTGAATGGTTTTGCTGGAAGGGTCGCTGGCAAAGCTCTCACCGCTGCTGCCTCCTGCAAAGTTGGGGATCAGCAGGTTCCAGGTTTCCAAAACACCGTAGCTCCATCCAAATGCGTAATCCTTTGAAAGCCCCCCGCCTTCAGCGGCGGTGCTTCCACTGCTGCCCGATTTTTGGGTCAGCTCGGATTTGCCCCGGATGGTTTCAGCTGCGTATTCTTTTGTGGTCAGCAGCCGGCCGGTACTTGTTGCAGCACCGATGATCACGCCCAACAATACAATTGCCGAGGCTTTGATGAAATTGTTCAAAGTCTTTTTGCGGATGGCGTCCACCAAAAAAACCACTCCGAAAACGGCCAGTGTCAGGAAGAAGTAATAGGTGATCTGCACGTGATTGGCGTACACCTGCAATCCGGTAAATAATGCCGTGAGCCCGCCGCCGAGCCACCATTTGCCCCGGTAGGTCAGGATTATTCCCGCCAGCACCGGCCCCATGTAGGCAGTGGCGATCAACTTGGTGGAGTGCCCTGCTTCGAAGAGCGCCATGTGGTTGGCCGCCAGGCCGAAACCAAGTGCCCCGACAATGGCCAGCCGCCAATCCACCCGCATGACCACCAGCAGCAGGTACATTCCCGCCATCAACAGGAGCAGTCCCGTGTGCGGAGGAGCCATGCCGTTGCCCAGCAGAAGTGCTTTGAACACCGGCTTGATGAGGCTGGTGGTGGGGTACAGTATCTGGTACACGGGCATGCCGGCAAACATGGAATTGGTCCACAAGGGCCATTCCCCCGTTTGCTCGTGGATGGCACGGGCCTCGGTTTGCATGCCCAGCGCCTGGATGTTATCTGACTGGGAAAGTTGTTTGCCTTCAAAGACGGCCGGCGCAAAACGAATGAACGCCACAGCCAACAGAAAGAAGTAAGCGAGTAAATGCGGTAAAAGTTTGCGGATTGAACTATTCATCGGTTGTGTTTTGTTGAAACCAGCGCCGGATGGTTATTCCTGTTTTGCCTCTTTGTTTCCGGCGGCGCCAAAGGTAAGGAGAGATATCAGTTTAATTTGCCTTGTGGCAAAGATTAAACGCCTGCGGCTGGCAGCCGGAGGCGGGTTTAGCAACCTTCGGTTGGTTTAGCAACCTTCGGTTGGTTTAGCAGCCTTTGGCTGGTTTAGCAACCTTCGGTTGGTTTAGCAGCCTTTGGCTGGTTTAGCAGCCTGCGGCTGGTTTAGCAACCTTCGGTTGGTTTAGCAACCTTCGGTTGGTTTAGCAGCCTTTGGCTGGTTTGAAGTTTGGCTAGGTAAAAGTTGTGTTTTATGAGGGGGCCAATGTGGTGAGAATGACATCTGTTGATTATTCATTCAGTAAAATGAACCGGAGGGGTATTGAATCATATCATTCTATTTCTTCAGAATCATTTCAAAATTCATTACATTGTCCTCTCTCCTGTCAATAGCTTGGTTCTTCGCACAATTCAATACACATTAAAACCTGCTGCCATGAGAATGCGGTCAACTGGAATCATCGCGGGCGTTATTTTCTTCTTTTTGCTTAGCACCAGTATTGTTTTTGGCCAAAAGCAATATTTCGTTTTGCAGGAAATAGTCCATAACAGGACCGATAACAGATCCACACTTCCCTCCCGAATCGAAGTGGATTCAAAAGGTGGATTCGTTGAGTTTTCTGTAATGTATAGAGGTAATTGTACAGAATACTACCGTGTCGAATTCACGTTTGATCAAGACATGCGTGTGTTGGAACAAGAGAAGGATTATTCTTTTACATTAAGAACCCAACGGGTTAAAGGCAAATGCGAAATATATCCCATTAGAGATCCATATGCGCAGGCTGGAGCCGCAAATGGTTCTAATTCAGCTCTAATTGCCGGGACATCATACAGGCCTTTGGTCAATGGCATGGGCATGTCCAGTGGATGGGATCGGCTTTATGTAAACGGGACATTAAGCGGAGCTAAAACAGGGAGTCTCAGAGGTTCCTTCAGAGGAGCAAGAACCAATAAGCCTGGGGCTTATTCATTCCTCAATTTTTCAATCGATGGAGCTTCAAATATAGACTACGACCAGAGCTTCCATTATGAAATACTCTTTATCTATAAGATTGTGGATTCGCCCCCTTCCGCCCCCGAAATAAGTGAAATGTCGTGTCCTCCACCAGATTGCAGTGGCTTTCCAGGTACCGTGCCTGTTTGGAATTTTCAGACCCAAAGGGGGGAGTGTTGGTGTCCTGAAGGTATGGTATGGGACAAAATGACGGCAAGATGTGTTAGAGCCAATTGATGTTTTCTTCTCCAAAATTGGGATCCATACCATTGAAAGCCCTTATTAACTGCCGATGGTGTCTGATCCAGAAGTAATTCACATCTCTATACCAATACTCACCTTGAAATATCTTCCGGGCATGGGCCGGGAGTCAATCACTTCGTAATTCTTGTTCAGAATATTGTTGATGGAAATGGCGGTGGAAATCGGCCACTGGCCCGGTTTCCATTCTCTCAGGAAATGAAGATGAATGATTGAAAACGGATCCAGACTGTTTTCCCTTTTGTTGTGGGGGGTGGTGTATATCCTGCTGGTGTGGTTCCATTGCAGGATGGCTTTGTTGCTTCCTCGCTGCGCAATGAGTGTATAGTTGGCCGTGATCAAAGGGGTGTAAATGAGCTGATGACCCAGGCCCGGCGCATAGTTTCCAAGGGAGGAACTGCGGTTGAAATTGACTGTGTAGCTGTTTTTCAGGTTCCAGTCCCGGAGTTTTTTGTCGAATCCCCCTTTTATGCTAAGCCCCCTTGACCAGATTTCATCGATGTTCATGGGTTGCCAGATCGAACCAAACTGGACCCAGAGGATTCTGTTGGCCACTGTCGTACTGTGCAGCCGAAAGTCAATGAACACATCTTCATCCGAGAGTTTCAGTCCCCATTCAAATCCGTAGCCTTTTTCGGCTGTCAGGTCAGGGTTGCCTTTGGCAAAAGCATCTTGCCAGTACAGGTCGTTGAAGGTGGGGATGTTGTAGCTTCGGCTGAAACGAAATGTCGTTACTGCTTTATCCGCCACCCTCCAGTTGATACCTGCACTCCCGGTCAGGGGAACGGCCTCGCCATCCACCAGTTCCTGCCGGATGAAGACCTCCAGGAAAGTCTTTTCCGAAGGGCTGAAGTATTTCCAGCCGGCCACGGCAGCCAGGGTGTTGCGTTGTTGATCACCGGTTTCACGGGTGTTGGCCTTCTGGTGCTGCCCCTGCAGTTTCAGGATCAGTTTGTTGTGGCCAAAGTAGCGCTGCTGCACCACATCGGCCACCCAGGTGTTGGAGCGGCTGCGTGAAGAGTCTATCAGGTCGCTGAAAAAGAGCAGTTTTTCCCTGAAATAACCGGCCTGCAGGGTGGTCATGCCCGATTCCTGGCGGCTGTTGATGCGGACGCCGGCCCGCAGCACCTGGTCATCCTGCTGGGCGTGCGAGTTGGCTTCGGTGCGCGAAGGGGGTATTTGCCGGCTCACATCCTGGTACCAGAAAAAGGTGTTCAGTTCACTGCGGGCATTCAGCCTGAAGCGGTTGGTTTGCGACAAGCCGGAATGTCTCAATACGGCATTCTCCTGGCGGTGTCCGTCCGGTTTCACCGGGAAGTCGTTTTGGGCGGTCTGGTTCCACAACTTCAGGCCTGCGGCTGTTTTTTTCTTCGCAAAACGGAGAGCTGCCTTTTGGCGAAAATCCGAATAACTGCCAGCGCTCAGTGCAAGCCTTGTCTGCCATCCTTCGTCAAATTTCAGCCTGTCATTCAGCATCAACGTGCCTCCAATGGCACCATTTCCGTACAGGCTGCTGCCCCCGCCGTCGAACAATGCCACATCATCCGTCAATCCCATCGGAAAGAGCGAATAGTCAATGACCCCATTCATGGGATTTTTGATGTTGAAACCGTTCCAGACCACTGTGCTGTGATTGGCCCCGGTGCCCCGGAAGGCACTGGTGGCAAGGCTCCCGCTCCCATAAGTTTTCAGAAAGAAGCCCATCTGGGGCAATACCTCCGCTCCAGTACCCAGACTGTTCAGCAACTGCAATGAAGTGTCCGGCCGGTGAATGGCAGCCGTACTGAACACCTGCACCGATTTGTCGGCACTGACCTGTACCTCCGGCAAGGTCAGGGTGTCCGTTTGGGCTGCCAGGTTTTGTAAAAAAACGAAGCCTGGCAGAATTGCGAAGTAGAGACGTTGCACCGCAACGTCTAACCCAACAAAAATGCAGAGACGTTGCACCGCGACGTCTTTGGGTACAAGGGGGTGACCAGCGTGTGTTGTTGGTTCAGTTTTCATAATGCTATCGCCGGAAGCGTGAAGAGTCTTGTATGCCTTTTCGGTAAGGGATGTTGATGAAATCGAGTTTGCCGGGTTTTACCCGAAGGTAAAAACTGTAGGTGCCGTAAAGCGGTTGCCAGTTGAAGCCCATCTCCCAGCAGTGCAGGTCTCGGTAGAATCCAAAATCCGGGTAGGTGACCCTTTTGGCCAGAAAATCATAGCCGAAGTTGCCCACGGTGATTCGCCAGTTGGGTGTGAGTTGGATGTTGCCCCGGCTGGAGATGCTGTGGGTGGTGATCCGGGTGGTGTCACTGCCGTTGACAAAGCTGTGCCTGACCGCGAAAGTATGGGAAATGGAAAAGTCCTCGAACAGGTCGAAAATGTCGCCACTGTAAGGGTTCTTGTTATCCGAAGGATTGGTGTTGGCCACGCGCACATCGGTTTTCACCCCTTTGATCAGGTCTCTCAGGCGGCCCACGGTCATGTTGGTGTTGAAGTTGAAATCCCAGTCGTTCAGGCGGAGCAGTTTTTTGTTGGTGTTCCAATAAAATTCATTGATTCGACCGCCGGTTTCGAGGTTGCGGGCATAGGGGTCGAAGGTGATGCCGAAGCGGAAGGTGGTGATGTTGTTGAGGAAAGCGGTGTTGCCGTTTATGCGCACCTGGCTGAAGTTGAGGCTGTCGGCAGCGAAGTTGTAATTGCCCGACACCGATAGGCTTCGGAACAGGTTCACTTTTTCAGCCACGGTATCCCGCCGGCCTTTCCACTTGGCTTCAAAAATGTTGTTGATGCTGTAGGTAAGCGCCATTCGGCGGCCGGTAAAAGAGGGCCGCTCAAAGCCACTCACTGTGCTGTTTTCGAAGATGGAGTAGGTAATCTCTTCGTCGCTGGTCAAATCCTTGCGCACCGATTTGAAATAGCCCCAGTCCGGGTTGGTGTAGTCTGGTGAAAAGCTGAAGCCGATGTTGGGAGTCATCACATGGCGGAGCCCCCGCAGGCGGCCTTTTTTGAAAAGCAAGGTTCCGAAAATTTTGGTGCTGATGCCCACTCCCATGTTGTATTGCCGGTAGGGTTTCAATCCAAAGCGCTCATCGTCAATGATTTGACCGAAGGAAAGCGTGTCGTACACCACGGTGAATTCGGTGGAATCGTCGTTGTACACAATGGTGGAGTCAAGTTCCAGTGTCGGGTCGAAGGATTTATTGACGGTCTTGAAGTACCAGACTTCTTTGTAAGTGGCATTTGGAGAGACCGTGAAATATTTGAGCAAGTTGAAAGAGGTGCTGGTGGTCAGGTTGTGGCGCACGCCGTACTGCGCATCGTCGAGGGTTTGTTTGGTGAACAGGGTGGTATCTGTGGCCTGGAACTGATTGCGCACTTCCGAAGAATACCGCATCTGGATGGTTTCGTACCACTTTTGTTTGCCCGACGGTTTTTTTCTTTTGAAAGGGTAGAGCGTTTGCGTCTGAAAACTCAGGTTGGGGAAGCTGATGCTCACCTTTCGGGAAACGGTGTTCTGGCTGTGGCTGAAATTGGCGCTCAGGTCAAAGGGTGCATCGAAACGCTGGCGCCAGCTCATGTTGGAGTTGAGTGAGCTTTCCAGTTGCGAGCGGGCATCGGTGAGGTTCTGGCGCTGGTAGTTACCCGTTTGCAGGTTAATGGAACCACCGATGGTGCGGTAGGGGTGCGCCCGGCTGTCCTGTGAGTGGTTCCAGCGAATGCTCATGGAGGGCTCAAATTTGCTCACGCCTTCCACTTCTGTTCTGAGGTATGCCACGCTCAGGTTCAGGTTGCCATTGTACTTGTAGCGTTTGCGGTAGTTGGAATTGGCATGCAAACGCACAGAACCTTTCATGTAAACGTCGGTGGTAAGTTTGAGGTCCCAACGGTCGGAAAACGGAAAATACCAGCCGATTCCCTCCAAACCGAAGCCATAGCTTTCGCTGTATTGGTAATCCTGAGGAAAGAGCAGGCCCGTTTTGGCGCCGATCTTCAGAGGGAAGAAACCAAAGGGCAGCCACAACGGCGTGGGCACCCCGCCGATCTCCAGGTTGGAAGGCCCCACCACGGCCACCTTGTCCGGGATGACCTTTTGCTTTTTGCTTCGGATGCCAAAGTGGGGGTGGTCGAGGTCGCAGGTGGAAAAGATGGCGTTGCTGTTGTAGATCACATCGGTGCGGGTGCTGTCATCGCCGGCGCCGATGAATTTGGCCTTGGTGCCCACCACGTTCATTCCCTCCTGTTTGGTGATGGCATCGTAAATAATACCCTTGGAGCTCTGGTAATTGTACTTCATCCGGCTGGCGGTGAAATCCTGGCTGCCTTTTACGAAGTGCGGTTTGCCGCTCAGCAAACCCTGGAAGTTCTTTCGGCCTTCGGCCAACATGATGCTGGAATCCCAGTCTATGACGATGTAATCCGCCTGGATGCTCATGTCCTCGTACTTCACCTCCGCCTGTTGATAGAGGTGGATCTGCTTTTTGCCAAGGCTGAACAGCATGGAATCCCGGGCGGTGTACTCTACGGTTTGCTCCACCGCATCGGGCGAAATCTTCACCTTTGACCAGTCGATGCCGGAGGGTGCCGTTGCCTGTTGGGGAAGCGAATCGGGAGGGGTTGCAAAGGTCTGCAAAGGAATGGTGTCCGTTCTTGCCGGTGGCGGGGCAAGTGGCTTGCGGGGTTGCTGTGCCCATCCTTGCAGGGCCGAAAGCATTAGTAGCGAAACAATTATGTTTACTTTTACGTCCAAATTTGATGTTTGGATTGGTTGTTGGTGCCGGAATTCCGGAGCCACCAACCTGATAAAACCGGCAATTGCCTCAGACTACTTATCCGGAGCTTCGTTGAAAGGCAGACCAAAACGCTTTTTCTGCTTTCAGCAAATCCGAAACCCGAGACCATTTTCGCTATGATGAAAGCGTTACTCGTCATCCCAACGATCATCCTTGCCTTTTGGGTTCAGCATTTACCCGATCCTAACGCCCGGCAGGCCACTGCAAAAGACGCCGGCAAAAATATCAAAGCTGAGGAACATGCTCATGACCCCGTCAAATTGACGACCATCGTCATTGACCCCGGCCACGGTGGCCACGACCCCGGCTGCCTGGGCGCTCACAGCCGCGAGAAACACCTCGCACTTGCCATTGGGAAATATTTTGCCGAAGCGCTGAAGAAAAACTATCCCGACCTGAAGGTGATCATGACCCGCGACAAGGATGTGTTCATCCCGCTGGAGCAACGGGCCCAAATTGCGACGAAAAGCAAAGCCGACCTTTTTGTTTCCATCCATTGCAATTTCATTCCGAAGAGAAGCAGTGTTTCAGGAACGGAAACCTATGTGCTGGGGCTGCACGCCACGAAGGAAAACCTCGAAGTTGCAAAGCGGGAAAATGCCTCCATCCTTTACGAAGACAATTACATGGAAACCTACGGCTACGATCCCAATTCCGCCGAAGCACACATCATCTTTTCCATGTACCAGAATGCCTTTCTGGAACAAAGCATCCGCTTTGCTGAAAAAGTACAGAAACACGCTTCGCTGGAGGCTTCCAGAAAAGACCGAGGGGTGAAGCAGGCCGGATTTCTGGTGCTGCGCCACGCCACCATGCCCAGCGTACTGGTGGAAGCCGGGTACCTCAGCAATGCCACTGAAGAGAATTTCCTTCGGTCAAAAAAAGGGCAGGTGGAAATGGCCAACGCACTGTTGGTGGCCTTTGCGGAGTACAAAAATGAAATGGAGGGCTTTTCCGAAGGAAATGCTTTTGTTCCGAAAAAACTGGTGGTGGATGAAGCCACGGGTAAGGCCGACCTCGCCGAAGCCGTTAGACCCGAACCCGTTGCGAAGCGAGAGGAAAAGAAAAAAGGGGAACCAAAGATTGAAAGCATGCCTGACCCCCAGGTTGATAAACCAGCCGGCACTGCCATTGCTGTTTCAAAGCCGGAGCGCAAACCGAACCCCAAACCACTGGATGCCAGTCCGGAACCACGAAATGATGCTTCGGCCATAATCCCTGTCAAGCCGGTGAACAGCAGTGATTCCGGATATAAAGCAGAGCTTACCCCCATGTATTGTGTGCAACTGGCCGCTTCTGCCACGCCGCTCGATGTCAGCTCAGGAAAGTGGAAAAAACTGGATTTTACCGTAGAGGTCATCCGGGAAGGTGGCATGTACAAATACCAGATACGCAATTTTACCTCCCGACCTGCGGCTGATGCTGTGAGGAGGCAGGTGCGCAGCGCCGGTTTTTCAGACGCATTCATGGTGGCTTACCTCGGCGACAAAAAGGTAAATCCCTATACCCTGAAATAGCACTTCCCGGCAGGATTTGAATTTATCGTCCTGCACACGCCACACCGGGTGTGGCGAATGCCTATTTTTGCGCCGCTTTTCAAAAAGTACTTCAAATCTCAACTACACCAAAAGCACAACCCGACTAACATGCGGAAAGAGACTAAAATTGGCCTGTTTGCCCTGATCACCCTGGCCCTGGCCATTTGGGGGTTTCAATACCTCAAAGGATTCAACATCCTGAGCCCGAAAAACACGGTAAAAGTTGTTTACGAACGGGTGGACGGATTGCGGATATCCACACCGGTGTTGCTCAATGGCCTGCAGGTTGGCCTGGTGGCCGACATCCGCCAGGATAAAGATGACCTGCACCGGATACTCGTGACCCTCGAACTTGACAAAGGGGTGAAAATCCCCAAGAATGCAAAAGCCAACATTGTTACTACCTCGTTGATGGGGGGCAACGTCGTTGATCTGGTATTCACCGGGTCTTGTTCGGGCGACGACTGTGTGCAGGATGGAGATGTAATAGAAGGCAAGGCATTGAGCATGCTGGCTTCCATGGCCGATCCCTCAGAAGTGGATCAATACATTCAGAAAATCAGCAGTGGACTTCAATCGGTGATTGACACGCTGAATACCCGCCTCAAAGACAGCCGGGAAATTCAACAGAGCGTTCAGGATGTCCGCAGCATTCTGACCAACCTGAACAACACCACCGGCCAACTGGACCAAATGATGACCGGCCCGGTGAAAAATTCGGTGGAAAATATCGAAGCGCTGACCACCACCTTGCGCAACAGCAATGCACAAATAGAAACCATCCTCAACAACGCTGCCGGCCTCACCACCGACCTCAACAACGCCAACCTGGATGAAGTGGCCACCGATGCCAGAGAAGTGATGGCCCAGCTCAAGACTACCCTCCAAAGCAGTCAAAGTGCTGTATCGCAACTGGAAGGAATGCTGGCCAAAGTGAAAAACGGCGAAGGCGCTGTGGGCATGCTACTCAACGACGAACAGTTCGCCAAAGAGGTGCAACTCACCGTGAAGCACCTGGAACTGCTGCTCCAGGATGTGCGCCTCCATCCCGAACGCTACCGCCGAATCCTGTCGAAAAAGAAAGACCCCTACACCAGGCCGGTGAAAGACCCGGGAATTGAAGAACCGAAGAATTGATCCCCCCACCCCCTACTCAGGGATGCCCCATGCCGATAATTATCGGCATCGGGGGAGGGATGAGGGATGAGGGATGAAAGGGCTAGCTCCTCCAAACTCTACACCCTACACCCTACACCCTACACCCTACACTCTACTCCCTCACCAGATATTAACTTCTGGCTGTAGATCAATGGCGAATTTTTCCAGAATATCGTGTTGAATTTCCCGGGCCAGGTTCAGTATGTCAATACCGGATGCATTTCCGTAGTTGACCAGGACAAGGGCCTGTTTTTCGTGAACACCGGCATCGCCGATACGGCGGCCTTTCCAGCCGGCTTTTTCGATGAGCCAGGCGGCGGCGAGTTTTACCTGCCCGTCATTTCCCGGAAGGGGAAAAGCCGGCAGGTCGGGGTAGTTTTCTTTGAGTGATTGGTATAGTTGAACAGGCACTTCCGGATTCTTGAAAAAACTACCGGCATTGCCGATTCGGGCGGGGTCGGGTAGTTTGGATTGACGGATGGCGATGACCGTTTCGCTCACCTCACGGACGCCCGGATCGGTAATCCCTTTGTTGCGAAGCGAGTCCGCCAAAATGCGGTAGCTCAGATTGAGGGTGGGGGATTTTGAAAGGCGCAACCACACCCGGGTGATGAGGCAGCGGCCCTTCAGCTCATTTTTGAAAATGCTGTTGCGGTAGCCGAAACGGCAATCTTCGGCCCTGAATATCCGGCGTTCGCCCCGTTCCAGGTCGCAGGCTTCCAGTTTTTCAAAAACGTCTTTCAGCTCGGCGCCATAGGCACCAATGTTTTGAATGGGGGCTGCTCCGACGGTGCCGGGTATCAGCGACAGGTTCTCGAGCCCTCCGAAATTATGCGCCAGCGACCACAGCACCAGCTCATGCCAGAGTTCACCGGCACCGGCTGAGATGATCACCTCCGTTTCCGTCTCCTTTTCGACGTGAATGCCTTTCAATTCATTGCGCAGTACCAGGCCGGGCAGGTCTTTGGTCAATAAAACATTGCTGCCGCCACCCAACAGGTGCAGCGGGGCTATATTTGCACGCAAAATTGTCCGAAGGTCTTCTTCGCTTCGCAAAATGGCAAACCGCTCCGCCCTGGCCGCTATGCCAAAGGTGTTGTAAGGTTTCAGCGATATGCCGGACTGGATTTTCATGGCACAAATAAATGAACTTACATGCGAACCCATTTTGATCGGTTTCTGTCAATTTTCCCGGAGGTTAAACTCCCCGTCAACATCAGCGAGGAGAGCATCCACACCCTCAGCCAGGAAAACAATGCCCTGCCGGAGCGCCTCATCAACGAATTCCTCATGCCCTACGAGGACAATGTGGATGACCTGACGGAATTTGTGGCATGCTTCAGAATTGCCGGCATCAAGGACTTTCACGCCATCGTCTATTGGAAAGCGACCCTTATGAATTACCAGTACGTTTTGGCTACCTTTACCAAAAGCGGACTGCTCATTGACAGGTCCGTGATCGCAGGTACCTATTCCGACGGCAAAGTGATCACCCGATCTTTTGCCCGCATTGACGACGACTGGTCCATCACCATCGTGTCAGGCCAAACGGAAGGCTCAGAGGAAAACTACGACGCCTCCTCCAGCCGTACCATCGAAATGGAACTGTTGCCGGATGGCAAGATTGTGCCGCTTGAGTGAGGATTGGGGGGATTATGGGGATTATGAAGGGTTATGAAGGGTTATGAAGGGTTATGGGGATTATGACCCCGATATTCATCGGGGATGAAGGTTATTGAGGATTATGAGGAGCCCCTTCAGTTCCTGAGTCCACTGCAAAAAGTGGTATTTGCGTCAAAAGAGGTTATTCCTTCTGGAAAAATGTCGGACAGAGTCCGACAAGATATGGTCCCGGACAGAGTCCAGAACCAGCGTCACTGCTGGCGCCGGACTCTGTCCGGTGCCTCTTCCAGCCGGACTCCGTCCGGCATGTGAGTATTCAAATTCCCGTCGGGATTAATGAATTAAGGGTTTTTGCAGTGCACTCAGTTCCTCAGTTCCTCAATTCCTCAATTCCTCCCCCGAAAGCCGATGCCGAAAGCTTTCGGCATCGGCTTCGGGGCTCAATTCCTCAACACCAAAAAAATGAAATCTTTTGAACAGGAAATAAAGGCGTTTTTGCAGGATCGGCAATTGCAGTACCGGGACAATTCCTCATCATTCAAGAGGCTGGATTTCAGTATTCAGGTCAATGAAAAGATCATTTTCTATTTCGACGCCAAAGAAAAGCGCCAGCACTACAACCTTCGCAACTGGAACATTCCCGGCAAAGAAGCCGAAGAACACACCTTTATCATTGACGACCTGGCAGCCCGTAAAATCCTTGCCTACGCCCCTTATTCCGGAATGATTGTACGTGACAACCTCCGGGGCGTTTACTTTTTCTTCAGCGTACTGGACCTCTTCCTCATGCCCAAAAAGCGGGTGAACCGACCAATTAAGAAAGAAAAACACACCCTCAAGGGAAAATGGATCATTGACCTGCACAATGGCGCCCGTTGTAATTCCATGGAGGAATGCTGGCAGCGCATCCTGCAATACGTCGAAAAAAGGGAAGACCTCTTCCTGAATATCCTGGAATGCTACGGCAACTACCCCGGAGAAAACATCGGCCAGTCAGGTGAAGTGCGCCGCCCCGAACACTGGGACACCGATGTGAAGGAAACGAGGTGAAGCAAGGTCCGGGATGAGGGATGAGGGATGAGGGATGCCCCGTGCCGATAATTATCGGCATCGGGGGAGGAATGAAAGTGCTATCCCTCCCTACTCCCTACTCCCTACTCCCTACTCTCTACTCCCTACTCCCTACTCCCTACTCAATACCCCACTCCCAGTTTCTTGTACACGAAATGCAGCAGCCACGCCGGGCCGACCAGCAGAAACTGGACATCTTCCAGAAAGCTGGGTTTTTTACCTTCGATTTTGTGGCCGATGAACTGGCCGATCCAGGCCACCACGAAGATGATGAGAGAGGTCAGGGCCAGTTGGCCGGCGTCGTTGCCGGCGGAAGAGTAGATTTGGTGTACCCCCCAGATCATGGCACCGCCGATGATCACAAACCCTAAAAACATGGTCATTGACAGGCGCAGGTAGTAGAGCAGCGCCAGGGCCAGCACCACGAAACCCCAGTTGGTGAACAGCGTGCGCTCAACGGGAAAGGGGATGGCGTACAGCATTCCGAAGAGGCTGAACATGATGGTGGGAACACAGATCCAGTGGATGAATTTGTTGGTTGGGTTTTGGTGGCTTTCGCCGTATTTGCTGAGAAGTGCATCAATGGTTCTTGCCATAGCGAATGAGTTTTGCCCAAATGTAGTGCAGGCAACTCAATTCTCCCAATGGCGCCGGCTCAATGTGGGAATATCTCCTGCGCCATTTCCACGGCAGTCAGGAACTCATCCATGTTCAGGCCGGTTTCGATGCCTTTCTCCCGGAAGTACCAGGCCATCAGTTCGGTGGGCATGTTGCCGGTGAGATCGTCTTTGGCCATGGGGCAGCCACCGTACCCTTTGATGGCTCCGTCAAAACGGCGGCAGCCGCTTTCGTAAGCAGCCACCACTTTTTCTTTCCAGTTGTGGGGGGGGGTGTGCAGGTGGGCGCCAATTTCCATGTCGGTGCCTTCGTAATGGGGCAGGATGGAGTTGAAAAGGTATTGGATGCTGGCGGGTTTTGACACCCCGATGGTGTCGGAGAGCTGAATGATCCGGATGCCCAGTGCGGCCAGCTTGTCCACCCATTTGATCACTTCTTCGGCGTTCCAGGGGTCGCCGTAGGGGTTGCCGAAGGCCATGCTGATGTAAATGACCAGCCTTTTTTTCGTCGCTTCGCAAATGGCCTGAATTTCCCTCACCCGGTCCAGCGATTCCCCGATGGTGGCGTTGGTGTTTCTGATCTGAAAGGTTTCGGAAATGGAAAAGGGATAACCGAGGTAGCTGATCTCATCAAATTGCGAGGCGTCGTTGGCGCCGCGGGCATTGGCAACGATGGCCAGCAGTTTTGACCTGGTCCGGCTGAGGTCCAGATTTTTCAGCACGTCGGCGGTGTCGCGCATCTGCGGGATGGCCTTCGGTGAAACGAAACTGCCAAAATCAATGGTGTCAAAGCCGACCTTGAGCAACTGGTTGATGTAGGCCGCTTTCTTCTCCGTCTCGATGAAGGGCTTCAGCCCCTGCATGGCATCCCGTGGACACTCTATCAGTTTTATCATTACCAGGTCTGATTTGTTAGGGTGCGTAAAGGTACTCAAAGCCCCTGCTGTTTTCGATGACATTTGTGGGGATTTACACCCTTTTGACGGAATGGTGCCGCACGGCTCTGGCCGGAATTGTACCTTCGCAAGCGGATTCCAAATTCCTGTCCCACAAATCTTGTGAAATGAAAAAAGCAGCCTGGCTCACCATTGGATTTTTACTGTTTTTTATTGGTTTTCTTTCCGTTATCCTCAACATGGTCGGTGTGGAATTCATGTTCCTCACCTGGCTCGATCATATTAGCGGACTGTTGGCTTTCATCGTCAAAATACTGATGATCATAGGTGGCATAGTGATCCTCTACCTCAATTCCACCAATTGGCGGGATGAAGCCTGAAACACTGTGCGTTTTCCCGTCAGAAGGCTACCTTTATCCCGGTTTCCGTGCCATTGCCGGAAGCAAACTAATTGACCAAACTGAGTTCAACATGCTGTTTCAATCCCTCCCCCGAAAGCTTTTGGGGGTCGTCCTCATCGTTCTGTTCTCCTTTTCTTTTCTTTTCGTCGCAAAATCGCAGGAAATACCCCCCAAACGTGAGCTTCGTGGCGTATGGGTTGCCACTGTGTCAAACATTGATTTTCCTGCCAGTCCGGTGCGCTCTGCCGACGCATTGCGAAGCGAGTGGGAAGAAAAACTGGACGAGCTTGCCGGTGCCGGTTTCAATGCCGTGTTTGTGCAGGTGCGGCCCGCAGCAGATGCCTTTTATCCTTCCGGACTGGCCCCCTGGAGCCGTTACCTCACCGGAAAACAGGGGCGCCCCATCGAGGAAGATTTCGACCCCATGAAGATGATGATAGATGAAACCCGGGAGCGGGGAATGGCCTTCCACGCCTGGCTCAATCCCTACCGGGCTTCCATGGACACCCTGCTGAACCAGCTTTCTGAAGAGCATCCGCTCAAACAACACCCGGAATGGATGGTGAAATACGGTGGGCGCCTGTACCTGAACCCGGCATTGCCGGAGGTGAGGAATTACGTCACTGAGGTCGTACTGGAACTGCTCATGAAGTACAGGCTCGACGGCATCCATTTCGACGATTATTTCTATCCGTATCCGGCCGGTGAGCCGTTTCCCGATGCGGAGGATTTTGTCAGGTACGGCTACGGTTATCCCACCATTGATGCCTGGCGCCGCAGCAATGTTGACAAGCTGATCGCCCAGGTTTCGGGTATGATAAAGGCCATCGCACCGGAGGTGCAATTTGGGGTGTCGCCTTTCGGGGTGTTCCGCAACAAGGCCGTTGACCCGCTGCTCGGCTCTGATACCCGTGCTGCCGTCACCACCTACGACGACCTGCACGCCGATGTGCTGCACTGGCTGAAAAACGGTTGGGTGGATTACATCGCTCCGCAATTGTACTGGAACATCGGCTACGAACCGGCCGACTACAAGGTATTGGTGGCGTGGTGGCAGGCGCACCGGGAGGGCCGACCCGTTTTTGCCGGAATGGCCGCCTACAAGGTGGGCAACAATGCGGAACCGGCCTGGCATTCACCGAAGGAAATACCCGGGCAGATCCGCCTCAACCGCTCACTGCCGGGTGTGGGGGGGTGTGTGTTTTACAATGCCAAATCGGTGCTGAGCAACCCGTTGGGTATGCTTGACTCGCTGCGCAACAACTACTTCCGAACCACCGCGCTGCCCCCTGAAATGCCCTGGATGGACCTGTCCGAGCCCCCCGTTCCGAAACTGGAAAAGCCGAAATGGAAAAAAGACACCCTGCACATAAAAGTGAAAATTGCCAAACCGGAAATTGCCTCCCAGGTGGTGGTGTACCGTTTTGAAGACCGGCTCCCGGGCGATTATTTCAACCCTGAGAATATTTACAGGGTCATCCGTGTTCCTGAAAACGGCATTTGCCATTTCACCGATACCGGCATCGAAGCAGGGAAGTATTATACCTATGCCGTGTCAGCAATGAATCATCAGAACACGGAGAGCATTCTGAGCAATGCGCAAACGGTTTTGCTGAAAGGCAAAAGGCTGAAAGTGATCAAACAAAAGTGATCAGCGCAGGTAGCTGGCACCGTTCACATCCACGATGCTGCCGGTGATGTAAGGGCTGGCATCCGAGGCCAGAAAGGCAATTACTTCGGCAATTTCGCCAGGGGAAGCAGCCCGGTTCAATGGGCTCTGGCTTTTGATGGCCATTCCCGTGGGCCCCTCCAACAGCTCTTTTGCCATGTCCGTTTCCACAAATCCCGGTGCCACTCCGGTTACAATTATGTTGTAGGGCGCCAGTTCCTTTGCCAGTGATTGCGTCAGCGAATTGAGGCCGGCTTTGCTGGCGCCGTAAGCGGTGTGTTCCGGTTCGCCCCGGTAGGCGCCCCTGGATGTGACGTTGACGATTCTGCCGCCGCCCTTTTCCATCATGTGTTTGGCAGCCAGGAAACAGACGTTGGCAGCGCCGAACAGGTTCAGGCCGATGGTGGCCTCCCAGGCTTGCAGCCAGTCACCATATTCCAGTTCCGCAATGGCGTGCCGGAAGAAAATGCCCGCATTGTTGACCACCACATTCAGGTCGCCAAATTCCGACAATACCACATCCATCATTTGCTTAACCGCTTCGGGATTGCTCAGGTCCACCCGGACGGCCATGTGGCCTTCACCGTCCAGTTCGGCCACCACCTTTTTGCCGGCTTCGGTGTCCTGGTTGAAAGTGATGCACACCCGGGCGCCCCTTCGGGCCAGTTCTTGTGCCGTGGCTGCGCCAATGCCCCGGCTGCCACCCGTAATGAGTACATTTTTCCCTTCGAAATCTCGTAGCATGGTTCCAGGTTTAGGTGTTCGTGAAAATCGCAATTCTTTCTAAACCCCTGAGCGCACTGCAAAAAGTGCGCTCAGGGGTTTAGAGAGGTTGATCCCGAGTCTCCCGAAAGCCGATGCCGCAACTATCGGCATCGGCTTCGGGATCGGGAGGTTGAGAGGGGTTGATCCCGGGACAAGCCCGGGAGGTTTAGAGAAGTTGAGCTCGGTCGCCCATATACCTCCGGCGAATGACGGGATCGGGGGACTCAACTCCTCAACAATTCAATCCCGGATCAAGTCCGGGATCGTGAGACAAGCTCACGACTTTCAACAATCTCAACAATTCAACAATCTCAACAATCTCAACAATCTCAACAATTCAACAATCAGTTTATGGATTCGCCATCACTCCCAATTTTCGCTCTTTCTTCCACAGGCCCCTGGTGAAATCGGGGAATTTGATGGGGACGCTGCCCAGTTGTATGCTCAGTTCAGAAAGCGGTGTTACCACCGACCAGGCGGCGGCATCGTAAACATCCATGTCGAGTGGAACGCCCTTGTTGAAGCAGTCCATGAGCCGCCAGAGCATGACGAAGTCCATACCTCCATGGCCGCCCTGTTTTTGGGCCTCTTTTTGGAGTTTGGCCCACAGCGGGTGTGCGTAGCGCTCCCTGTATTCCTGGTATTTCTCCTTTTTCAGGTATCCGTGACCTTCTCCATTGACCGACATTCGGCTGGGATATCCCACGTGGAAAGCTTTGGTACCTGCCAGCAAGTTGATGCGGTTGTAGGGCCTGGCGGTGACCACGTCGTGCTGAACCAGGATGCTTCGTCCTTTGGTGGTTTTGATGAGGGTATTGACCATGTCGCCGTGGGCAAAGCCGGTTTTACCAAAGAACTCATTGTCGGGTTCAACGGTGGCGGCGTGTTCGTCCAGGCCGGCCTGCAGGCTGCTCATGGCCACCATGTGATTGAAGCGGTCGCCCCGGTCAATGTCCATGTACTGTGCTACCGGGCCGAGGCCGTGGGTGGGGTAGAGGTTGCCGTCTCTGACCAGGTGATGCCTTATTCTCCATTGGTTGTAGTAATAGGTTTTGCTGAACATCAGTTCGCGCAGGTCGTGTATGTAAGCACATTCGGCATAGGTGAGCGTTCCGAAAACGCCGCTTTCGGCCATGTTGAGCAGCCAGAGTTCTTCCTCTCCGTAACACACATTTTCCAGCATCATGCAGTTGCGTTGGGTCTCTTCGGCGGTGTTCACCAGCTTCCAGCAGTCTTCCACCGTGAGGGCCGCCGGCACCTCCACACCAACGTGCTTTCCATGTTGCATGGCATACAGCGCCATCGGCACGTGATTTTCCCAGGGGGTGGCTATCAGTACCAGGTCAATGTCGTCTCTTTTGCAGAGTTCCTTCCAGCCGTCTTCCTGCCCGGCGTAAATGGAAACGTTTTTCGCACCTTTTGAAGTCAGGTAATCGACACATTCTTTCACCTTTTGCTCCCGGATGTCGCAAATGGCCACCAGTTCAGTTTTTTCAGGCGATAGGGCATGCACCAGCCGGGCGTGCTCGAAACCCCGGTTTCCCAGGCCAATCACTGCCGTTCTGACTTTTTCAATGGGATCCACCCGCAGGCCGATCACTGGCTTTCCGGTCATGGGTTTTTCTTCGGAAACACGGTTGAGAAGTTCTTCCGTGTTCCACTTGGAAATGGTGCCGGCCGGCAGGCCCAACAGGGCTGCAAAAGCCCCTGCATTGCGAAGAAAATTGCGTCGTGAATTCATGGTGTTGGAGGATTATAGAGGATTATGAGGATTATGAAGGTTATCGGTTATCGGTTATCGGTTATCGGTTATCGGTTGTCGGTTATCGGTTGTCGGTTGTCGGTTATCGGTTATCGGTTGTCGGTTGTCGGTTGTCGGTTATCGGTTGTCGGTTGTCGGTTGTCGGTTATCGGTTGTCGGTTGTCGGTTGTCGGTTATCGGTTATCGGTTGTCGGTTGTCGGTTGTCGGTTATCGGTTATCGGTTGTCGGTTGTCGGTTGTCGGTTGTCGGTTGTCGGTTGTCGGTTGTCGGTTGTCGGTTATCGGTTGTCGGTTGTCGGTTGTCGGTTG
>JALWSS010000155.1 GCA_026993525.1 Saprospiraceae bacterium
AGTGCCGCTCCGCTCAACACTTGCAACGGCTTGGATCCCTCATCCCTCATCCCTCATCCCTCATCCCTGCCCCCCTTCCGGCAAGTGTTTAGTCGAGCCTGGCGAGACGTCACTTGCCGTGCAAGGAATAGGTTGCAAGTGCCGCTCCGCTCAACACTTGCAACGGCTTGGGACGGAATACCCAGCCCGGACAGAAATCCGAAAATCGAACTCCAATATATCGAACTTGAAAACCGGTTATCATTAGAAACTGTAGATTATACCTAAGAATGATACTGGGATGATGTCAAAAGAATGATGCTCGATTATCTGATCTCCACTGACAGTCAATAGAAAAAACTCACTATCGTGCCTTTTAAAATCAGTTCGTATTCGGTTGTACTCACCTTTCAATTTAGAATAAACAACAAGTTGTAAATCAGGCATAACCGGTACGGATACGCCGATCAGTCCATTTACACCATATTTTCGAGTTGAAACAAAATCCCTTATCTGGTAAATCGTTGGGGGATTAGCAAGTGGCCGAGTATCCACATGTCGTTTTGATGTGCTTCTCAAATATGAACCATAAAGCTCGGAACCAACCAATACAATAATTTTATTCCAACGCAAGATGAATTCGAAACCTAAAGAGACGTGCCCCCCTATTTCATAGTCAGAAAAATTATCAATTTGTCCATCTGTTGAAAGGACATTTAATTTTTTGTTATCAATAGTGAATCCTATTTCGGATCTCAGGAGCAATTCGTCAGAAATTCTACGTTTGACAAGAATAGAATTTTTCAACGGCTTCGCCATTCTCCATCCAGTATTATAGCCATCAATAACATAGAAAGTCGTATCAAAAAACGGCAAGAAATTAACGCCGATTTCCCATTTACTGTCATCGGCAAAGGTTTGGGAATGGCTACACAGAGGAAGAAGACCAAGAGCGACAAGGAAAAGTATATTTTTCATCGTGATGATTATTTATGGGAACTTTCAATTTCTACGAATGTACAGAACACCCAGCCCGGATAAAAACCCATAATCGAACTCCAATCGGTTTAACTTGAAAACCGGTTATTAGAAACTGTAGATAACTCCAATGAACGAAACGGGTAGAATATCAAGTGAATAGTACTTGAAAATCTCATCCCCGTAAACTGTCAACAGGAAAAATTCACTATTACGTTGTTTGTAGTCAGTTCGTATCCTTTTGTATTCCCCTCTTAGTTTGGAATACATGAGAAACTCAACATTTGGAATCACATTCACCGATACACCCAACAATCCATTGATACCATATTTTCGGGTAGAAACAAAGTCCCTTATTTTATAGATGGTTGGGGGATTGGCGAGCGGACGAGTATCTTTATGCCATTTGGCAGTACTTCTCAGGTAGGAAGCATAAATTTCAGGTCCAGCCAACAGGGTAACCTTGTTCAATTTCAATGCATATTCAAAACCCAGAGAAATATGCCCTCCTATGTTCAACTTGGAATAGGTGTCTATCTGACCTTCTCCCGTGAATGGATCATAGTCTTTACTTTTTAAGGTAAAACCCAATTCAGTACGGATACGAAGCTCATCAGATATCTTCCTTTTAATCAAAAGCAAATTCTTCAAAGGTTTCGCCACACTCCATCCGGTACCGTAAGCATTGATTGCATAATACGTCGTATCAAAAAACGGCAAGAAATTAACGCCGATTTCCCATTTGCTGTCATCTGCAAAGGTTTGGGAATGGCTACACAGAGGAAGAAGACCAAGAGCGACAAGGAAAAGTAAATTTTTCATCGTGATGGTTATTTAAGGGAACTTTCAATTTCTACGAATGTACAGGTCACGACCCAATGAGCAGGCCCGTCCGCTTTGTACTCACAACGGTAAAGCCCCTTTTGACCACTGCCAGATATTCAGGGAATAAAACCTGTTCCTATCAATTTATTGGTTTCAACTTAAGGCAGGCACTTGCTATTCTTCCTCAAAACCGTATTCTATCAGTGCCTTCTCTCTCCTTTCTTAGGCGTTTGAATATGACAAATTTATTTCAGTTGTGCCAAAAATGCAACCCCCACTTCATATTTTTTTTCCCCGTTCCGGCAAGTGTTTAGTCGAGCCTGGCGAGGATCCCTCATTCCTCATTCCTCATCCCTCATTCCTCATCCCCCGTCTGGCCTGGCGGCAGCCGGACAGGCTCATCCCTCATCCCTCATCCCTGCCCCCCTTCCGGCAAGTGTTTAGTCGAGCCTGGCGAGACGTCACTTGCCGTGCAAGGGATAGATTGCAAGTGCCACTGCGCTCAACACTTGCAACGACTTGGGGTGATGAATTAAAAAAGGTGCCCCGGCAGAGCCGGAAGGCACCAGTGCTTTGCACACTCTCCATTTAATTACCTTGCTTCTTTTATCAGGGATTATAATTTGTCATAGCGATCCGGTGAGGTGATGACTTCGGGTCATCACCTCGATTGGTTGCCTCACCTGGTCACAGTTTCACAACCCTGGAGACCAGCACTTTGTCGTCGGAATGAAGCAGGAGGGTGTACACTCCGTCGTTCAGCGATGAAAGGTCGATTCTTCCATCAGGGTTTTCACCGGTCAGCATGGTTTTTCCATCCATGTTGCGCAGCGACCACGACTGAATTTCATGTCCGTTCAGGGGCGTGATGTACAGCCAGTCGTTGGCCGGGTTCGGGTAGATGCTGAAGTATTGTTCGGCCGTTTCGGTGGTGGAGGTGAGCAGGTCTGTGTAGTCGGCCACTTTTTTGACGGCGATTAGGGTTTCGTTCTGGCGGATGGCCCTGACGTTGCTCACGTCTATGCTCACCTGCTCTTTGCCGGCAATGTTGTCAATGATGCCGATGAAGCCGGCCACCTGCCCGAAACCGCTCACGTTGTTGCCATCTGTGCGCACCAGGGCCACCTCTACCCTGCCGTCGTTTGCAAATTTCTTGTCCAGCACCAGCAGGTTTACGTCCTGCACGCCCAGCCAACTGGGGTCGTAGCTGATCTGAATGCTTGCCGGATCGATGACGCCCGGATCGAAATGGAGGGTGAAAGCCAGCCCATAGGCGTCGTTCAGCGGCAGTGCCTCCGTTCCGAAGATGATGGGTGCCTCAAAGGGCTGGCCGTTTTGCGGAACGCCGGCATCGGGCAGGTCCACATACAGTGGCGGTGCAAATTCATCGCCTCCTACTTCCACTTCAGGCTGGGGCTCGCCGTGGGTCAATCCGTAATTCAGGAACACAGCGCCTATGTCGCCTGCGGCAACTACGCCGTCGCCGTTGCAATCGGCGTGTTTGTGGTTGATGCCGGAGTCGAAATACTTCGGCCAGTTCTCTGATTCGAGCCCGGTCCACTCCACGCCCTGCACATCCCGTTGGGGGCCTTCGAGGCCATAGATGAGGCCCAGGTTCAGCACGTCGAAGTTGTTGACGACGAAATCGGCATTGGCATCGCCCGGCCAAACGGGGTTGACGATGTTGCACATGGGGCTTTCGTATTCGGTGGTATCGCAGCAGGTAGGATTGTCGTTGACACAGATGGTCAGCACCTGCAGGGTATCGTCGTTGGGGGCCACATGCGGGATTACCACCGGCACATGGGTCAATGGATAGTAGCTGAGGTGCTCGCCATTGAGGAACACGTCGTAAAAGTTGTTGCCGGGGTTGTTCACCTCAAAGTTGACCCAGAGGTTGTAGGTGTCGTCGTTCTGGCAACTGCCGGGATCGGCGACGAGATCGTACACCTCACAGTCGCCCGTTGCACCGCAGTCAACCGGCCCCAGTTCCACGGCATCGTAGCAGTCGGGATGGTGGATGTCGCTGACGGCAAATTCAAATGGCGTGATGCCGTTGCCAACCAGCGGGCCCACGGTTATGGGCAGGTCATCGTAGCTGAAAATGCCGTAGTTGATGCCGTTGCCATGCACCATGAAATAGCCGCTGGTGTTCTCGTGGAAGAAATCCATGGAGACGTAAAAAGTGCCGTTGTCGAGGCAGGAATGCACATCCACCACCAGATCGGCGATGAAACATTCGTCAGGGCCGTTGCAATCAGGTGTGTGTACGGTAACGTAGTCGTGGCAGTCGGGGTGATTGACGTCCTTCACGATGAATTCCAGGACTTCCAAATCGGTTTCCAGGGGTCCGATGGTTACGGGCAGTTCGTCGTAACCAAAGAACCCGTAAACATTGCCGTTGCCAACCACTTTGAAGCCTTCATTGCCGGTGCCTTCGTGCTCAAAGTTGAGGGTTACATAGAATTGTCCCTCATCGTCGCAATCCGACACATCGGCCTCCAGGTCGTAGATGTGGCACACATCGTCGCAATAGACGGGGCCTATGTGGGTGTAGCCTTTGCAATCGGGGTTTTGCAGGTCTTTGATGACAAACTCGTAAATCTGTCCGTTACCCGCCAGCGGGCCTATGGTGTAATACGGTTCTCCGTAATCAAATTCGCCGTACACCTGTCCGTTGCCGAAGATGACAAAGCCCTCGTTGCCGGTGCCGACGTGCTCAAAGGCAATGTCAACCAGGAAATGGCCGTCTTCGCATTCGTGTGCTTCGGCAATGACGTCGAAGATCTCGCAATCAGAAGGTGGCGGGCAGTTCAATGACTCGAACGGCACTTCCACACAGCAGCCGGGCTGGTCGTTGATGCAGATCAGCACTTCCTGCTCCATGTTGCCATCGTCTTCAAAATGTTCGATGACCAGCGGGAGGTTGGCCAGGGCCGCGTGGGGTACCACCACTTCGCCGTTGTATTTTACGAAGAAGAAATTGTTGCCGGGATTGGCCATCTGAAAGTCTATCAGCAACGAATAAGTGCCGTCGTCGTGGCATTCCAACGGGTCAGCAACGGCATCGAAAATTTCGCAATCACCCGTGGGCGGGCATTCTACGGTTCCCAAAACGAACCCGGCATTGCAATCCGGGTGGTTGGCATCTTTCACGATGAATTCGTATTCGGTCACTCCGTTCCCAACGAGGGGACCAACCTGGATGGGCAGGTCGTCGTAATTGAATACGCCATACTCGATGCCGTTTCCAAACAGTTTGAATCCGTCGTTGCCGGTGTTGGCGTACTCAAAGTTGATGGTTGCGAAGAAGAGGCCGTTTTCACAATCGCTGGCCGTTGCTTCCAGGTTCCAGATTTCGCAGGGCTCGCAATTGGGAGCGGTGAAATCAGCCTCTGCACAGCAATCGGGGGTATCATTGATGCAGACCGCCACCACCGGATGCGGGTTGCCGCCGTCGTCAAAATGTTCGATGTACACCGGCAGGTCCGCCAGTTCAAACCAGGCAATGACCTCCCCTTCGTAAATGACGTCGAAGAAATCATTCGGGGCATTTTCGTAATCGAAATTGATCCACAGCTTATAGGTGCCATCGGCATTGCAAGGGCCGGTTTCAAAACTCAGGTTGGATATTGAGCAGTCGCCCGTAGCCGGGCAATCAACCGGACCCAGTTCTACAAAATCGTGGCAATCCGGGTGGTTGACATCGGTGGCCACAAATTCGTAAGGCGTCACACCGTCTCCTTCAAGCGGCCCCAGGGTGATGGGAAGGTCAGCGTAATTGAACACCCCGTAATTAACGCCATTGCCCTGAACCTTGAAGCCGTCATTTCCTACCCCAACGTATTCAAAGTCAATGGTTACGGTGAATTGACCATTCTCGCAGTCGCTGATCACTGCGGTCATGCCGTCAATGACGCATTGGCCTGAAAGGCCGATGGCAAATGAAAAAACAAAGCTTAGGATAACTGTCAGTCGTCTGATCATGAGTAAACTGTTTTTGGACGGTACAAATGTGCCGGGAATCATTGGGCCCCGAAAGTACTTTTTTCGGCCATATTTGATTTTAAAACCCCAAAACACCTCCAATCCCCAGACAAGCTCGGGACCAAAAACCTCCGAAAAACCTTTTAAAAACCTGTAAAAAACATCCAAAAACCCCAAAAACCTCTAAAAACCTCATCCGTCATTTTAAGTTCAATTCTTGAATTTTCCAAACAAGCATTGCTCCCCAAAAACCTCATTTATTTTTCGTTTGTGCCATTCAGACCCTGATTTGGCAAAATCTTTCATAGATGCAGGCACATGAAATTTACAACCAACGGGGTCAAATGATGAATTTCTTCCATTCCTCTATTCAGAAATGAAAGTTCATTCTACCTTTGGTCGGAACGCAAAAACAACCCATAACCCATGAGGAACCGCTGCATCATCCGAAACGTAAAACCACAACTGGAAGGGGGAAAGTACTACATCAAACGGGTGGCAGGTGAAAGTGTGACCGTCAACGCCACCATCTTTACCGACTCCGACGACAGTGTAAAAGCCGTGTTGGCCTACCGGCACCTTTCAGAAAGGAAATGGTCGGAAGTGCCCATGCAATTGGTGGCACAAGACCATTTTGAAGCTGAATTCAGCGTTGAGAAGACCGGGTTTTACACCTATAAACTGATTGCCTGGTGTGATGAACTTCAGAGCTGGCATTGCATCACTGTCAGAAAAAAGGAACTTGGCCAGGACCTCAGCGACGACTTTTTCCTGGGCAGCCACCTGCTGAAAACGGCTGCCGCCAGCTACACCGGCAATCACAAGCAATTGCTGACAGCCTGGAGCAAAACCCTGGGCGACACCAAACAATACGATGAAGCAGCCAGGCTGATCTCCACACCAGACTTTGCCGCCGCCATGGAGCGCTACGCCATCCGCAAGCACCCCACCGAGTACGACAACAAACTCCGGGTAAGGGTCAGCTCCGCCAAAGAGCAATACAGCACCTGGTACATGCTCTTTCCCCGATCTACGGGAGAAAACGGCCAACCCGGAAATTTCAAAACCACGGAAAAGCTCCTGCCCCGGTTGGTGGAACTGGGCTTCGACACCTTGCTGCTGCCCCCCATTTTCCCCATCGGAACCACCAACCGCAAAGGCCCCAACAACACCGTCAATGCCGGAGCTGACGACCCGGGGTCGCCCTGGGCGGTGGGCAACGAATACGGCGGCCATAAATCCGTCAATCCGGAACTGGGCACCCTGAAAGATTTTGAGAAGCTGGTAAAATCTGCCGCCAAAGCCGGTGTGGACGTGGCCCTGGACCTCGGCCTGCGCTGCTCGCCGGACCACCCTTATGTAAAAGATCACCCGGATTGGTTCAAAAGGCTGCCCGACGGCCGGCTGGAACTGGACGAAGTGCCACCATTGCAGTATTCCGACATCGTCAATTTCAATTTTGAATGCGAGGATTGGAAAAGCCTGTGGGAAGAATTGAAAAGCATTGTAGAATTTTGGATAGCCAAAGGAGTCAAGACCTTCTTCGCCTCCACCCCGCACCACAAGCCCTTCAACTTCTGGCATTGGCTCATCGAAGAAATACACAAAAAACATCCGGAGGTGGTGTTCCTTTCCGGTGCGCTGGACAGAAACCTAATCATCGAGGAACTGGCCATGACGGGGTTCAACCAGTCCTTGACCTATTTCATCTGGAAAACCACCAAAAAGGAAATCGAAGATTACACCAGTGAACTCATCCACGGGGCGTCCAGCCAATTCATGGTTCCCAATTTCTTCGTCAACACGCCGGACATATTCCCGTCTTACCTGGACAACGCTTCCGAAAACATGTACATGATCCGCTATGCGCTGGCTGCCACGCTCGCATCCAATTGCGGCATGTACGGCCCCGTTTATGAGTTGATGACGGGCAAGCGGCACCCGGACAGCCGGGAACGCTACTTCCGTTCTGAAAAATACGAGGTTGCCCAACACGACTGGAAGGCCCGCAACCGGCTTACAGCGTTCATCAGCAAAATCAACAAAACCCGGCAGGAGTATCCGGCCCTGCAAACTTCCTTCAACCTCACTTTTTCCCAAACTGACAACAACAACCTGCTCAGTTTCCTGAAAACCACCCACATCGGCGAGGAGGCCATCTGGTGCATCATCAACCTCGATCCAAACCAAAAACAGGGCGGTTATGTGGAAGTTCCCCGGGAGTCGCTGGGACTGAAAAGCCGTTGGATCAACATCCAGGTGACGGAGTTGCTCACGGGAGAGGTGTACCACTGGTTCAACGACTGGAACTATGTGGAACTGAACCCCTCCAAATTCCCCATCCACATTTTCAAGGTGAATTTGGGAGGATAAGCCCTGCCGGAAGCGCAAAGAATCAACAACATGAAAGGGAGACCTGATCTGCTTCAGGTCTCCCTTTATTCTTTACTTCAAGGGGAGTGATCTATTCCATCCCCATGTAATCCAGTGTCAGTTGGGTGAGGGCTTTCACCCCCAATTTGAAGCCACTTTCATCGAGGTAAAAATCCGGTGTATGGTGCGGTGCCGCATCGAATTCCGAAACATCGTGAGGCTTGCCTCCGAGGAAAAAGAACATGCCCGGCACCTCGAGTGCATAAAACGAAAAATCCTCGGCTCCGGTCCTGGGTTTGGTCACCAGGACGTTGTCCTCTCCGGCTGCCTTGAACAACGATGGCAGCATCTTGCGGGTCAGTTCCGGATTGTTGTAGGTTACCGGATAGCCCCTTTTGATGTGTACATCCGCTGTGGCACCGGCGCTTTCGGCTATCATCTTTGCGGTGCGCTCGATGCGCTTGTGAATGTCGCGTTGCATGGTGGTGTCGAAGGTGCGGATGGTGCCAATCATCTCTGCCTCTTCGGGAATGATGTTGTTTCGGACCCCGGAGCTGAATTTGCCGACGGTGATGACAGCCGGTTCATTGGTGAGGTCCACCTGGCGGCTGACGATGGTTTGCAACCCAAGAATGATTTGTGCGGAAACAGTGATGGGATCCACCCCTGACCAGGGCCTCGAGCCGTGAGACTGCTTGCCGTGTACCACAATTTTGAACTCATCGGCGGCTGCCATCAGGCTGCCGGCTTTGTAGCGTATCTTACCGGCATCCAACTGGGCATTGATGTGCAGGCCGAAGACCACTTCGGGTTCCAGAATGTCGAAAATACCTTCTTTGAGCATGAGTTCGGCACCGCCTTCCTCGCCCGGAGGTGCGCCTTCTTCGGCAGGTTGGAAAATGAACATGACAGACCCCCTGAGATTGTCTCTGATGCCGGACAACACCTCTGCCACCCCCATCAGGATGGCCATGTGGCTGTCGTGGCCGCAGGCGTGCATCACACCTACATCCTGCCCCAGGTAGGTATCGCGGACTTTAGACGCAAAAGGCACGGGTGTGCGTTCGGTTACGGGCAGGGCATCCATGTCGGCACGCAATGCCACCACCGGGCCCGGCTTTCCGCCCCGGAGTATGCCCACCACCCCGGTGTGTGCGATGCCGGTGTGCACTTCCATGCCCAGGTTTCGCAGGTGGGTGGCAATTTTTTCAGCGGTTTTGAACTCCCGGTTGGATAGCTCGGGGTGTTCGTGAAAATCCCTCCGCCATTCTATGACTTTGGGTTCGACCTTGTCAATCAAGGCCTCGACATTGGTTTGTGCCTGCAACTCCATTGCGACGAAAAGCAAAAAGAAGAAGGCAGGCAACAACCGGAAAGTGTATTTGCACATAGCGAAAATTATTTTGATGAAAAAAAACGCCACAAGTTAGCTTTTTAGGGTTTCCCGCCGGCCATCCTGCGGTTTTATGTGAATCCAATTACAAAACTTGTGTTTTGAGGAGCTTCGCTTCGCAATCCTGTTTCAGTGCAGGCAGGAGATCAGGCTCCAAACAATTTCAACATTTCTGAATCCCCTGAAAAAGTCATCCTGCCCTGGCGTTGACTGCAAATGAAGTTTTTGATCCCAAACCCCTCCAAACCTCCCGACACCGAAAGCTTTCGGTGCCGGGATCAACCCCTCTAAACAAATGCGGGCACTTTATAGAGTGCACTCATTCCTGAATCCTTGCGTACATTCGTGCCGTCCTTCCGAATAAGCCAATCAACCTTTAAATATTATCCGTTTCCCGTCATTTGCACAAGGTGCAGTGATGGGATGGTATCATCAACGAAACAACTATGCAGGAATCAGTAGCCATTTTGTGTGCAGGTGGACCGGCACCGGGAATCAACACCGTGATAAGCACCATAGCCAAGGTTTTTCTGAAAGACGGGTACCGGGTGCTGGGCATCCACGAAGGATACAAGAATTTGTTCAACGGGAGGGCTGATGTGGTTGACATCAACTTCCATTACGCCGATCGAATCTTTCCCAGGGGTGGATCCACCTTGAGGATGAGCCGGTACAAGCCCAAAGACGAGGAGTTTTCTCCAGAGTTTTTCGTCGAAAACAACGTGGTGCTTTTGGTAACCATCGGGGGTGATGACACCGCCTCCACCAGCAACCGGCTGACGAAATGGCTGGCAGACAAACACATCAACATCCAGAACATCCACGTGCCAAAGACCATTGACAATGATATTCCATTGCCGGGCATGATGCCCACTTTCGGATTCAACTCGGCCAAAGATGAAGGGGTGCGCATCGGCAACACCATTTACGAAGACAGCCGCACCAGCGGCACCTGGTTTGTCATCTCTTCCATGGGGCGCTCGGCCGGGCACCTGGCTTTTGAAATTGGGGCAAGTTGTCACTTCCCGATCATCATCATTCCCGAGATGTTCAACAAATCCAGGATCACACTGGACAAAATCATCAATCTGATCATCTCGTCCATGGTGAAACGGAAAATCGAACGCATTGACCACGGAATGGCGATAGTAAGTGAGGGCGTGTTCCACATTCTCGACAAAGATGAATTGCTCAACTGCGGCATCGAATTCACCTTCGATGACCACGGACACCCCGAATTGGGCAATGTGAGCAAGGCGCACATTATCAACGTTTTGTTGCAACGGAGGCTCAAAGAGCTGGGCATCAGCATCAAAAGCCGCCCCGTGGAAATGGGCTACGAACTGCGCTGTTGCCGGCCGGTGGCTTTCGACCTGACCCTGTGTACGGTTTTGGGCATGGGGGTTAAAAAGTTGTTTGAACAAGGGCACAAAGGCTGTATCGTCACCACTGACCGCAACGCCAGGATAAAACCACTGTTCCTTTCTGAGGTGGAAGACGAAACCGGTAAGATCCCACCGAGAATGGTAGATATCAAAAACGAGTTTTCACAGCTTGTACTCAGCGATATGCACGTGCTGACACCGGCCGACTACAACCGGGCCTGGGCTTATCTTCCCAATCCGGAAGATTTTGACTTCTACAAAATACTAAAATGGAAATTCACACCATCAAAAGAAATCCGTAGATGGTGAGGCGCCTGGCGGTACCAACTACGGCCCCGAAACCCCGGGGAGCCCCAACCAGGCAGAATATCCATTGCATTGCTTCCGGGTTTGGGAACCGGGATTACTTTTGCGAAGCAAACGCTATGAATGATGGAGAATCCACTGGACAGAATCGAGGATACATTTGAGGTGAACCTGCCGGTGCCTCAGGACAATAGCCTGGAAGGATACCTGGAGGCCACACTGATGGACTTGCACAAATACAGTGAAGACCTTCGGGAAACCGAATACTACGTCTCACCCGGCGGCAAGCCCTGGATGGAGATCACCGACGACCCCAACGTCCAGGAATCCATTCTGCACTTTTTCAACGAAGGGGGTGAATACCTGCTCTCTGTGGAAGGCAATGTCACCAAGGGCAAATGGCGCTTGCTGGACGGAAGCAACAAGCTCATCATCGAACGGGGGCAGCACCTCAGCGAGTTGTACGAACTGGCCTTTTTGAACCGCTATTTTTTTGTGCTTCGCAAACACGGCAGCCACCGCAAGAAGGGGAAATACCTGTTCCTGGGGTATGAACCCGTGGCCCAGGGCCTGCGCTGGCGGGATGCCGTGGACATGATGTACGACACCTACCGGAGCAACCAGAAGGCTTTCACTTACGCGGTAATGGTTGTGGTGGTCTTAGCGGTTATCGTCGTTGTTTTCTCCTACTGTTAGCGCCTCTTTTTTTCTTTCTGACGGCCCTGCCGAAGACCTGAAACTCAGGATAATCGTCCTCTTCCAGGCGCATGTCAATCTGCCGTTTTGCCAGATCGGCATTGAAAATGGAGACCTGCACCTCATCTCCCATCTTTAAAACCCTGCCGCTGCGAAGACCAATGGCTTTCAGCCGGCCTTCTTCCACCTCAAACGGCTCGGGCAATGAATCGAAAGGCACCATTCCTTCACATTTGTTGCCTTCCAACTCCACGAAGAAACCCCGGTCAATAATGCCGGAGATGAATCCTGTGAATACCTCTCCGATGTGCTTTTGGATAAATTCCACCTGCTTGTATTTGATGGACTTCCGTTCGGCATCCATGGCTTTGCGCTCTTGCAGGGAGATGTGTTTACACTGCTCTTCGAGGCTTTCTTTGTCCACCCGAAGTGTTTTGGAACCGAGGTTTTCAAAAAGGATGCGGTGCACCAGCACATCCGCATAGCGCCGGATGGGTGAGGTGAAGTGGGTGTAATGGTCAAAGGCCAGGCCATAGTGGCCGATGTTGTTGGTGGAATACTCGGCTTTGGCCATGGTTCGAATGGCCAGCGGTTCCAACAACTTCAGCGCCGGATTTTTCTCGGCTTCCTCGATGAGCTTGTTGTAGGAAGCGGCAATTTCCCTGGGCGTGTTGATTTTCATCTTGTAACCCATTTCCTGAGCAAAGCGGGCCAGTTCAGCCACCTTTTCCGGATTGGGGTAATCGTGCACCCTGTAAACGAAAGGAATTTCACGGCCTTTGCCTCTTTTGTGGATGTAGGTGGCCACCCGCCGGTTGGCCAGCAACATGAACTCCTCGATGAGCATGTGTGCGTCTTTCCGGTCTTTGACGTAGGCTTCCACCGGCACGCCGTCTTCGTCCAGCCTGAAGCGCACCTCTTCCACGTTGAAATCAATGGCCCCGTTGTCGAAGCGCTTTTTACGGATTTGCTTAGCGAGGCCGTTCAGGTAGTTCAGTTCCTTAAAATACTCCCCCTCCCCGGCTTCGATAAGGTCCTGGGCATCTTCGTAACTGAAGCGGTGGTTGGAATGAATGACGGTCTTGCCAAACCACTCGCTGATTAATTTGCCCGAAGGGCCAATGATAAAAACAGCCGAAAAAGTCAGCTTGTCCTCGTGCGGCCGCAGGGAACACAGGTTGTTCGAAAGCCGCTCCGGCAACATGGGTATCACCCGGTCAACCAGGTAAACGGAAGTGGAGCGCTTGAAGGCTTCCTTATCCAGGGCCGTTCCCTGGCGCACATAATGGGTCACATCTGCAATGTGAACACCCACCTCCACGCTACCGTCTTCCAGAAATTTCACCGACAGTGCGTCGTCAAAATCTTTGGCATCTGCGGGGTCAATGGTAAAAGTGGTAACCTTGCGATAATCCCTTCGCTTGCTGATCTCTTCGTCGGAAATTTCTGCGGGCAGGCGCCCGGCTTCAGCCAACACCTCCTCCGGAAAGCTCAGGTCAAACCCGGCATTGATGAGGATGGTGTTCATTTCCAGGTCGTTGCCCTCCATGCCCAAAACGGCGGTTACTTTCCCCTTGACCGGCCTGCGGTAACTGCCCCAATCGGTAATTCTCACAACCACTTTTTCGCCTTCGGCTGCGTCTTTCAGGTCGTCCAGGTCCACTTCGATGTCAAACGGGACATCGTCGCGGGTGGGCACCACCAGGGCTTTCTCACCCCTGGGGTAAAATGTACCGACAAAGCGATCGGTGGCTCTTTCCAGCACCTTGATGACTTCTCCTTCCGGGCGTTTGCGGCCTCTGGGCCACCAGACTGCCACTTCTACCCGGTCGCCGTGAAGGGCAGACCCGAGGTTTTTCTGAGCTACAAAGACATCGTCTTCAAGGTCCTCACATTCGATGTAGGCAGAACCCGAACGGGTCACGTCAACAAAACCTTCGTAAACTTTCTTGCGCGCTTTCACACCGCTGCCCCGCTTCAGTTTGAATTTGAAATCCTCAAGGGCCTGGAGCTTGCCCTGCTCAACGAGCTGCTCGAGGGCGTGCTGCACACTGTCCTTGTTGTTGGCAACATGGAGCTTTTTGAGTATCTGACGGGGATTGAAGCGCTTCCTGGGCTGCTCTGAAAATATCTTCAGAATTGCCTGTTGCAATTGTCTGGGTGGCAGCCGCCGCTGCAATTGTTCTGGATTTGAACGGCTTTTCCTTCTCTCTGAATTGGATTCCTTGCGGCCATTGGCCTTGTTGTGCGTTTTTCGTTTCATTTAAACTGTTAATTGATTGAATTAAAACATCTCCCGGAAGGGATAAATGGTAAGGTGAAGAAGGCAGGAACTATGTGTAAACCCGCCACAACTGAATTTGTTGAGGAATCGAGGAATCGAGGAATCGAGGAATTGAGGAATTGAGGAATCGAGGAATTGAGGAATCGAGGAATTGAGGAATTGAGGAATGAGTCCACTGCAAAAAGGGGGGTAAAATCAACTAGTTCTTTGACATGCAAACAAAATTTGGTCTTTCTTGTCCGATGAGGAGATTGCCCCTTGGGCCAAGATGAAAATCCAGCA
>JALWSS010000156.1 GCA_026993525.1 Saprospiraceae bacterium
AAGAACTGAGGAACTGAGGAATCGAGAGTGCTAGCACCCCCAAACCCTACACCCTAAACCCTACACCCTACTCCCTACTCTCTACTCCCTACTCTCTACTCCCTACTCCCTACTCCCTACTCCCTACTCTAATTCAAAGAAAACGCCGGGCTGCCGCTGTCGGCAGCGCTGAACAGGGTAAGGCAGGAGACTTTGTATCGCATGTGACGGGTAAGGGGGAGCTCGTCCAGGATGGCCTCTACTTCTTCCAGACTGGTGGCACTGATCACCGCCCACATTTTGGAGTTGTCAATGGCCACGGCAAAGTTGACCAGCTTGCCTTCACGGAAAAGCTTGTTGGCGCGATTGCGCTGCATGGGTATCAGTTGCAAAAATTCTTCGGAAAGCACCTTGGGGAGGGTAAAATCTACCATGTAATGCTGTTCGTAGGGCATGATACAGGCTTTAGTTCAATGTGGATTATCGGTCTTGCCAGGGTAAAGTTTGGTGCTCATTTTTCAGGGCGCGCAAATGTATAAGAATAATCCATAAATCCATGAACAAAATGATAATTTGTCCATGAACCTTAACATCTTCAGAATTCCCTTCGGAGAATGAGGTTGTCAATGAGGCGGACCTTGCCCAGTTTGGCAGCGGTGCATGCAACGATGAAATTGTGTTGTTGGGGATCGGTGACGGGCCGGAGGTTGTGGCCGTCAACGATGCTGAAGTATTCGGGCTGAAAGCCCGCCAGTTTTTGCAGTTCCAGTGCTTTTTGTTCAATTTCCGGAACGGAGACCCTGTCCAGCAGGTCTTTGGCAAGCAAAAGGGATTTGAACAATGCCGGCGCTTTTGACCGCTCCTGGTCACTCAACAGAAGATTGCGGCTGCTCATGGCCAGGCCGTCTTTTTCCCGGATGGTATCGCAGCAAACCACTTCCACGGGCATTTTCAGCCTGCGCAACATTTCAGTGACGATGGCACATTGCTGAAAATCCTTTTGCCCCATGAAAAGTTCATCGGGTTGTACGATGTCGAGCAGGCGTTTTACCACTTTGGCCACGCCTTCGAAGTGCCCGGGGCGGTGGATGGCTTCCATGGTTTGGGTCAGGTAGCCAAAATCGGTGGGTGCATCGCTGGTCCAGCCCTTCGGGTAAACTTCTTCAACATCGGGGTAGAACAGCGCATTGCAGGAAGATTTGCAAAGGGCTTCGATGTCTTTTTCCGGAATTCTGGGATAGGATTCCAGATCGTTGTCGTCGTTGAACTGGGCCGGGTTCACAAAAACGGAACAGACCACAAAGTCGCAACGATTGGCGGCCGCTTCTATCAACGAAAGGTGGCCTTCGTGCAAGGCACCCATGGTAGGCACAAACCCAATGGTTCGCAGGTCGTTGCGAACGGTTTTGAGGTGTTTTTGAAGTTGTTCGACTTTTTTGAAAAGTAGCATGAATGGCTTCTGGTTGATTGATCGTTTTGCCGTGCGTTGGCCAAAAAGACCTGCAAAAGTAGATCAAATTCTGTTCAGCAAAGCAATTGTCCGAAAGAAGGGGAATGAATAAAAAATGAAGTGTGTTGCAGGTTTTTATGGGAAACATGTCGCAAAGTCCCCCTTATTTTTTAGTATCTTTGCGCCCTCATTTCAGTCATGAATTTGGTCTCTAACAACATTCCCGAAATTGATTGAACTGGAAAGTTTGAATGGACTAGCGGCCAGGGCCGCAATGATCAGCCCGTTCTTTTGACAAGAATTTTGAACAAATAAATGTGAAACGTATGACGGAGAAAAAGAAAGTGCTGTTTGTGACGCAGGAAATGGAACCCTACACTGCGATTTCTGAGATCTCCACTTTGGTGAGGAAACTTCCCGAAGCCATTCAGGCCCAGGGAATGGAGATCAGGGTGCTCATGCCTCGTTTCGGCACTATCAATGAAAGAAGGCACAGGCTTCATGAAGTTGTGCGCCTTTCAGGGATGAACATCATCGTTGACGACGATGATTTTCCATTGATCATTAAAGTGGCTTCTTTGCCGGGTGCCCGCCTTCAGGTTTACTTCCTCGACAACGAAGACTTTTTTAAACGCAAGACCATCTTTACAGACGAAGATGGTGTGCCTCATGCCGACAATCCGGAAAGGATGATCTTTTTCTGTAAAGGTGTGATTGAGATTGTGAGAAAGTTTGGATGGCCGCCTGACATCATCCATTGCCACGGCTGGATGACGGCTTTGGTGCCGTTCTTTATCAGGGAGGCCTACAAGACCGAGCCCTTGTTCCACAATTCCAGGATCATTTACAGCCTTTACAATACCATCATCAATCAGGAATTCGGTGAATCGTTCCTTAAAAAGGCAGCCATCAATGCCCTTTCCCAGGATGACCTGGCCGCTTTTGTTTCCGGCGACAAAGTTGACCTGTACAAAGGGGCTGTGGCTTATGCTGATGCCTTGATCAAGGGCAGCGAAGAGCTGAACGAAGAGTTCCAGGCATTGATCGCTTCTGTGGACAAACCCGTTCTGGATTTTCAGGATGATGAACAGCTTCAGGCCGCTTACATCAACTTTTACAACACCTTGTTGGAAGAGACTGTAAGCAGCAATTGATGAACTTTGACGAATAAAGCGGTTGCAGGCCATAACCTGCAACCGCTTTTTGCTTATACCACCTGGCGACACGCCAATTATTTTATTTCCACAACATACAACGTTGAAGAATGCTAACGGGCACTCTGCCTTTGTGCTTTACTTTGCGCCTCGCATAAATCAACTTCCAGCACGATGGATTACATGATTGTGCATGTAGGGTGGACAAAACAGAGTTTTCAAACCCCAAACCCCAAACCCTACACCCTAAACTCTACACCCTACACCCTAAACCATCAAAGAACCTGTTATCACCCAACGATGAATAATTTAAAGCGCCTTCTTTACTTTTTTTCCGGATTGATTTTGCTGGCCCAGCTTGCCTGCAATGACCCCACCGTTATCGGTTCAGACCTCTTTACCGGCGACCAACTGGACATTGAGTTTACCGATACGGTTTCGTTGAAGGCTTATGCCCTTGAGGGGGATTCTGTGTTGACCTACAGCCCGATCATAGTTGGGAATGACACCCGAAGCTTTCTTTTCGGTGATTTTGCCGATCCGATTCTCGGAAGGGTAAAATCCACCATTTATTTTCAGGTCAGTCTCAATGCTACCGTACCCAGTTTTGAAGGGGCAGAACTGGATTCGATCGTTTTGCTCTTACCCTATCAGGAAGACGGGATTTACGGTGACCCGAACTCCACTTTTGAGATGGAAGTGTATCAGTTGGATGAAAGGTTGTACAGTGACTCCGTTTACTATTCTTCTCAAAGCTTCAAAGTCAGAAATACACCGGCGGGTTTTCATCCTTTTGTTCCGGATTTTAAAGATTCATTGACCATTTTCGAACCCAGTGAGGATACCACGGTGAGGTATCCGCCCCATTTGCGGGTGCCGCTGAGCGAGCAATTGGGCAATTTCCTGCTGAATACGGACCCGACCAATTACTCCACGGATTCGGCATTTTATTCCATCCTTCCCGGTTTTGAATTGAGGCCGGTGAGCCAGAACCAGGGTATGCTGAGTTTTGATCTGAGGGGCTTCCCCACCGGTTTGAAATTGTATTACCACCAGGATACCAGCAAATTCGAATACACTTTCCCGGTCTTCAACAACAATGTGGTGACCACCTATTTCGAACACGATTATACCGGCTCTACGGTAGAGCCTTTCCTCACAAATCCGGAAGACGAAACGGACAGCTTGTTATTCTTGCAGGGTGCTTCCGGTATGGATGTAATAGTGGAATTCCCATATTTGGAAAACCTCAAAGGCCTCATCGTCAACAATGCGGAACTGGTACTGTATCCGCAACGCCTGCCGGGAGACAACGAAATGTTCTATGGCAATACCGACCAACTCATTGCTTCTGAGATCGTTGGAGATTCTATTTTTATGCTAATCGAAGACGTGGAATTTGCCCTGAATCGAGTCGGCAATAGCTTCGGCGAGATTTTTGGCGGCAAAATGGAGGACGATAACACTTATCGTCTCAACATTTCAGGGCATTTTCAGGATATGATCAGTGGTAACAAGTCCAACAGGTTGTTGATTTCCGTTTACAACAAAGCACAAAAAGCTTCCCGAAGCGTTATTTCCGGTCCCAATCATTCGATGTTTCCAATGAAATTAAGACTTACTTTTACGCGATATTGACTGCTATTATCCTTGATGCCCAGCTTATAAAAGTTTAATCCACATTAGTTCACCAGCAAAACACTACGCGTATGTGTGGCATTGTAGCTTACATTGGGTCAAAAGACGTTTATCCCATCCTCATCAAAGGCCTGAAAAGGCTTGAGTACAGAGGTTATGACAGCGCCGGTATCGCCCTGCTAAACGGCGATCTCAACGTTTACAAAAAGAAAGGCAAGGTTCAGGAACTGGAAAATTTTGTCGTCGGAAAAAGCACCCGGGGAAACACGGGTATTGGTCATACCCGGTGGGCCACCCACGGCAAACCCGACGACACCAACGCCCACCCGCACACCTCCGGCAATGGCCGCCTGACACTGGTTCACAATGGAATCATCGAAAATTACGCTTCGCTGAAAAAGGCCCTCATCAAAGACGGACATACCTTCCACTCAGAAACAGATACGGAAGTGCTGGTTCACCTCATCGAGGCAGTCCAGGATCGCTACAACCTACCGCTGGAAGAAGCGGTACGGGAGGCCCTCACGCAGGTGGTTGGAGCCTACGCCATAGTGGTCATGGACAAAAACGACCCCGACAAACTGGTGGCAGCCCGCAAAGCCAGCCCCCTGGTCCTGGGCATTGCCGAAGATGGCTTTTACGTGGCTTCTGATGGCACTCCCATTGTGGAACACACCAAAAAGGTGGTTTACCTGGACGATGAACAAATTGCCACCGTGCTGCGAAATGGCTCTTATGAGATCAGGAGCATTGACAATGAACTGCATACCCCTTATGTACAGGAACTGAACATCGAGATCAGCAAAATTGAGAAGGGTGGTTATGACTACTTCATGCTGAAAGAAATCCACGAGCAGCCCGAGACCATCCACGATGCCATGCGTGGCCGTATCAATGCCGGAGAAAAGTGGGTGAAGCTCGGCGGGATGGACGATTACCTCGAGCGAATAGCCAACGCCAGGCGATTTGTAATTCTCGGTTGCGGAACATCCTGGCACGCCGGCCTGGTTGCCGAGTACCTTTTCGAAGACCTGGCCCGAATCCCGGTTGAAGTGGAATACGCCTCTGAGTTTCGCTACCGCAATCCGGTCATCACCGAAGAAGATGTGGTCATTGGCATTTCCCAATCCGGAGAAACAGCCGACACCTATGCTGCACTCGAACTGGCAAGGGACAATGGCGCTTTTTTGTATGGCATCGTGAATGTGGTCGGTTCCTCGATTGCCCGCCTGACGCATGCCGGGTCATACATTCACGCCGGCCCCGAAATTGGGGTTGCCTCCACCAAGGCATTTACCGGTCAGGTCACATTGCTGACGCTGATGGCTTTGCAGATAGGCCGTTTGAAAGGAACCATCTCCGACGAGTATTTTGCGGAATTGGTGAGCGAGTTGGAGGCCATTCCGGCCAAGGTTCAGCGGGTATTGGAAAACAACGAGAAGATCGCCTACATCGCCTCTGAGATAAAGAGTGCCAACAACGCACTGTACCTCGGCCGGGGCTACAATTTCCCGGTGGCCCTGGAGGGGGCATTAAAGCTGAAAGAGATTTCCTACATCCACGCCGAAGGGTATCCGGCAGCAGAAATGAAGCACGGTCCCATCGCTCTCATTGACGAAAACATGCCGGTGGTGGTCATTGCGACGAACAAAAGCGCTTATGAAAAAATTGCCTCCAACATTCAGGAAGTGAAAGCCCGCAAAGGCATCGTCATTGCCGTGGTGACCGAAGGCGACAGTGTGATCAGCAAAATGGCCGATTACAGCATTGAAATACCGGATACCGCTGAACCGCTTACACCCCTGCTCTCTTCCATACCCTTGCAGTTGCTGTCCTATCACACCGCTGTATTGAGAGGCTGCAACGTGGACCAGCCAAGAAACCTGGCCAAATCAGTCACGGTGGAATAGTGCATCAATTGAGAAACCCCGGGGCCGGAAAGCAGGTATAAGCCCGGAGCTGTGTACATTTGCGGAGATTACAACATTTGTACTTTGCCTTCGCCTTCCGGCAATTTCAAGCTCAGTGACCAGGGAGGCCTGTAAATCGTAAACATTCAACATGGAATATAATTCAAGCCGCGAGCATCTCATCATTCCCGAGTATGGCCGCAACGTTCAAAACCTGATCAAGTATTGCAAAACCGTAGAGGACCCCAAGATGCGCCAGGCCCTGGCCGAACGCATCATTGTCCTGATGTCGCAAATGAACCCGCAAACCCGGACCATGGAGGATTACCAGGTCCGTTTGTGGAAGCACTTCTTCCAGATTGCCGATTACGACATTGATGTGACGCCATCCATCGGAGAAAGGCCGCAACCCGAAGACCGGATCAAAAAACCGGAAAGGGTGGGCTATCCAACAAAAGACACCAAGTTCAGGCACTATGGCAGCAATGTGCAGAAGCTCATTGCCAAAGCCATTTCAATGGAAGATGGCCCCAAGAAAGACGCTTTCGTGGAAGTCATTGCTTCCTACATGAAGTTGGCATACAAAACCTGGAACCGGGAACATTACGTCAGCGACGACCTTATCATAGATGACCTGGAAAGCCTGTCAGGAGGAAAACTGAAAGTGGCACATGATGCCAACCTGGACAACCTGCACCGGCAAGTGCAGCAGCAACAGCAGCAAAGCCGCCGCAGCAATGGCAGGCGCCAATCGGGCCCGAAACACAGCCGGGGCAGGGTAAGGCGAAGACGGAAAAAGTGATTCGGCACTGATCTGAGTACAAAAGAAAAGCGGAATCCGGTATGGTCTGGATTCCGCTTCGTTGTTTTCTCAAGCCAGTTCAACAGAAGGGGAGGGGAAAAGGGCTGCTCAGATGCCATTCTCATTTTATTTCATGAGGTTTAACTTGTGAGTGCAAGCCCTTCAGCCTCCCTGCGGTACGAATGGCAAAAAAGTGCCATGCAAAAAGGAGGCCAGCTTTTTCCGGAACTTGGGTGTCGGTTTCAAATCCGGTGTCAACGCAGTTCATTGTCAAGGTCTTGCAAAATTTTTCTCATGGCCTCGTATTGTTCGGCAGGGCTTGCAGGAGCACCCGGTCTGCCATCGAATTTCTCCCGGTATTTCTCCACGATGTGTTTTGTGAGGCCCTCCTTTGCTGAAGGGGTGCTCTGACGCCTTTTCCTCAATATGTCCAACAGGACATTTTCGTGGTTCTCTTCCGAAGACTTTTGCTTTCTCGAGTTGAAGGGGAACTTGAAGAAGCTAAGCATAAGCGTAGTTTTTGTTAGTTTTCTCAAACAGGAAACTCCGACTGCGTGGCAGCACAACGGGGTTAAATTGCAGGATATAAGCCGGGATTCAGGTGTGAAATGAGCCGGACAGGTAGAATTGTGTGCTCAGAAACCTGTGTTGTTCAGTTGGTTGGTAACAATAGGTGCAAAGAAAGTTTAATGTTCGATTTTTTTCACTTTTTTCGCACATATTCTTTTTCTCCCAAATGCCATACAATGCCAACAAACGTAAAACCAGCGAATTATGACACCTTTTCTCGGAGAACTTATCGGTACCATGCTTTTGGTCATTTTTGGTGATGGTGTGGTGGCAGGGGCCGTTTTGAAAAGAACAAAATCTGAAAACGCCGGCTGGGTGGTTATCACACTGGCGTGGGGCCTGGCAGTTACGCTGGCCATTTATGCCGTCGGCAACATCAGTGGGGCGCACATCAACCCGGCGGTTACCCTGGCCCTGGCCGCCACGGGTGATTTTCCCTGGAGCCAGGTGCCTGCCTACGTACTGGCACAAATGCTGGGGGCCCTCATCGGTGCTGCGGTGGTGTGGCTGCACTACCTGCCGCACTGGAGCCGCACGGAAGATCAGGCGGCCAAGCTGGCGGTGTTTTGCACCGGGCCTGCCGTACGGGCACCCTGGGCCAATCTGCTGAGCGAAGTCAGTGGAACATTTATCCTGATTACCGGGCTGTTGTTCATCGGCGCCAATGATTTTGCCGAAGGGCTGAACCCCATTGTGGTGGGAGCCCTTATCGTCGCAATAGGCATGTCGCTGGGCGGCACCACCGGCTACGCCATCAATCCGGCACGGGACCTCGGGCCCCGGCTGGCACACTGGCTGTTGCCCATAGCCGGGAAGGGGCCTTCTGACTGGGCTTATGCGCCCATACCGGTGGTGGGGCCTTTGCTAGGAGGGGTAGCGGGAGCTTGTTTTTACCTTTCCGTGTTCCAGAATACCATTTACAGTTGGATGTGGGGCGTGGGATTATTGATCGTGCTTGTCATCGTCATGGCATTGTTTAAAACCAATGACCGGTAATTTACCGAAGGAAAAAAAGCGGTTTGTGGAGTTTGTTGTGAATAAACCTGAAGAGCTGAAACCGGTGGCCCGAAAAATCCTCAGCGGGCTGAACCAACCCTGTGTAGTGACACTCACCGGTGACCTGGGAGCCGGAAAAACCACCCTGGTACAGGCCTTTTGCAAAGAACTGGGCGTGGAGGAGGAGGCCGGCAGCCCCAGTTTTTCCCTGGTGAATGAGTACCGCTACCGGGATGCTCAGGGCGCATTTCGCCCCGTGTATCACATTGACCTTTACCGTCTCAATGATTTGGACGAAGCCCTCGATATGGGTTTGATGGAATACATTGACAGCGGCGAATGGTGTTTCATCGAATGGCCCGAAATTGCCGGCTCGCTGCTTCCGGATGATGCGATCGGGCTCCGATTGACCCTTCAGCCGGATGGCAGCAGGAAAATACTATCTTTGTAGGCCTTTTCACCCGAGTTGATCCAACCTCCGTTTTATGGCAAAGGAGAAGAAAATTCCAATCCCTTCCTCATTGACCGAAGGACACCTGTCTCCACAGGCAGAGATGCTGGCCGTGGAGCATAAAAAAGGTGCATTGTACATCGGCATTCCAAAAGTTGAAACCAACCTGGAAAACCGCATTGCGCTGGTTCCCGCTGCCGTTCAGGCGCTCACAGCGCAGGGGCACAGGGTGGTGATAGAGGCCGGTGCCGGTGCCAAAGCCAATTATTCCGATCACCGCTATTCTGAGGCCGGTGCCGAAATCGTTTACGAAAAAGAGAAAGTCTTCAACGCACACATCGTGCTGCAGGTGGCCCCTCCAACCCTGGACGAGATCTCACGCTTTCATCCCAATCAGGTCATCATTTCTCCCTTGCACCTGCCCGCTTTGACCGAGGAATTCATTGATGCGCTTCGCAAAAAGAAAGTGCTGGCCCTGGCCATGGAATACATCCAGGATGACAGCGGCTCCTTTCCGTTTGTTCGGGTGATGAGCGAGCTGGCGGGGATGAGCGCCATGCTGACCGCCGCAGAACTGCTGGCCACTACCAGCGGAGGAAAAGGCATCCTGCTGGGGGGTATCGCAGGGGTGCCGCCTACCAAGGTCGTCACGCTTGGGGCCGGGGTGGTTGGAGAATCGGCGGTGCGGGTTGCACTGGGTTTGGGCGCTGATGTCCGGGTTTTCGACAACAACGTTTACAAGCTGATGCGTTTGCAACAGCACGTGGGCCAGCGGGTCAACACCTCTACCTTCAATCCGGCTCAACTGGAAAAAGAACTCCTCAACGCCGACGTGGTGGTCGGGGCGGTGCACTCCAAATCGGGCAGGGCCCCTGTCATCGTTACCGAAGATCACATTGCGCAGATGAAAACCGGATCAGTGGTGGTGGATGTGAGCATAGACCAGGGCGGCTGCATCGCCACTTCCGAGATGACCACCCATGCCAACCCTACCTTCGTAAAACACGGGGTTATACATTACTGCGTGCCAAACATCGCCTCCAAAGTGCCCCGCACCTCTTCCATCGCCATCAGCAACATTCTGGTGCCCCTGTTGCTGGCCGCCGGAAAACAGGGCGGGATTGAAGAATTGCTCTACGATCATTCGGGCCTTCGCAACGGTGTGTACATTTATTTGGGCCGGCTCACCAACGCATACATTGGCCACCGTTTTGGTATGAAGCACACAGACCTTGACCTGCTGATCACTTCGCAGCTTTGAGGCCCGCAGGTGTCAGTGGCCGAATATCCCTTTTTTGCTTGTCACAGCAGTCTTGCCCTCCCGGTCATTATTTGGTGCAGCGAAAAATTATTGACCGCTGTTTGGCAAAGAAATTGACTACTGATGTGCAGTTCCGATCCTGCTGCGGATTCACTCCCCTTCTTTGATTTACCACAGTATCCGGAACACTGATACCTCTGCCTTTCCCGCTTTTTCTTCACACTACCACCAGATGCGAATTCTGCATCTAATCCCTTGAGCAGCAATGCTGTAAACCCTGTAACTCACTTCCTCTCAAAGTGAAATGTTCTGCTATGGACCTTCGCACCCTATTGGCCTGCATGGGGTTGGCAGCCTGTTGCTATGCCCATGCCCAGGAAAACAATGTTACGCTCCGTCCGTGGACTTTTGTGAATGCAGAAGCCAGTGAACCTTTTGACGACAAAGACACATTCACCTATATCAGATTGACCGAGGCTACATTTGAAACAATAACAAAGACTATGAACGCCTCATCCCCACCGGTGCTGGAGCTTCCCGCACCGGATGGGGTTCTTTTAAGATTCGAACTTCAACCCTCGGCGGTGCTGCACCCGCAACTGGCCGCCAAATATCCCAACATCAAAACCTGGAAAGGCAACTGCCTCCAACATCCGGCACTCCGGCTCCGCTGTGAAATGGGGGCCAATGGCTTCCGTGCACTGGTGGAGGGAGCCGGACACCCGGCCTTCCTCATCGAACCTGCCGATGCTGCCAAAGGCATTTACAAGGTGCTTCCAAAATCAGCTCTCACCTCAAAGGGCAACTGGTCCTGTTTTACCGAAGGAAAAAGCAATTCAGAACCTCTTCCTTCGGTAAAAAACTCCGGCCTTGTCAGAACCTACCGGCTGGCACTGGCCTGTACCGGTGAGTTTGCAGATTACTTCGGCGGCACCAAAGAAGGTGCCTTGTCGGCCATGGCAACCCTCGTGAACCGCCTCAACGGCATCTTTGAACGAGACCTGGGCGTACACCTGCAACTGGTGGCCAACAACGACGAGATCATTTTCCTGGACCCACAAAGCGATCCGTTTTACAACAGCACCAGCCAAAGCGCACTGGGGCAAAACCAACAGGCCTGCAATCTGTACATCGGCGCGGACAATTACGATGTGGGCCACCTGCTGACTACTGCCAATGGTGGCCTTGCCCATATCAAAAGTGTGTGCTCTTCGAAAAAAGCCGAAGGCGTCAGCGGTAGCAACAACCCCTTTGGCGACGCTTTCTTTGTGGACTATGTGGCGCATGAACTTGGCCACCAGTTCGGGGCCTCGCACACCCAAAACAACAATTGCAACCGCAACCCCGCCACGGCCGTGGAACCGGGTAGCGGCAGCACCATCATGGGCTATGCCGGCGTTTGCTCGCCCAATGTGCAACCCCACAGCGATGCCTATTTCCACGCCATCAGCATTGCGGAGATAGAAAATTACCTGACGCAGTACGGTAATTGCGCAAGCATTTCCACCATTCCTGAAACCCTTGAAGCCGACGCCGGCTCTGATGTTTACATTCCGGCCAATACGCCTTTTCAACTCTCGGGTGTGGTGCAGTACAGCGGCAATCCGGCCAGCCTCACCTATACCTGGGAGCAGATTGACAACGAAGTGGCGGTGATGCCACCATTGGCAGAAAACCAGGCCGGACCCGCCTTTCGCTCGGTTTTTCCTTCGGTAAATGACACCCGCTTTTTCCCCTCTTTGGACGTGCTGCTCCACGGCGCAGATGCCGGCTGGGAGGTGCTGCCGGCCGCCGCCAGGGAAATGAACTTCCGCTTCTGCACCAGGGCCGGCAATGGCCTGGTGGATTGCGACGATAAAAAAATTCATGTCATCGAAACCAATGGAAATTTCAGAATGACCTATCCGCAGGGTGGGGAAGTCTGGGAAAGCGGTCAGGTAAAAACCATTCAGTGGAAAGTGGCCGGTACCGGCGAGGCTCCCGTCAATTGCAAAAAAGTGGACATACTGCTGTCAGTCGATGGCGGGGCCACCTTCCCCTACGAGCTGGTGCGCAACACCCCCAACGACGGTTCTTACACCCTGGTGGTGCCGCCGTACAGCAGCGAGTTGGCCTACATAATGGTGCGGGCCGCCGACAACGCATTTTTCGACATCAACCGGCAGCCGCTGACCTTGAAGGGGCCTTCCAATTACACCGTTGCCTTTGAGGCCGAACACCCCAAATGCCACGGCGAAGCCACCGGCCGCCTGACGGCTCATGTGCCGGCCGCCGCCGGTGAACTCCACTACAACTGGAGCAACGGCGCTACCACCCAAAGCATCGAAAACCTGTCTGCCGGACTGTACACCGTGACCATCCAGGTGGGCCCGAACACCGTGGTAGGGGTGGCTGAAATAGCCGAGCCGGAGCCGCTGAGCGTTTACACCATCAACATTCCGGGAACGGGAACCGGGGCAGGGCTGCTGGCCAATGTGTCGGGAGGCACGGAGCCCTACCTGTATCACTGGAGCAACGGCGCCGGCGAGCGCTTGCTCTACAACCTGAACCCGGGAGAGTACCGGCTCACCGTGACCGATGCCAACGGCTGTTCGGCGATGTCCGTTTCAAACGTGCTGCCGGAGAAACCCGTGCAAATGGAATACGGCGTGCTGACCGTCAGCGAAAAATGGCAAAAAGTCGCATTGGAATACAACTACGAGCACATGGTGGTGATAGCTACACCCATTGCCGGTGGGGCCAACACGCCTTCGGTTGTCACTCGCTTGCGCAATTGCGAAGACAACAGCTTTGAAATCAGACTACAGGTAGCCGGCTCTGAAAACAGCCCTACCGGCGCCCTGCAGGTGAGCTGGATAGCCGTGGAAGCGGGCATCTACCGCTATGCAGAAAACGGCCTCAAATTCGAAGCCGGTACCATGACGGCTGAAGAAACATCCCACTCGGGCCATTGGCTCACCGGTATTTTTTCCTTCGGTCAAACTTATACCAATCCGGTGGTGCTCACCCAGGTCATGAGCAGTAACGACGAGCGCTGGTCGGTGGCCTGGTCGTCTGCCTCTGGTGATGCCAGGAGCCCGGCAGGCAGGCGGTCTTTTTCCGTCGGAAAACACATTGGCGAAGACAACCCATACCCCGCCCGGGAAGATGAAACCATCGGCTACCTCGTATTCGAAAGCGGCGTCCACGCTTACGATGGCCTCCGGCTGCTGGCTGCCAACGGGCCACCCATCGTGCAGGGCATTGCCGACGACAAGGCAGGTTTTGCCTACCCTCTGGCCGGTTTCAACAAACTCGAAGCCGTTGTACTCGGTGCTGCCGGCATGGCCGGCGATGAAGGCGCCTGGCCCCTCCTGGCCGGTGATTTTACCGAAGGAAATGAACTGCGCTGCTGGATGGCCGAAGACCAGATTGCCGATGCGGAGCGCAACCATACTCCCGAAGCGGTGGCCATCCTCGCCATTGGCGCAGCCGACCAAAACTCCGGATCAGCAGAGCAAAACGGCCCCCGGGCCGGAACGGTATCCTTGTATCCTAACCCCGCTTCCAATTACGTTACCATCAGCTTTGAACAAAGGGAACTTGACGGACCCAGACTGGAAGTGACCGACTTGTTCGGCAGGGTACTTTTCTCTCAAACCCTGCTCCCGGAAGAACCCGGTATCCGACAGGTTTCACTGCCCGTGAACACATTGACCGAAGGACAATATTTTGTGAACATAAGAGAAGCTTACCATTTCCACCACGGAAAACTACTGGTGCGCAAACTGTGACAAACACTCGCCCTGGTACTTGAACACAGACCCGCCAATGACTGGAAAAAACGGCGGGCGGACAAACACGCTACGTAAAGCAAAAACTTGGGACAAAACACTCGGCAGGCAGGGTCGCTCCCTGCCTGACTTTTTTGTGCCAACCACCAACCGCCAACCGATAACCGATAACCGATAACCACCAACCGATAACCGCCAACCGCCAACCGCCAACCGATAACCGCCAACCGATAACCGCCAACCGCCAACCGCCAACCGATAACCGATAACCGCCAACCGCCAACCGATAACCGATAACCACCATTCCTTACC
>JALWSS010000157.1 GCA_026993525.1 Saprospiraceae bacterium
ACCTATGGGACGCCGTGAAGAGCAGGCTGCCAAGGGGACAGTTTGCGCGAGAAGTCGCGAAGTTGTCGGGTGGCGCGGTCGTAGCGCAGGGGATAGGGATAGCGGCTATGCCCGTGATCACGCGACTATATACGCCTGATCAATTCGGCATTTTAGGAGTCTTCATTTCAATAATCACGATCCTTTTTGCTGTTTCGGCTCTTGGTTATGAGATAGCGATCCCTTTGCCGGAAAGCCTCGTCACCTCGGCAAATCTATTGCTCTTGAGTCTAATCATTACAGTCGTTTTCAGCAGTCTGGTAGGAGTTACCTTAACCTTTTTTCGAGGGAGCCTTTCAGACACGGTAGGGGCTCAAATGGCAAACACCTTTGTTTGGTTGGTTCCCATAGGGGTTTTGGGTGGAGGATTGTATAATGTATTGAGTTTTTGGGCCATTCTTCGCAAGGATTTTGGACGTATTGTGCGAACAAAGATTGCAAAGGTAGTGGGAATGGTGAGTGGCCAGATCGCATTAGGATTGCTGGGAATTGGTTCGAAAGGCCTGATATTCGGAGATATAGTCGGAAGAATGAGTGGGAATGGGACATTAGGGTTTCTAGCCTTTCACAGAGATCGACAGGTTATCCGTAAAGCTTCATGGCAAGGTATACTCGATGCTGCAAGGTTTTATAAAAGGTTTCCACAGTTTACAAGCGGGGCCATTCTTCTGGATCGAATCGGGAAAGAGGCTCCGGCTCTTTTGTTGGCTGCATTTTACGGTCCCCAGATTGCCGGATGGTTCGTGTTAGGTCAAAAAGTGATAGCAATACCAATGCGATTTGTTGGTCAAGCTGTTGCGCAGGTTTATTTGGGAGAATTTTCGGAAAAGATAAGGAATAAGTTCAATGGTGTTTTAGGTCTGTACACCAGGACTGCTGGCCATTTGTTCAAGTTTATAATAGTTCCAATGACTGTTTTAATGTTGTCGAGTAGTTGGTTATTTGAATTAGTATTTGGTGAAAAATGGAGAGAAAGTGGTGTCTATGTGCAAATTTTAGGAATCGCCTTTGTCGCTCAATTTGTAGTTTCACCACTTTCTCAAACGTTAAATCTGGTTGGAAGACAGGAGTGGCAATTACTCTGGAGTGGACTCCGAAGTATGATTGTCTTGGGGGGAATAGGGATTGCGTGGAGGATGGGACTCTCCCCGAGAAGTGCAATAAGCATTTATGCAATTACTACTTTGTTCTCATATTTATTTCATTTCTATTTGTCGCGAGTGGCCATCAGGTTATATGAAGAGGAGAATCAGCCAGTGTAGAAGAAAGGACTCTCACTGTTGTAATTAAGAACAAGGTAAATGGAAAAGATTGCACATATGACATCTGTACACACTCCTTTCGATACGAGGATATTCCACAAGGAATGCAAGTCGTTGAGAAAAGCTGGTTATGAAGTAGTATTGATTGTTCCTCATGATAAAGATGAGATCGTAGAGGACATAAAAATAAAGGCCGTCCCACAACCCCAATCGATTCTTCAGCGTTTTTTTTCAACCGTGTACAAAGTATATCGAACAGCCATAAAAGAAGATGCCGTTCTATATCATTTTCATGATCCTGAGCTGCTTTTTGTTGGCTGGATGTTAAAATTGAGAGGAAAGAAAGTTATCTATGATGCCCATGAGAACTTTCGACTTCATATGTTGAATAAAAGATGGATTCCTTCTTTTAGTCGTCCGATTTTGTCCGTATTCCTAGGGATACTTGAAAACTTCGTCGTTTCCCGTATAGATGGGGTAGTTGCGGCATCGCCATTTGTCGCGCAAAATTTTCCTGCATTAAAAACAACAATCATTGAATACTATCCTGACATACAAGAATTAGCAGTCGAAAATCAGATCCCATACTTGGAGCGGGAGAATATTGTTATTTGGACAGGTAGAACCTCCAAGCAGAGAGGTGCTGTCGAGATGGTAAAAGCAATAGAGCTTATCCCTGACTCATTGAGGGCAGAATTGCGAATAGTCGGGCTTGTATCACCTGAAGAACTTGTAGGCCAACTAGAAGCATATCCCGGCTGGGAGCGCGTGCACTATACTGGATGGGTAGAATACAATCGAGTGAAAGTGGAACTATCTAAAGCGAAAGTAGGGCTATGTGTCGTACATCCGAACCCTAATAATTTTGAGGGTCATCCGAGAAAGCTTTTCGAGTACATGGGAGCCGGTTTGCCTGTAATAGCGTCGAACTTCCCCAAGTGGAAAGAGTTGATTGAATCTATCAATTGTGGGTTGACGGTGGATCCTTTTGATTCTAAGGCATTATCGGATGCAATAACCTGGTTGTTGGAGAACCCGGGCGAGGCAAAAAAAATGGGTGAGCGGGGGAGGGAGGCTGTAACGAAAAGGTACAACTGGGAAAATGAGTCTGTAAGACTAAATCTCATGTATCGAGAATTGCTTCAAAGCTGAGAACCTTTTCAACATTCAGAAGAGCGAAAAATGGGAGACCACTACGAGGCAACCTTGAGTGTTGCTGGGCCGATCCTGAAGAAAGATAAGTCGAAGCTGCTATGGATAGCCTTCTTTATCTTGGCGATTGCCGGATATGGGCTTTTTTCTTTCATTCCGGATTTTTTTGCAATACCAGGGAGAAATGTCACAATAACGTACCGGACGATTATTCTTGTATTAAGCTTGTGGGTAATAAAAAAGAGCTTGGCAGAAGGGAGATATCATATAGGCATTATGTATCTCATGCCGATGTTGATTTTTTGGAGTCTATATATATTTAGAATCGTAGTGGAGACATCTGTTGACTATAATCCATATCTGAGTTTGCCTTGGTATGAGTATTATCTATATGCGATCGGGACTTGTCTTATTCCGATGATAGCTTTTATGGCGACACCAGACGATGATATGTCTGATTATATTTTAAGGGGATTAATAATTTCGTTATTTATTGTATCTATTGTTGGTTTATATAATAATCTCATGAATATACGAATCGGAAGTGCTACTTACCAGCGTGGAGCGAGCGCAGTTCTTGGAGGTATATGGTTTGGTCACATTGGTTCTTCTTTATGCCTGTTAGCTCTTTGCAATATAATTATTTCGAAATCAGGCCAGGTCTTTAGAATTGGCATCAGCGTATTTATGATTATAATCGGAATTGTAGTTATTGGAGTATCCTTGACACGGGCTGCCTTCTTTGTTCTTTTGATTGGTTTGCTGTTTATGATCGGGATAGAGTTTCTGAGAGGATCGACGAAGACCGTTATTAGACTCACAGGATTGGCACTCATGGGATCTCTTGCAGTTATAAGTTATGTTGATAGTTTTTTTCAGAGATTCGTTATGAGGATCGAACAACTTCCACAACAGCGAATCGGTCGTCTCGAGAAGTTCCAAAGTGCCTGGGGGGAGTTTTCGAGTCATCCAATTTTTGGTAGTGGGCTTGAGTTATCTGGCCTTCATCAATATCCACATAATATATTTCTGGAATCATTTATGGCGACAGGTACTTTGGGCGGAATGGCATTTATTATTATGTTTTTAATTGCTCTCTATAGTGCGATTAAATTAGCCATCTATAAACCTGTCTGGACTTGGGTATCGTTACTTTTTGTCCAATATACTATTGCCGCCATGTCCTCGGGAGCTATTTATACAAACTATTTAACCTGGATATTTCTTGGAGCCGTAATTGGTCTTGGGGGACAGCTCGTTCCGGACAGAGCACGTGCTTC
>JALWSS010000158.1 GCA_026993525.1 Saprospiraceae bacterium
TTTTGGTTAAAGTCAGCTTCCCGTATCTTTTTTTTGTAAGATGGGAAATTTCTAAAAGTAATTTCGAAAGATGGATTGATGGCGAATCGGTTTCCTTGTACAGCTTATACCCAAAATGCTCGATCCCATCGTCCTTAATAAATCCCTGGCTGTAAATATCTTTTACAATTTTTGTTGGCAAGAAGCCCTTTTTTGTCAGTTTTATTTCTCCGTTTTTTTCAATTAAGCCGGCAAGGTATTTAACCTGGTTCAGCAACGGTATTTTTTTGTAGTCAGAAACATCAAGCCTTTTCAATTGTACGGGACAGTCGTCTTCCAAAGGAAAATAAAAGATCCTTTGCATTTCATACGGTGAATAACCTTCAAAATCAGGGAGCGGGCGATTGTTTTGCCTCTCAAAATATTGCTTTAAATATCCATTCAGTTCTTCATGTTCCATAGTCCGGAAATTTTGATCAACTCTTTGAAATTTGGTGAATCGAAACTTAAAAGGACCTGCCTGCAAGTCTGGCGGGTCGTTACCCCACTTCCACCACGGCATCTCCCTGTTCCACCAGCGTTTTTTCGGCGAGGAAGACCTGCTGCACGGTTCCTGCCACCGGCGATACCACGGTGCTTTCCATTTTCATGGCCTCGATGGTGAAAAGGGGCTGGTTGGCTTTTACCACGTCTCCTTTTTTCACCAGAATGGAGCCGAGGTTGCCTTGCAGCGGAGCGCCAATTTCGCCGGGCTTTTCGGCCTTTTTGTGGCGGGGCGCCGTTGATTTAACGGACCGGTCCCGCACCTTGATGGAGCGGAGGGTGCCGTTGTAGCGGAAGCTGACCAGGCGGTTGCCCTCGTCATCGGGCTCGGTGGTGTTGAGCAAACTGATGAGCAGGGTTTTGCCTTCGGCAATTTCAATGAGCAGTTCTTCATTTGGCCGGAGGCCGAAGAAAAAAGCACCGGTGGGCAGGCGGCTCACATCGCCGAAGTTAGCAATATGTGCCAAATAGTCTTTGTACACCTTTGGATAAAGTTTGTAGGAAAGGAAGTCATTCATGGTCAGTGCTTTGCCAAATTCCCGTTTGAAAGCCGGGAATTCCCGGTTGAAATCCACCGGAGGCAGGTGAGCATTGGCGGCGCCGGTCATGGGTTTTTCATCTTTGAGCACCACTTTTGTCAGCCGTTCCGGAAAGCCGCCTTCCACCTGCCCCAGTTCACCCCTCAGCAGGGATTTCAGGCTGTCGGGGAAGGCGAGGTTCTCGCCCCGTTCCAGGATGTCTTCGGGTGTCAGGTCATTGGCCGTCATGAACATGGCCAGGTCGCCCACCACTTTTGAGCTGGGGGTCACCTTTACGATGTCGCCGAGCAGGAAGTTGGCCAGGCGGTAGTTCTCTTTGATCTTGTCGAACTTGTGTTCCAGGCCCAGGGAACGGGCCTGGGGGCGCAGGTTGGTGTATTGCCCGCCGGGTATTTCGTGTTCATACACCTCGGCGGTTCCGGCCTTCAGTTCGCTTTCGAAAGGGAAATACATCTCCCGCACTGCTTCCCAGTAGTTGGAAAAGGCATTCAGGCTTTTGAGGTCCACAGGATGCTCACGGGGATGACCTTTCAAGGCTGCCACCAGTGAGTTGAAATTTGGTTGCGAAGTGAGCCCGGACATGCTGGCCAGCGCCACGTCCACCACATCCACGCCCGCTTCAATGGCCTGGAGGTAGGTTGCTGACTGAATGCCGGCGGTATCGTGGGTGTGGAGGTGAATGGGCAGCGCTATGTGTTTCTTCAGGCCATTGATGAGCACTTCGGCGGACTGGGGTTTGAGCAGGCCGGCCATGTCCTTGATGCACAGGATGTGTGCCCCGGCATCCTCCAGGCGGCGGGCCAGATCGAGGTAATAGTCCAGGTTGTATTTGGGGCGGCTTTCATCCAACACGTCGGCAGTGTAGCAGATGCAGGCTTCGGCAATGGCGCCGGTGCGCTCTCTCACCGTGCGGATGCTGGTGAGCATGGACGGCACATAGTTCAGGCTGTCGAAAATCCGGAATACGTCAATTCCGGTGCGGGCTGCCTGTTCCACAAATTTTTCGATCAGGTTGTCAGGATAGGCTTTGTAACCCACGGCGTTGGTGCCCCGCAGCAGCATTTGCAGGAGGGTATTGGGAATGGCCTCCCGAAGCCGGGCCAGCCGTTGCCAGGGGCATTCGTGCAGGAAGCGAAGCGCCACATCGAAGGTGGCCCCGCCCCAGACTTCCATGCTGAAAAGTTCGTGGCCGTGTGCTTCGGCAAACTTATCCGCCACCTGCAGCATGTCGAAAGTGCGAACCCGGGTAGCCAGCAGCGATTGGTGCGCATCCCGCATGGTGGTATCGGTGTACTGAATGGCCTTTTGGCTCTTCAGCCATCGGCTGAACTTCTCCGGCCCCAACTCATCCAACAGTTGTTTGGTGCCGTTCCGGAAAACCTGGGCGCTGGATTGGGGCTGGCCGCCTTTTTTCAATGAATAGGCGGAGTAGTCTTCTTCGGCAACGTGTTGGTCAGCCCCGTTGCCCTGTTCCGGAAGAACGGGGGGCCGGAACCCGGGGACTTTGATCCCCGGCGGCACATCGGGGTTGCCGTTGGTGATGACATCGGCCAGGTAGCGCAGAATTTTGGTGCCCCGGTCCTTGCGTTTGGGCATCTCGAACAGCTCGGGGTGCCCTTCGATGAACTTCACGGTGGCTTCGCCGGCCTGAAAATGAGGGTGCTGCACCAGGTTTTCCAAAAAGCCGATGTTGGTCTCGAGGCCCCGCACACGGAACTCCAGCAGGGCCCGGTAGAGGCGGTCACTGGCCCCTTTGAAGGTGCGTCCCCATGCGGTCACTTTCACCAACAGGCTGTCGAAAAAGGGGGAGATGACCGAGCCGGCGTAGGCATTGCCACCGTCCAGCCGGATACCGAAACCCGCCGGAGAGCGGTAGGCGATGATGCGGCCGTAATCGGGCTGGAAATTATCGGCGGGTTTTTCTGTGGTCACCCGGCACTGGATGGCGTAGCCGTGGCAAACAATGTCACTTTGCCTGGCTATACGCAGCTTTTCATGGTCGAAAGAATGCCCCTGGGCAATGAGTATCTGCGCCCGAACGATGTCTATTCCCGTTACCTCTTCCGTCACGGTGTGTTCCACCTGTATGCGCGGGTTCACTTCGATGAAATAAACCTGTTCGTCTTCGTCAACCAGGAATTCAACCGTGCCGGCGTTGTTGTATTGAACATGCCGGGCAATTCTGAGGGCATAGTCGTAAAGCTGTTGCCGGGTTTCCGCTTTCAGGTTTACCGAAGGGGCAATTTCGACGACCTTCTGAAAACGCCGCTGCACGGAGCAATCCCGCTCGTACAGGTGGAAGATGTTGCCGTAATTGTCTCCCAAAATCTGCACCTCGACGTGTTTCGGGTTTTCGATGAACTTTTCCAGAAACACCGTATCGTCGCCAAAGGCATTGAGGGCTTCTTTTCGGGCTTCGGAGTAGTTTCGGCGCAGTTCATCGTCAGAGCGGCAGACCCGCATGCCCCTGCCGCCACCGCCGGCGGCCGCTTTCAGAATGACCGGGTAGCCAATTTTTGCGGCCCAGTCCACTGCCTGTTCAGCCGATTTGAAACCCGAGGCACCCGGAATCATCGGCACTCCGGCTTTGCCGGCTATTTGTTTGGCTTTCACTTTGTCGCCCAGTGCTTCCATGACCTCCGGCCCGGGGCCCACGAAAGTGATACCGGCTTGCTGGCAGGCCCGCACAAAGTCAACGTTTTCAGACAAAAAGCCGTAGCCCGGGTGGATGGCATCCACACCGTGCCTGCGGGCTACACGGATGATCTCTCCGATGTTGAGGTAAGGTTTGAGCGGATCGTTGTCGGCGCCGATCTGGTAGGCTTCGTCGGCTTTCAGGCGGTGCAGTGAAAAGCGGTCTTCATAGGTGTAAACCGCCACGGTACCGATGCCCAGTTCAGTGGCCGCCCTGAAGATCCGGATGGCAATTTCGCTTCTGTTGGCAACGAGTAATTTTTTAAAAGCTTTCGGTTGGCTCGACTTCATGAGGTGAAAGGATTTCCAATGGTGTTGAAAGTGCAGAAGGGCGAGGTTGTGAACAAAGGTATGAAAGTGTCAAAAGCACGAAAGACAATGTTGGTGCCATAGCCGGGTGCGAAAGAAATACAACTCCTTTTTTATTCCTTCGGGCAACATTGGCCTGAGCACAAGATGGAGTGGTGTTGTTCGGCAAAGCACCCCAAATCCCTCAATTCGCCTATCTTCCGGCCCTGAAAACCGAAGCTGAATGATGCCGGAAAAAAGACACTACCGCTGGTGGCAGTTGTTGATGCTGGGGGTGCTGGCCACACCGCTGTTTTTGCACCTGGGCCGGGCGCCGGTCAGTGCGTGGGACGAGGCGCTTTTTGCCATGCGGGCAGCGTACATGGCAGAGGAGGGGCACTACCTGCCCGACTATGACCACTGGATTTCCAGAGGGGCATTTCATCCCAACAGCAAGCCGCCTTTTACCACCTGGATACAGGTTGGTTTTCTGAAGGTTTTTGGCATCAACGAGCTGGCGCTGCGGCTGCCGGTGGCGCTGGCAGCATTGGGCACGCTGCTGTTGTTTGTCTGGTTTTTCCGAAGGAAAACGGATGCCTGGCCAGCGGGCTGGACGAGCGCCTTTGTACTGGTGACCACCCTGGGCTATGTGCGTGAACACGCCGCCCGCACCGGCGATCAGGACGTGCCGCTGGCGCTGTATATGCTCACCGGCGTGGTGGCGTTTTACCTGCTGCTCCGTTCCGACGAAAAAAAGGAACAGAACAAATGGTGGACCGTGCTTGCGCTCTCTTCCATTGCCGCCATTCTGACGAAATACCTTTTTGGGGCCTTGTTCATGCCAGGTATGCTGCTGTATGCCGTGTACAAAAAGAAATTGCCCTGGTTGCTCCGTCAGCGGGCATTGTGGACTTCCGTTGTGGCGGTGCTGCTGGTATGCGGCGGCTGGGTGGCTTTCATGGAATGGCAGCGGCCCGGCTTTGCGGAGCGAGTGGTATTCTACGAAATGCTGAACAGGTACCGCACCGTGATTGAAGAGCATCAGGCGCCCTGGAATTTCTACCTGCTCAATCTGTGGAACGGCTATTTCCAACCCTGGCTGTGGTTGCTGCCGGTGCCGGTTGCCATGTTGTTTTCGAAGACAAAAAAACGGTGGAAAGACCTGATTGTGTTGCTGCTGTTGTGTGCCGGTTTCCACCTGCTCGTTGTTTCTTCTTCGCAAACAAAAGTGCCGCATTACGAGGTGGTACTCTATCCGCTTTTGGCCATGCTGGCAGGGATTGGCCTCTGGCAATTGATTGCGACGATAAAAAACAACTGGAACAACGATACCCAACGACCCGTGATGGCCGGGCTGGCCCTGGCGGTGATGGTCTTTCTTTTCGCAAAACCTTATGCTGCGGTCATCGGGAAAGTTTACGAACCCAAACTCACCCGTGACGATTACAAATACGGCTACCTGTTCCGGGAAATCGAGGCCCGTCATGCTGATCTGAAACGCTTCAAACTGCTGGCTCCGGTGTTTGAGGCGCAGGCGGTGTACTATGCAGGGCTGTTCAACAGAAAAAAGGGCTATGAGATCACGCTCGAGGATTTTCCGAAGCGGGTGGAAGTGGGCGACACCATCATGGTCTGCAACCGGGATTACATTGACTTTCTTTTCAAAAACTTCCGGCTGCAGGGCCTGGCCAGCTATGAGCAGTGCTTCGTGGCAAGGGTCGAAGAGCGGGATTAGCTCGTAGCTCGTGGCTCGTGGCTCGTAGCTCGTAGCTCGTGGCTCGTGGCTCGTGGCTCGTGGCTCAAAAAACTTCAAAAACCCAAAGAAAAACCCTTCAAAAAACCTAAAAAACCTCCAATCATTCCAATTCCAGGTTCGGATGGATATCGCCTTTTTCTTTGTAGAACTCGGTGATGATGTTGATCACTTCTTCCGGTTCGTCAACGACGTGGAAGAGGTTGAGGTCGTCGGGATTGACATTTTTCTCACGTTCCATCATCACCTCTTTGATCCAGTTGATGAGGCCGCTCCAATAGCTCTTGCCGAGGAGGATGATGGGCACCTGGCTGATGCGTTCGGTTTGCACCAGGGTCAGCACTTCGAACAACTCGTCCATGGTGCCAAAGCCCCCGGGCAGAACCACGAAGGCCTGGGCGTATTTCACAAACATGACTTTGCGGACGAAGAAGTAGCGGTGGTTGAGGTTTTTGTCGTTGTCAATGTATTCGTTGTGGCTCTGTTCAAAAGGCAGGCTGATGTTGAGCCCGACGGAGACCCCACCGTAGAGGTAAGCCCCTTTGTTGCCCGCTTCCATGATGCCGGGGCCGCCGCCGGTGATGACGCCCCAACCTTCTTCGGTAAGCAGGCGGGCAATGTCAACAGCGGCTTTGTAGTAAGGGTGGTCTGGCTTGGTGCGGGCAGAGCCAAAGATGGATACACAGGGGCCGATGACATTCAGGCGCTCAAAGCCATCCACAAATTCCGAGATGACCTTGAACATGGTCCAGGAGTTTTCAGCTTTCAGAAAGCCCCACTGTTTCATGGCGGGTTTTTGGGTTGGGACTCCGTTTGATTGAGGTGAATTTTTCATAACCGTATTTTTTGATCGTCGCTGGAAAAGCGATGAGGTTTTTCGTCAAAAAAGCCTGCCGGAGTTTCAGCCCCGGCAGGCCTGGCGAGTTAAGGGTTTTTGCGAAATTATGCAAGTGTTAACGCCTTTGATCGCCTACTGTTGTTGAACGGGCAAAGATAAGGCCCGGAATGTCTTATCAGGTATCTTTTCCGTTTTGGGGCCTTTGGAAGGGGCCGACAAAGGTTTCCACGTCCTTTTTGGTGATCTCACTGCCACTGAGGATAATGAGGCGTTCGACCACGTTGCGGAGCTCGCGGATGTTGCCGGTCCAGTTGTAGCCCTGGAGGGTTTTCACGGCGTCCTTGTTGAATTTTTTGGGCGGGATGCCGTATTCTTCGCAAACCATTGCGTTGAAGTGGTCCACCAGTGTGGGGATGTCGTCTCTTCGTTCATTCAGCGATGGCACTTTGATGATGATGACTGCCAGCCGGTGGTAGAGGTCTTCGCGGAAGCGCTTGGCTTCGATTTCTTTTTGCAGGTCTTTGTTGGTTGCCGCCAGCACCCGCACATCCACTTTGATTTCCTTGTCGCCACCAACCCGGGTGATCTTGCTCTCCTGAAGGGCCCGAAGCACCTTGGCTTGCGCAGCCAGGCTCATGTCCCCGATTTCGTCGAGAAAGATGGTGCCGCCATTGGCCAGTTCGAACTTGCCGGGGCGTGATTTGTGGGCAGAGGTAAAAGCGCCTTTTTCGTGGCCAAAGAGTTCGCTTTCAATCAGTTCGGAAGGAATGGCGGCGCAGTTCACTTCGATGATGGGGCCACTGGAGCGGTTGCTTTTGGCGTGTATCCAGCGGGCTACCAGCTCTTTTCCGGTACCGTTTTGTCCGGTAATGAGCACCCGGGCCTCTGTCGGTGCCACCGTGTCAATGGTTCTTTTGATCAACTGCATGGGCTTCGAGTCACCGATCATTTCCATGGTTTTGGTACCGGTGACTTTGCGTTGCAGTTTGCGCGTTTCAGTGATGAGGGATGATCTGTCGAGAGCGTTGCGAATGGTGATGAGGAGTCTGTTGAGGTCCAGCGGTTTTTGAATGAAATCGAATGCGCCTTTCTTTACTGCATCCACCGCCGTTTCAATGTCTCCATGCCCGGATATCATGATCACGGGCGTTTCAGGGCAAAGCAGCTGGGTTCTTTCCAAAGCCTCCAGGCCATCCATTTTGCCCATCTTGATGTCCATCAAAATGACATCGTACTTCTCTTTTTTCACCTGGGCCAGGCAATCCAGCCCGTCCTGGGCTTCGTCCACTTTGAATTTTTCAAAGGTCAGGATTTCTTTCAGGGTACGCCGTATTGGCGCCTCGTCATCAACGATGAGAACTTTCGCCATGGGAGTTTTGATGTTTAATTCTCTAAGTTTTACACATTTGAAAAATGTGAAACCAAAGTCAGACTCGTGGCCTTGTACGCCAAAAGTATGATTTAGGTTGCACATGCGAACAGCGCCAATCGAGCTCATTTATTTAACGGTCGCACTTGGCCTGTCAACGGTTCTTTCAAGGTGCCACCGGCACCTGCCCATAACCCGATTTATTGGATTTTCTGATTTCCTGAGATCAAAGGGGGGAGGAAACAGGATTCAAAATTAAGGTTTTGGGAGGTTTTTGATTGTTTTTTTTGAGTTTTTGGGCTGGGGAGTTCAGTTCCGGGAACTATCACATATCCTGGTTCATAAAGAAGGTGGCCTTCGTATGAAAGCCACCCAGGTAGTAAGGGATTGTTTGGTTGGGGTATTGAAGGAATGCAGGTGTATCATGGAACTGGGTTCACAGTCCGGCTTTTTCTTTGAGTGCATCCAGGTTTCTGACGAGGAGGTATTGGCGGTTAAAATGCACGATTCCCTGCCGTCTCAGTTCATTCAATACCGTGGTTACCGTTTGCCGGCCGGTGCCGGCTATGTACCCGATCTCCTGGTGGGTGGGCAGCGGTTTGATCACGTGCTCGAACCCCACCCGGCGGCCGGCCCTTTCAGTGTGGGTGATCAAAAAGTGGATGACCCGCTGTTCTGCCGGCAACAATGCAAGTCGCAACAAACGCTCTCTGGTACGGCTGAGGGACTGCATCAAATGGCTGATAAATTCCTGGTGGAGGCCTGGCTTGTTTTCCAGTGCTTCCCTGAAATAATCGACCGGGATTTTCTTCACTTTGGTCAGGTTGGTGGCCGCAGTGGCAAGTAATTCCTGCTTTTCCGTTCCGTAAACGGCCTCCCCGTTCATGATCTCATCGGGCAGGTGATAATCGTGGAGCATTTCCTGCTTCTGGTAAAAGGAACTGATTTTCACAATTCCGGCCGTTACAAGGAAAACGTACTGCCCTTGCTGCCGGGCATCGAAGATGAGTTCGCCGCGCTTGTAAGTAACTTCCGGGGCATTGTTGAACAACGAAAGGCAGGTGTAATGGCGGCTGGCAGGTGCGTCAATGATTTTGGCGGCCCGGTTGGCTGGATGCAGGTTGAAGGTCATCATAAAGCTTCAGTTTTTGATTCGAAGCCTTAGTGTCTGTATTCCCGGATTCCTTACAGTACCCTTTGAAAAAATTGCGAAGCGATGCCAAAAAGTCGGCCGGATTACAATGGCTCTAAGCTCCCGAAGCTACTCAAAACACCGGATGTACACCGGTGGTGTTTGAATCACGTTGCTTTTGTGCCCGGCTTTGTCGAAGAGGAAGATTTCATAAACGATGGGGTCGTACCGCAGGCTGGGGTGTTCGTCCTTGCAGGGGTCCAGCAGCAGGTCAGGATCAAACAGGCAGCAGGAGGAAGGCACCTGTACGGTAATCTCGCCCTTGATGCCGTTGTTGGCTCCCAGTTCGGGCACTTCCGGCACGGTGTACTGATTGGCCAGCAGGCCGGTGCGGGTGTCGTAAACGAACAAATCGAGGGTGTCGGGGCTGCCGATGTCTCCGTCACCGTCGGTAAAACTGAAAGTGATGAAGGTGGTATCGTTGAAGATGCCGCGCACCAGCGTGTCTTTCGACAGGCTTACAAATTCGATGTGTGGCTCGATGGGATAATCGGGTGGGGTGGCGCAGGCTGCCAGCAGGGCAAGACCAATGATGGGAAGTGAAATGCGCCAGTTGAAAACTTTAAGTTGCTTCATCTTTTATTCTTTTGCACCTGAAAGGTAACCGGAAAACTTTTTCATCCAAAACGTCTGAATGACAATAGCGGCACAACGCCATGAATTATTGCAGCGGGTCTCAGCCTTGACGCCCGGCGACGCCGCTTTTGAGCCGCTGGCCCTGGATGTCTTCCGTCACCAGGCTGCCCACAACCCGCTTTACCGGAGGTACCTCGATCTGATTCACGCTGACCCGGATGCAGTTGATTCCCTTCGGAAAATCCCATTCCTCCCCATTCAGTTTTTCAAGACGTACGAAATCAAAACGGGGGTTTGGGAACCTGAAACGGTGTTTACCAGCAGCGGCACCACAGGACAACAACCCAGCCGGCATTTTGTGCGTGACGCCACCTTTTATCTTCGCAATGCCATCAATGGCTTCGGGCAGTTTTACGGCCCCGTGGAGGATTTGTGCTTTCTGGCCCTGTTGCCCGGCTACCTGGAGCGCAGCGGCTCCTCACTGGTGGCCATGGCTGATCATTTCATCCGTCGCAGCCGGCATTCCGACAGCGGTTTTTTTCTTCGCAACACAGATGAACTCGTTGCTCTTCTTCGCAAATATGAAGCCGCAGAAGACACTGCTCCCCCAACGGTACTTCTGGGTGTCAGCTTTGCCCTGCTTGACCTCGCAGAAACCCACCAATTCAACCTGCCCCACCTCATCGTGATGGAAACGGGAGGCATGAAAGGCCGCAGGGTGGAGCCCACAAGGCAGCAGTTGCACGAAGTGCTACAAAAAGCATTCAACACCCCGGCCATCCACTCCGAATACGGCATGACGGAGCTGCTCTCACAGGCCTATTCAAAAGGAGAAGGCGTTTTTTACCCTTCGGCAAGCATGCGGGTTTTTACACGGGAAATTACCGACCCCCTCAGCCCACAAAAACCAGGAAAAACCGGCGGCATCAACGTCATTGACCTGGCCAATGTGGACAGCTGCGCCTTTATCGCCACCGAAGACCTGGGTCGCCATTTCGACGACGGGGCTTTTGAAATCCTGGGCCGCTTCGACAACAGCGATGTGAGGGGCTGCAACCTCATGGTGGAAAGGCGGTAATTCTCGCCTGGCCCCGTCGTTGAAGCTTGAAGACATTATTGATTTTTTATCTTTGTCTCCTTCATGCAACAACAGCGAAATGGCAGGAAAAAAGGCAAGACGAAAAAAGCTACCTTCTCAAAGGCCCTCCAAACCCGTACCACCGAAAAGCGCAATCCGGCTGCTGAAGCCGCTGGCTTTCGCCATGGCAATTTTCGGAATAGCGCTGTACATCAACACCCTGGGCCACGATTATGTGCTGGATGATTTCTCCGTCATCAAAGAAAATTTTGTGACGAAAAAAGGCATCGAAGGCATCCCGACCCTGTGGAAAACCCATGCCCGATACGGCTACTGGAACAGCCCCGGTGAGCTCTACCGCCCCATCCCCATGACCATGTTTGCCCTCGAGTGGGAGCTGGCACCCGACCAACCCTGGCTCTCCCACCTCATCAACATCCTTCTGTACGGTCTGACGGGTGTCGTCATGCTGCTGCTCTTTGCCCGCTGGCTGAAAGACTATCACCTGGCCATTCCGGTATTGGCCACCGCTTTTTTTCTGGCGCATCCGGTTCATGTGGAGGTGGTGGCCAACATCAAAAGCCGTGACGAAATCCTGATGTTGCTCTTCTCCATGCTGTCGCTGTACACATTGTGGAACTGGCTGGCAAAACGCAAAACCAGGCACCTCGTTCTGGCGCTGGTTGCTTACCTGGTGGCACTCTTCTCCAAAGAGAATGCGGTCACTTTCGTGGCCATCGTGCCGCTGGCGCTTTTTTTCTTCGCAAAATCAAAACCGGGGCAAATGGCCAGCCTGACAGGCATGTATGCCGCAGCAGCGCTCTTTTTCATCCTCGTGCGCAAAGCCGTGATCGGCGATTTGCTGGACCCCGGCGGGCCCTCCGTTCTGGACAATTTTCTGGTGGCTGCCAACAGTACTTCTACACACATGGCCAGCGCCTTACTCATGGTGGGCAAATACCTGCAAACGCTGCTCATACCCCACCCCCTGAGCCACGATTGGGGCTACAACCAGATACCCCTCACCAACTGGGGCGACTGGCGGGTGCTGCTGACTGTGGCCGCCGTTGCAGGGCTTGGCTTTGTGGCCCTCAAGGGGCTGAAAAAGCGGAGCCTCTGGTCCTTTGCCATTCTTTTCTTCGCAATCAATTTTTCCATCTTCTCAAACACCATCATCACCATAGGCTCCAGCTACGGAGACCGGTTCCTGTATTCAGCCTCGCCGGCCTTTGCAACGGCGCTGGCCCTTGGGCTGGCCCACCTTTTCAACCTTCGGTTAAAAAGCCCCCCGCTGCGCTCCATGGGCGAGTTGTTCAGGCCGAAAATCCTGTGGATGGTGGCAGCACTGCTGCTGGCAGCCTATTCGCTGAAAACCTTCGCCCGCAACCTGGACTGGAAGGACAGCTACACCCTTTACGACGCTGATATAAGGACCGCTCCCAACTCGGCAAAACTGAACTTTCATTGCGGAATTGAAAACGTGCAAAAAGGACTTGGCGAGAATGACCCGGAACGCCAAAAGGCCTGGTACGAGCGCGCCAACGGGTATTTTCTGAAAGCCATTGAAATTTACCCGTCCTACCACGATGCCTATGGCCAACTGGGCCTGGCCATGTACCGCCAGGGCAACAAGGACAAAGCCCTGGAATACTACCAACAAGCATTGAAATACAAACCCAACTTCCCCTTGGTTTACAGCAACATGGGCATCATCTATTTTGAGCGGGGAGACATGGCAAAGGCCAAAGAATGCTACCAGAATGCCGTCAAATACGACCCCCGAATGGTGGATGCACTGCGAAACCTGGGAGCCGTCTATGCCATGGAAAAAAACTTCCCGGAAGCCATCAAATGGTTCTCCCAGGCCCTCCAATACGCCCCCGACGACCCGGTCATCAACCAATACCTCGGCTCTGCCTACCGCGACAACGGCCAGCCTGAACTGGGAAGACCTTACCTGGAAAAGGCGGAAAGACTGAAGTAACGTCGATCTCCAGATCGACGCCTACACCGTATAGTCGATCTCCGATCGACTCAGCGATCGGAGATCGCTGGTACGACGTATAGTCGATCTCCGATCGACACAGCGATCAGAGATCGCTGGTACGACGTATAGTCGATCTCCGATCGACACAGCGATCGGATATCGCTGGTACACCGTATAGTCGATCTCCGATCGACACAGCGATCAGAGATCGCTGGTACGACGTATAGTCGATCTCCGATCGACATCAGCGATCAGAGATCGCTGGTACGACGTATAGTCGATCTCCGATCGACATCAGCGATCAGAGATCGCTGATACGTATAGTCGATCTCCGATCGACACAGCGATCAGAGATCGCTGGTACGACGTATAGTCGATCTCCGATCGACATCAGCGATCAGAGATCGCTGGTACTACCTCAAATCCTCCCGGCAGTAGTTGAAAGGGTATTGATCCCAGCGCTGCACTATTCCGGCCTTTACAGGATTATTCAAAATGTAACTGAGAATGCGATCAAACTCATTTTGACGAACCACGTGATCGTAGCTCCCACGTGCCCAAAACCTGCCTGTCCTTCCAATTTTCTTATTGATAACCCTGGCTGAATATTTCTTTATGCCCTGAAGTACCTTCCAGAGCATTGGGCTATGGTGCATCATTTTCAGCAATACATGGACATGGTTAGACATAATACAATAGGCAAAGAGCTCATAATACTGGCCATCAAAATGGTGGAGACTTTCTGCAACAACCTCTGCCAACTCAGGAATTTTAAGCCAATGCGGTTCATTTAGAATTTTCGAATCGAGGTAACTGTCAAATCTCAGATAATGCCTTTTTTGCTCCTCATAGAATCTTTTTTTGTATTCGTAATCTTTTAAGCTTTTGTCATTGGGAGATAACCCTTTTTCATCACACTCCCTTTCTTTTTCGATCTTCTTTATTTTTCGCTCGTGGTCTTCTTTTAATCTTTCAATTACTTGCTTTGGAACTGAGCCATGCAATCGGTATGTGACGAAAAAGGTCCCTTCCAGTGGTTGCCAATGGGGCAAATTTGTACGATAGAAATACTCTTCCATTTTCATTTAGTTTAAGTTCGTTGATGTCTGATGGACACAGCGATCAGAGATCGCTGGTACGACGTATAGTCGATCTCCGATCGACACAGCGATCTGGAGATCGCTGTTACGTATAGTCGATCTCCGATCGACACAGCGATCAGAGATCGCTGGTACGTATAGTCGATCTCCGATCGACACAGCGATCAGAGATCGCTGGTACGTATAGTCGATCTCCGATCGACACAGCGATCAGAGATCGCTGGTACGTAAAG
>JALWSS010000159.1 GCA_026993525.1 Saprospiraceae bacterium
AATGCCAGGAAAGGGGGCAATGGCCAAAACTCTTAAATTCTGCAACTTTGCCCCAAACCACGCCGCATGAAACGCCCTGACTATACTTCTTTTCCGTTCCGCAATACCGCCGGCCGCAAGCCCGATGGAACGCATGGTTTGTTGCCGCCGCTCAGTTCCACTGCCCGCAATGAATTTCCCGAAGGGGTGCCTCCACTGGCTTTTCCGCATCAGCAGTATGTGGCGGGAATACCGCCTTACCTGGGAGGGCCGTACAGCACCATGTACGTCCGCCGGCCCTGGACCATCCGACAGTATGCGGGATTCAGCACAGCGGAGGAAAGCAACGCTTTTTACCGAAGGAACCTGGCACAGGGGCAGAAGGGCCTCTCTGTGGCTTTTGACCTGCCCACCCACCGGGGCTACGACAGCGACCATCCCCGGGTGGTGGGCGATGTGGGTATGGCAGGGGTGGCCATTGATTCGGTGGAGGACATGAAAATCCTCTTCGATCAAATTCCCCTGGACAAAATGTCGGTTTCAATGACCATGAACGGGGCGGTCATTCCCATCATGGCCTTTTACATCGTGGCGGCGGAGGAGCAGGGCGTGGCGCCGGAGCAACTCAGTGGCACCATCCAGAACGACATCCTGAAGGAATTCATGGTTCGCAACACCTACATCTATCCGCCCGGACCCTCCATGCGCATCGTCGGGGATATTTTCAGGTACACCTCCCCCGGTGGCTATCGGGGCATGCCCCGGTTCAACTCCATCAGCGTGAGCGGCTACCACATTCACGAAGCCGGTGGCCCGGCAGAGATCGAGCTGGCCTACACCCTGGCCGACGGGCTGGAATACCTCCGCACGGGCCTCGATGCCGGGCTGGCCATCGATGATTTTGCGCCTCGCATCAGCTTTTTCTGGGCCGTCGGAATGAATCACTTCGTGGAAATTGCGAAGCTGAGGGCCGGCCGCCTGCTCTGGGCCAAACTGGTAAAGCAGTTCAACCCGCAGAACCCGAAGAGCATGGCCCTGCGCACGCATTGCCAGACATCGGGCTGGAGTCTGACCGAGCAGGACCCCTTCAACAATGTGGCCCGAACCTGCATCGAGGCGCTGGCGGCAGCTTTTGGCGGTACGCAGTCGCTGCACACCAATGCCTTTGACGAGGCCCTGGCATTGCCCACCGACTTTTCGGCAAAAATTGCCCGCGACACCCAGCTCTTTCTTCAGAATGATACCGGCATCACCAAAGCCGTGGACCCCTGGGCGGGCAGCTACTATGTGGAATACCTCACCCGGGAGCTTTATTTCAAAGCCTGGGAACTCATCCGGGAAGTGGAACAACTGGGCGGCATGTCGAAAGCCATCGAGGAGGGTTTGCCGAAGCGAAGGATAGAAGAGGCCGCCGCCCGTAAACAGGCCCGCATTGACAGCGGTCAGGACAAGATCGTGGGGGTGAACTGCTACCCCGTTGCCGAAGCGGAGAATCCGGATTTTGACATCCTCAAAGTGGACAACCGGGCCGTGCGGGAGGCGCAGATCCGTCGCCTCCGGCAAATACGCAGCAGCCGCAACCAGGCCGCCGTGGATGCCGCCCTGGCAGCGCTGACCCATTGCGCTGAAAGCGGCGAAGGAAACCTGCTGGAACTGGCCGTGGAAGCCGCCCGCCACCGGGCCACCCTCGGCGAGATCAGCGACGCCATGGAAAAAGCCTTCGGGCGCTATCAACCGAAATCCGATCTCATTTCCGGCGTGTATTCAAGCGAAATAAAAATGGATGAACAATTCGAAAAAGCCCGCCAACTGAGCGATAAATTCGCATTGGCCGAAGGCCGAAGACCCAGAATACTCATCGCCAAACTCGGCCAGGACGGCCACGACCGTGGCGCCAGGATCATCGCTACCGGCTTTGCCGACCTCGGCTTCGACGTGGACATCGGGCCCCTGTTCCAGACCCCCGCCGAAGCCGCCATGCAAGCCGCCGACAACGATGTGCACGCCATCGGCATCTCATCGCTGGCAGCAGGGCACCGCACCCTGGTTCCGCAAACCATCGAAGAACTGAAAAAAATCGGTCGGGAGGATATTCTGGTGGTGGTCGGCGGTGTCATCCCCCCACAGGATTACGACTACCTCTTCGATAAAGGCGTGGCCGCAGTCTTCGGTCCCGGCACCAAAATTTCCGAAGCTGCCATCACTGTCCTGGAGGCGTTGATGGGGGGAGGATAGTGAGGAATTGAGCCCCGATAGCCATCGGGGGAAGAATCGAAGAATTGAAGAATGAGAGCCCCGATGGCTATCGGGGCAAAAACCCCCATTTTCGAAGGAGACCATGTTTTTGGTCCCGAAAGCCTTCGGGATTAAATGGTTTTTTAGGTTTTTAAGATACGTCGCTGATTGTAATTCAAAAAGTTAAACATTCAATTATTGGTCAATCATTCATCAACTTTCTGTCGTAATTGGAAATACCACTTTTTGCAGTGGACTCAAGAATCGAGGAATTGACCCCGGTAATGGTGAGCAAAACGCTGGCAGGGGGGGTCGAACCCTGCCAGCGTTGAAATATCCCGGCAACCCCTATAATCCTTCATAATCCTTCATCCCCGATGAAAATCGGGGTCATAATCCTTCATAATCCCCCATAATCCCTCATAATCCCTGTCTGCCGCCAGCCCGTCTGGCCGTCGGACAGGGCAGGCTTCATAACCCTCCATAACCCTCCATCCCCGATGAAAATCGGGGTCATAATCCCTCATAACCCTCAATACCCCACACACCCACCGTCCTTCCCTTTGGTGTATAGGTTGAAAAGCGGGATGTCCACTGAGAGCATGAGGCCGAAGCGCCAGCCGCTGGTTTGATCAATTTCGTAGCCGTCGGCGGTAACTTTTCGCAGGTTGGGGCCCTTTTGGGCAAACATGCCGAAGCTGCCCGGGAAGCGGGGGAAGCCATAAATAAATGCGGCGCCCGGTGCAAAGATGTTGGAGAATTTGAGTTCGGGCAGGTCGTCCACGGCGTCGTTGTTGGTGAAGCGGAAGGCGGTGAAGGCGCCGATGTCCACCACGTTGGCCATGAAGGTGTAGGAGGCGGATTTACGCGGCCCTTTCTCACCCCAACTGAAGGCCACGCCGATGGGCGCTCCGAGGCCGGCGTTGAGGCCCGTTTGGTCGTCATTGGAAAGATCGGGCAACATTTCCACGCCAGTGTTGAAGCCCACATAAGAGCCGATGGACAGGTTGAAGGGGTAGTGCTTTTTGATGTACGAGCTGCCCCTGGGCAGGGCGAAGGTTTCCATCACGGCGGCCACATCTTCTGAGTTCCGGCTTTCGCTGATGGCGGCCATGAAAGCTCCGAAACGGAGCAGCGGGCAACTGATGTCGTAAGCCGGGTCTATGAGTTCGTTGAGCAAGAGGCCGGATTGGATGATGGCATTCGAATAGCGTTTGCGACGCACATCGAGGGAGATCAGGGAGAGGCGCTCGACCACGAAATTCACCTCATCCAGTTTTTTTTGCAAAACCTGATCCTGGGGGAAGGTCACCGCAGAGAATTTTTTGGCGGAGCTGAAGATGTCCATGGCTACCTGCAGGTAGTCGAAATAGCCCTGGTAGAGCAAGGTGTCGTTTTTCTGGTACTCGCCTGTTTCAATTTTTTGGGTCACTTCGTAAAGCTCTTCACCCAGTTCCACAAAGGCGCCGATGTGTCGCAGCAGCAGGTCGGCTTTTTCCGTCGTAAAAGCGTCGGCCACCTTTTGGGTGCCGGAGCTGAGGTTTTTGCTCTGTTCGTAAATGAGGCCGAGGTAAAAGTCGAGTGCCAGCCGGTCTTTGGCCAGCGAGCGGAACTGCGCCGGGGCTATCCAGGGCCGGTTCTGGTAGCTGTGTGCTTTGACCGATTCCGAAATAACCCAGGTCATGCGCAGGGCAGCCCGCACCTTTTCCAGGGATGGCGGCTCATTGTCGAAGCGGGTGTGCTGGAAGGCGGCGTCTTTGCCCAGGTAGCCGAGGATTTCCGGAACGGAAGCTTTTTCGACGATCTGTTTGGTCACCGCAAACAGGCCGGCCACATACAGCGCCGGCACGGTGTCTTTCAGGATGTACACCTGCTCGTCCACCAGCAGGGTTTCCAGGTTGCGGTGCAGGTTTTTGAGGTCGGTAGAGAAGGCATCCCGCATGCTGTCCAGGTAGGCGTTGAAGTTGTAGATCTGATCGCCGATGCCCAGCAGGATCATCCGGGTGGTGGGGAACAGGATGTGCAACTGCTCGTTCTCTGCCAGCGCTTCTCTGAATTCTTCGAAAAATGCGATGGTCAATTCCTCTTTGGTTCGCTTCACCAAAAACCTGGCGACGCCGTCGGCCAGCCGGGCCACGCTGATGCCGGAACCACCACCGCCGGCAGCCGCTATCTCTGCACGGGATTTGGTGACGGAACCGGCCATGCTCAGGGCCATGGCACTGGCTTCGGCATTTACGCCGGGCGGCATCTCGTATTTTTTGAAAAAGGGGTTTTTGCGGTACGACGAGATGAGGTTGTTGGGGCTGGGCGTGGGTGTGTCACCCCAGATGGTGTCGTAATGCCGGTTCATGATTTCCAGAAAGATGCCCAGTTGCAACAGGGTGCTGTCCGCTGCATCGGATTTCGTCAGCGGCTTGAAGCTGTTGCCGTTGGCCCGGTAGATGGTGGCCAGCGCCCAGGCATCTTCAAATGCGCTTTGGGCCGACAGGCCCGAAAGAAAAACAAGGAAAAAAAAGAGGGAGGAAAGTCTTTTCATGGTTGTTGATTTTTGGGTTCAGGATGGGTCAGCGCCGCTTAACAGAAGTTTTTCAACGGCGCCAACGGGGTTGATCATTCCGCAGCCAAAGAGGTTGCTCTGGCATTTTTGCGAGTGGCTGAACGGGTAGGTGGCCGTTTCACGCAACAAGGTCCTGATCTGTGCCGGAGTGATTTTGAGTTCGTTGTCGCGGGCCACCTGCAACAGCAGCACCACGCAACCCGCTGCAAAGGCCGCCGCCGCGCTGGTACGCTGAAAAGCGTTGAAGGTGCCGCCGCCCTGTTCGGTGGTGAGTATTTCCTGGCCGGGTGCCACCAGGTCCACACAGTGGTGCATGCCCGATTCCTCGTGCAACTCGCCGTTGGATTTCAGTGCCCCAACGGCCAGCACGGTATCAAACGCTGCCGGAAAGCGGGGGATCATTTCCTCGTCTCTGGCAAAGTCGTTGCCGAGGGCGGCCACCACCAGCTTGCCTTTTTCTTCTGCCTTCGCAATGGCGTCTTTCATGGCCTGAAAGTCAGCGGGGTTTTCATTTTCTTCGAAAATCTCCAGGCTGATGCTGATGGCGTGGATGGCGGGCCGCACCGTCAGCAGCCACTCGATGCCTTCCGCAATGGAACGGCTGTTCAGCTTCACCCTGCCGTAGGCAATGGTCGTTTCAGGCGCCACACCGAAGACCTCCGTGCCCGATGCTGCAATGACGCCACTGCAATAGCACCCATGACTGCCACTGGCACCAAAACCCGGAGCTCCGTCGGTGAAATCCTTCTGTGATTTGGGAAAAATCTTAAGATCGGGATGATCGGGGATGAATCCCGAATCGAGAACGCCCACCCTGACGCCTTTGCCAAGCACCGAGCGTTGCTGCCACAGTTCGGTCAGAATGTTCAATTGCGTATGCCCCCAATGAAGCCGGGGATCACTTGGCTGTATCTGGTTGTAATCCATGGTGTTGTTTGAGGCTGATGTGCCGGTCCGTAATTTTTGGTTTCAGTAATAACAGGGCTCCCACGGTGTGCGGCTTAAAGGTAAGGCAAGGAAATGATGATTTGTTGAGATTGTTGAAATTGTTGATCCCGAAAGCTTTCGGGAGTTGAATTGTTGAGATTGTTGAGATTGTTGAGATTGTTGAGATTGTTGAAATTGTAGAGATTGTAGAGATTGTAGAGATTGTAGAGATTGTAGAGATTGTTGAATTGTTGAAATTGAAAGACCCTACTCCCTGCTCAGGGATGAGGGATGAGCTTGCCCGGCCCGTCTGGCCGACGGACAGGCTGAACAGACGGGGGATGAGGGGGGAGGGATGAAAGTGCTAGTCCTGGATCGGCCCGGAAAAAGTTTAGTTTATTTCCGTATGCTCGTCACGAGCTGTGCTCGTTGACGTAACCTAAGTGGCGGCCTCCCGGCCGCCGTGAAATTAGCAGTGATTCTCATTCATGCTGCAGCTGTAAGACGACCTTGAGCTTGTTGTTGGTTAATGGATGGCATTTTCCGCCTCCTGAAGGGCGCCGATGCTTGCACAGCCTGCCTGTCCGCCGACAGGCGGGAAGGCCGTGCTACAGTAGTGCAGCATCCCCGGTGACGGAGCAATGAAAACGGACTCCAAAAACCTAAAAAACCTAAAAGACTTACCTTGTGGCAAAATCAAACACCGATGAAACTACCTTCCCCCCGTTTTTTGCTCGATGCCCTGACTACGGCTTTTCGCCGGTTTCCGCTCGTCATGTTGGCGGCCATTGTTGGCACTGCCTGCATGATGTGGATCGTTGAAAATGATTTCACGGATCTGAGCTTCGTGATCAGGTTGATTCTGACGGTGGCCATTGGGGTGCCGTTGTTGTTGGCCGGCCGCCTGATGCGGGGCGATGGCACGGGCATGATGTGGAACACCCGTTTGCCGGAAATTCTGGCGCTGCTGGTATTGGTGGCCTTGTTTATCACATTCAGGGTGGGGGAGTACAACGAACTGTCTCAGCAAAGTGGGCTTCGGTTTGCATTGGTAAACTTTTCGGCGCACCTGCTGGTGGCTGTGGGGCCTTTCCTCAACCGCAGCAGCGATGCCGATTTCTGGGAGTACAACAAAACCCTCTTTTCCAATTTCGTCATCGGGGCGGTGTATTCGGCCATTTTGTTCGCAGGGCTTTCCATCGCCATCGTGGCGGTTGACAACCTTTTTGACCTGCACTTTGAAGGCAATATCTACGCGCACTTGTTTTTCCTCCTGGCAGGGGTCTTCAACACCGCCTATTTCCTGTATCATTTTCCGGAAGAACTCACCCTGGCAAAGGATCAGCGGCCTGAGTACCACATTGCGCTTCGCAACCTGATCAAATACATTCTGATCCCGATCGTCACCATTTATTTCGTGATTTTGTACGCCTACTCAATCAAAATTTTGGTGCAATGGGAACTGCCCCGGGGCTGGGTGGGGTCACTGGTACTGGGTTTTTCAGTTGCAGGGATATTCACCTGGCTGCTCAACTATTTTCTCGAAGAAACAGACGACAGTGTCATCGTGTCAACGCACCGGAAGTGGTTCTTCCCGGTTTTGTTGCCCATGACGCTTTTGCTTTTCGTTGCAATAGGCCGTCGCATAGGCGACTATGGTGTAACGGAGCCCCGGATGCTGGTGGCTACCACGGGTGTCTGGCTGCTGCTCATGTGCCTGTATTTCATCATTGCGAAGCGACCCAGTATCAAAGTCGTTCCGGCCAGCCTTATTTTGTTTGCCCTCGCTTGCGCAATGGGGCCCCTCAGTGCCGGCAATGTATCTGCCCGGTCGCAAGCGCACCGCCTGCAACACGAACTGGAGCAGGCCGGTATGTGGCAGGATGGAAAAATGGTACCCGCCGCAGACTCGCTGGACGAAGACCAGGCCAGGGAAATCAGCTCGATTCTCCAATACCTGAACGAGTGGGAGCACCTGGACAAACTGAAAGGCTGGTCCGCAAGGTTTTCCGGAACGGAGACAATGTCCTGGTCTGAAATGGAGCAGGTACGGGAAGAATTTGGGCTGAAAAAGTTTAAGGTAAAGAATTACTTCTCCTTCAGTTTCGACCAACCCGACGGAGCAGGCCTCGGTGATTACCAAACCATGTGGGTGGTTGACCTTTCTGATGACGGCCGGGGGCACCATGCCATTGTTGAAAACTCGGCCTCCATTGCCACCCCGGATGGGGAAGAACTGCAATTGGACCTGACCCCTGTGCTGGAGCACCTCAAAGAAGAATTTGGAGTAAAAGTGTCAGGCCGGCCGGCCGAAGAAGGAGCTTTCGCATTTCAGCAGGGCGGATGGGAATTCAAGCTGTATGTACGTCATCTTTATTCTGAGATCAACGATGAAGAAAAGATCAGCCGGTTGGAAGGCGTATTGCTGGGCAAAAGAATATCCACCACTTCAGAGGACTGAAGCCGGATGATACAAATACCGGAAAGGATCAGGGGAAATCAACAGTACCCGATATCGCTGTAGCCATCCCAGAAAAGTTCCGGGGGAGCTTCGTTCTGCTCCTCCGTTTTTTTGGGGGGCTTTCCGGAAGACGGGGCCGGGGCGGCTTTCATCTCAACGTTGGGTTTGACTTCTTTCTTGGCTTTTTCACGTTTTGGATTTCCAAAGAGCTTGATCATGGGATTAAAGGGATTTGGAGTTAGATTTTCGGGGACTTTTCCCCGAACGGTCGTTTCGGATAATGTCGTTCAAATATACAAGGCTCAACACAGAAATGAAACCGGTGTTCGGCCGTTTTCCAATTATTTTCTGCTTTTTTGCAAGTGCCAGCCCTGCCAGCCTATTCCAGTCAAAATTTAAGCCGGAACATGAAAATAGCACTGATTGCTCACGACGGCAAAAAGCCCGAAATGGTGGCCTTTGCCATGCAGAACATAGACCTCTTCCGCAAAGCCGAACTGTACGCCACAGGCACCACCGGATCGCACATCGAACAGGCGGGCATTCCCGTCCATAAATTGCTTTCCGGACCAAAGGGCGGGGATGCCCAGATAGCTGCCATGCTTGCCGTAGGTGATCTGGACCTGGTGATCTTTTTCCGTGACCCCCTCGAAAAGCACCCGCACGAGCCGGATGTGCAAATGCTCATGCGCCTTTGCGACGTACACAACATACCCCTGGCCACCAACCCCGCCGCCGCCAGGCTAATGCTCAAAGGGATTGCTTCTCAGCTTAGGGATGAGGAATGAGGGATGATCCCGAAACAAGTTCGGGACTGCCTCCGGTAGGATGAGGGATGAGGGATGAGGGATGAGGGATGAGGGATACCAGAGCTAGCTCCCCCAACCCTACACCCTACACCCTACACCCTACACCCTACTCCCTACTCCCTACTCCCTACTCCCTACACCCTACTCCCTACACCCTACTCCCTACTCCCTACTCCCTACTCTCTACTCTCTACACCCTAAACTTTTCAGTGCCATAATTGCTGCTTGCGCTGCCCGGAGCTGACAGTCTGTCGAAAAAATGCCGGTGGAACGAATTGTGCAACCCGCAGGCTGCAACAGTTAGCCAGCCTTCTTGCTATCTTTGCCCACCTTTTTTTGAAGCTGTTCCCGGAAAAGCAGAAAGATGTTTTTTCTTCTCAAAAACCCACTCAGGCAGCGACTGTTTTCATACCTGAGGGAGTTCCGGATAGCCATTGCGCCAACGGTGCCAGTTTGACTCCAACAATTTGACAATCAAAAAAATCAAGAAATAATGCTAGGTGTATTAAAAGGCCTGTTCAAGTCAAAAAGTGAACGGGATTATTCAAAGTACAGCCCCATTGTGGAGCAGGTCAACGAGGAGTATGAAAAACTCCGGGACCTCAGCAATGATGAGCTTCGCTCCATGACCCTGAAATTCAGGGAGCGCATCGCAGAATACCTTTCCGACATTGACGAAGAAATGGCCCGCATACGAAAGCAGGCCAACGAAACGGAAGACATCCACGAAAAAGAGGAACTTTTCAAAGAGCTCGATGAACTGCAAGAGGAACGCGATGCCCACCTCGAGGAGGTGCTGAACGAAATCCTGCCCCAGGCCTTCGCCGTGGTGAAAGAAACCGCCCGTCGTTTCAAAGACAACGAGACGCTCGTCGTAACCGCCACCCAACACGACCGGGAACTGGCCGCAAACCCCGACAAGAGCTATGTGAAAATTGAAGGTGACAAGGCCGTCTGGCAAACCAACTGGAATGCGGCCGGTGCTGAGATCAAATGGAACATGGTACACTACGATGTGCAGCTTATCGGCGGTATGGTATTGCACGAAGGAAAAATTGCCGAGATGGCAACCGGTGAAGGTAAAACCCTGGTGGCCACCCTGCCCGCTTACCTCAATGGCCTCTCCGGCCAGGGCGTGCATGTGGTTACCGTGAACGACTACCTGGCCCGCCGAGACAGTGAGTGGATCGGCCCCATCGTCGAATTTTTGATGCTCACAATTGATTGCATTGACAAATACCGGCCCCACTCACAGGACAGGCGCGATGCCTACAACTGCGACATCACCTACGGTACCAACAACGAATACGGCTTCGACTACCTGCGCGACAACATGGTGCGCTCACTGGACGAAATGGTGCAACGCAAACACCACTTTGCCATGATTGACGAGGTGGACAGCGTACTCATCGATGATGCCCGTACGCCGCTGATCATCTCGGGCCCGGTGGGGGCTGGGGAGGAGGAACAGGAATACAAAGAGCTGAAGCCGGACGTGGAGCGCGTCCTCGCAGCGCAAAAACGCCTCGCTTCGCAATACCTTTCCGAGGCGAAAAAACTGTTTGCCGAAGGAAAAACAGGCTATAACGAAGGCGAAGCCGGCCTGGCCCTCCTGAGGGCCTACCGGGCATTGCCAAAGAACCGCCCGCTCATCAAGTTCCTGAGCGAGGAAGGGGTGAAAGTTGAATTGCAGAAGGCCGAAAACTTCTACATGCAGGAGAACTCCAAAAACATGCACATCGTGGATGAGCCCCTGCTGTTCACCATCGATGAGAAAAACCGCTCGGTGGAACTGACCGACAACGGTGCGGAGTTCCTGGCCAAAGGCAAAGACGACCCCGAATTCTTCATCATGCCCGACATTGCCGCCCGGATGGTGGAGATTGACAACGACGAAGAAATGACGGCCGAAGAAAAGGAAGAGGCCAAGCTCAAATTGTCGCAGGATTTTGCGGTGAAGAGCAAGCGTTTGCACGCCATTTACCAGTTGCTCAAGGCATACACCCTCTTTGAGCGCGATGAAGAGTACATCGTCATCAACGGCGAGGTGAAGATCGTGGACGAGCAGACCGGACGTCTGATGGAGGGGCGCCGCTATTCCGACGGATTGCACCAGGCGCTGGAGGCCAAAGAAAACGTGAAAGTGGGCGAGGCCACCCAGACCTACGCCACCGTTACCCTCCAGAACTACTTCAGGATGTACCACAAGCTGGCCGGTATGACCGGTACGGCCGAAACCGAAGCCAAAGAGCTTTGGGACATCTACAAACTCGACGTTTCGGTCATTCCCACCAACCTGCCCGTTATCCGGAAGGATTACGAAGATGAAGTTTACAAAACGGCCCGTGAGAAGTTCAACGCCGTTGCGCAGCGAATAGAAACCCTCAGCAAGGCCGGAAGGCCTGTACTGGTGGGTACCACCTCCGTGGATGTGTCTGAAAAACTGAGCCGCCTGCTCAACATGCGAGGTATCAAACACGAAGTGCTGAACGCCAAACAGCACCAGCGCGAGGCCTTTATCGTAGCCCGGGCCGGGCAACTGGATGAAAAGGGCCACGGTAACGTCACCATCGCCACCAACATGGCCGGCCGGGGTACCGACATCAAACTGGCCCCGGAAACACTGTGGGACGTGGTGAAAGTGGAAAAATCCTCTTCGGCAAAAGGCGGCTATTTCTACACCATCAAACAAAGGGGTACCGGCAAGGAACTGACCCTGGATGAAAGCCACGAACTGTGGAGGGCCTTCCAACTGGAACCCGACGCCAAAATCGTCGGCGGTCTGGCCATTATCGGTACGGAGCGCCACGACAGCCGCCGCGTAGACCGCCAGTTGCGGGGCCGTGCCGGCCGCCAGGGAGACCCCGGTTCTTCGCAGTTCTACGTCTCACTGGAAGACAACCTCATGCGCCTGTTCCAGAGTGAACGCATTGCCAGCCTGATGGACCGCATGGGCCACAAGGAAGGCGATGTGATCCAGCACTCGATGGTCACGAAAAGCATCGAAAGGGCCCAGAAAAAGGTGGAGGAGAACAACTTCGGCATCCGTAAGCGACTGTTGGAGTACGACGACGTGATGAACATCCAGCGGGAGGCCATTTACAAAAAGCGTTACAACGCCCTCAGTGGTGAACGCCTCCAGGTGGACCTCGATTCCATGTTCCGTTCCATTACGGAGTCGCTGGTAAGCATGCACAAAAATGGCGGCGACTTCCAGTCCTTCCGACGGGAAAGCATGAGCGAGCTGGGCATCGATCCGAAAATTACCGAAGCTGATTTCAATTCCCTGGATGAAAACGAACTGATAAAGCGTTTCCAGGAGCAGTTCTTTGAGTTCTATCACCGCAAGGAGCAGCAACTGATCGATCTGCTGCTGCCCACCATTAAGTCCGTTTACGAAAGGGAAGGCCAGCGCTACCGCCGGATATCCATACCCTTCACCGATGGCAGCAACCGGTTGCTGCCCATTGCCGCTGAACTTGAAACAGCCGTCAAGACCGGGGGAAAGTCCATCATGCGCGACATTGAAAAGGCAGTGACCCTGGCCATTATTGACGAGCGCTGGAAAGAGCACCTGCGAAACATGGACGAACTCAAAGACCAGGTGCAGAGCGCCAGTTTTGAGCAGAAAGACCCGCTGGTGATTTACAAAATGGAGGCTTACGGCCTGTTTGAAGACTTGATCTACCGCATCAACGAGGAGGTAACCTCTTACCTCACCAAAGGCACCCTGGCATTGCCCGAAAACCGCCAGGTGCAGGAAGCCCGTGAACACCCCAAAACCGACCTCAGCAAGCTGAGAACCAGCCGAAGCGAAGTGCCGCAAACAGAAGAAGCAGCCCGTGCCAAAGCCGCCGCCGAGGGCGTGTCGCAACGCCAGCAGGTCACCGTGAAGCGAAACGAACCCAAGGTGGGTAGAAACGACCCCTGCCCTTGCGGAAGCGGTAAAAAGTACAAGCACTGCCACGGCAGGTAATGTGAGGTTTAGAGGGGTTGATCCCGATCCCGAATCCCGAAAGCTTTCGGGATCGGGACGGGAGGTTTAGAGAGGTTTAGAGGAGAGTCGCCAATAACCCTCATAACCCTCATCCCCGATGAAAATCGGGGTCATAATCCTCATAACCCTCATAATCCCTCATAATCCTCATAATCCTCATCCCCGATGAAAATCGGGGTCATAACCCTCATAATCCCCACCAACCGACAAACCAACTTTAACGAACCTAAACCTGAATCGAAATCATGAAGAACGCATTGCTCATCCTCAACATATTGCTGCTGCTGGCAGTGGGGTATTTGTTTCTGGACAAGTTCGGCGGCTCATCTGAAAAGCCTGCTACCTCAGAAGAAAATGAATCGGCAACTGTTTCCGCAATAAAAATTGCCTTCGTAAACATTGATACCCTTCAGGCAAGAAGCACTGATTTTCAGGCTAAAAGGGCCGAATTGGAAAAGCGCCAGGCCGATGCTGAAAAGGCCCTCCAAACCCGGGGCAAGGCTTTCCAGCGCGAGCTGGCTGCCTATCAGAAAAAATTGCAAAGCGGCAACATCACTCCCAAAGAAGCGCAGGAAACCGAAGCCCGACTGGCCCGTAAAGAACAAGAGTTCAACGCCGAACAGGAGCGCCTGTCCAGAGAACTCCTCCAGGAAACCGATGCCTTCAATGCCGCTTTCACCAAAGAGGTGAAAGAACACCTGGAAAACCTGAAAGCCGAGCTTGGTTACGACGCCATCATCATGACCGGTATGGGAAGCCCCGTACTGGTGTATTCTCCCGCCTTCGACATCACCGACAGGGTTTTGGAACTGGTGAACCAGGAAGAGCAGTAACCCCCGGGTTCATGAAAATGAAAAAGCCGGAATGGGATGCCCCCTTCCGGCTTTTTCAAAGTTTACTAATCCTTTTGAATTAAAGTTTACTAATCCTTTGAGGATTAGTAAACTTGGTGAATCACCGACAGGGTTTTGGAACTGGTGAACCAGGAAGAGCAGTAACCCCCGGGTTCCTGAAAATGAAACATGAGCCATCCCGAATTTAATCTGCCCTGCACATTGCCCCGTTAGGGGCAACATATTTGTAGAATTTTATCGAATATTTTGTGTCGGCGTGCCGTAGGTACGCAATCTGAATCCCCTGGTAGCGTAC
>JALWSS010000160.1 GCA_026993525.1 Saprospiraceae bacterium
GCCACCATCATCTTCAACAACGCATCCGGCTGTAACAGCGTCAGCGACATCAGCACGACTTGCAGCAGCAGCATCGTCATCCTGCCCGGCAACGGCATTGCCTTCGGTGAAACGGCGGAACAGCCACGGATGAGTTTGTTCCCCAACCCGGCCACCAACACCGTCACCATCCTGTTGGAAGGCCTCGGCGAGCAGCCCGGCACCCTGACCATTACCGATCAGCTCGGCCGTACGGTCATGGTCCGGGAGTTGCAGCCCGGCCGGCAGGTGCTTGACCTGGACCTCGCCGCCAGGGGCATGAACAGTGGTGTGTACCTGGTGACGCTCACCACCGACAGCCAGCGCCTGGTCAGGCGCCTGGCGGTGAGCAGGTAAGGCGTTATTATACCCAATTGAGGTGATGACTTGAAGTCATCACCTCATTAAAAACATAGTTCACGGGAGCGGTCTTCGGGCCGCTCTTTTTTTCTGTCGCCACTCTTTATATTTGAAGGAGATCAGTTTCTGATTGTTGTCTAAATGAGTCTAATGTGAAAATCTGACTTTTAGAAAAAATTGTAGGATTGATGGTAAATCAGTTTACCGATATTTATGCTTCAATACCCTGCAAATAACTATTTTCGAAAAACCAGCACACTATGGACTTCAATGGCATAGATACTTTTTCAATTACAGCCATTCAAAATAGCTAACAAACCATGATGAATACTCCATTGTTTAAAATACTTCTGTGTTTATTCGCATTTAACTCTTCAAGAGTTTCAGCTCAATTCATACAAACAGGAAATGACATTATTGGCTCTTCAGCAAATGATCAAGCAGGATGGTCATTAGACCTTTCAGGAAATGGACTTCGTATAGCAGTTGGTATTCCTACATATAATGAAAATGGAATTAATACAGGTGCTGTAAAGGTTTTTCAATTGAGTAATGATGAGTGGCTCCAAATTGGTTCGACTCTTTTTGGAGAACAGAACGAAGAATGGTTTGGCCATTCAGTTAGCCTTTCATCGGATGGGGCATTGTTAGCTGTTGGCGCTCCATTTAACAATGAAAATGGTACTGAATCTGGTCTTGCAAAGATATTCAAATTACACAATGATGAATGGACCCAAATAGGTGAAACTATTTATGGAGATGAGTTATTCTCAAGATTAGGCTGGAAAACCAGATTATCACAGGATGGATCAATCTTGGCAATCAGTGCTCCATTCCAGAATATAACACAAGACGAAGCTGGAAAAGTTAGAATTTACAAATTGATCGGTGATTCATGGATTCAACTTGGTAATGACATTAATGGCGAAGGGTATGGAGATCACTTTGGTTTGTCAATTAGTTTATCACATGATGGATCTTTCATTGCAGTAGGAGCTCCCATGCATCATGGAAATGCAATCATGTCGGGTTTGACAAGAGTTTATCACTTTGAATCTGGAACCTGGCAACAATATGGGAATGATATTAAAGGAAATTTTAAGTCAGATTACCTTGGATGGTCCGTAAGTCTATCAGCCAATGGATCAATACTTGCGGTTGGAATACCAAAATTCGATGTCAATAATGGGAATGAAGGTGCCGTAATTGTGTATTCGTTCTCAAATGGAAAATGGATTAAAGTTGGAAGTCCTATTTTTGGCGAACACAAGGACGAACAAATCGGTCTAGCCTTAGAGCTTTCTGCTGACGGATCAACTATTGTTTTGGGAAACCCGCGCAAGAGTACCGATACTGTTGACAATGGTAGTGTCGAAATCTACAAGCTCCAAAATAACAATTGGTCAAAGCTCGAAAATTCTATCGCAGGTACAAACAAAGGTGACTTGTTTGGCTGGTCCGTAGGAATAACAGAAAATATAACATCTATCGCAATTGGAGCACCTGGATACGATGAAAATGAAGAAAATATTGGTTTAGTCCGTACATTTTCTATTACTCCAACTGCAACCAAAAATATCCCGGTTCGCTCTCAACCCAACATATTAACCTTCCCCAACCCGGCTACCAGCACCGTCACCATCCTGTTGGAAGGCCTCGGCGAGCAGCCCGGCACCCTGACCATTACCGATCAGCTCGGCCGTACGGTCATGGTCCGGGAGTTGCAGCCCGGCCGGCAGGTGCTTGACCTGGACCTCGCCGCCAGGGGCATGAGCAGCGGTGTGTACCTGGTGACGCTCACCACCGACAGCCAGCGCCTGGTCAGGCGCCTGGCGGTGAGCAGGTAAGGCGCCCTCACAATGCAGGTCTTTTGACTTTCACTGGACAAACTGGATAGACAGGAGCGGCCCAATGGTCACTCCTTTTTTTTTTGGCATGGGTGTCTTGCTTTTGAATATCAGGTGTCTGCCTTATCTTGCACCTCCGAGAACCACAAGTCCCAACCAATCGTAAAACAATGTTGCGCTCCACATTTTCAGCATGTATTTTATTGCTCAGTCTTTTTGCCTCGGCCCAGGAATTCAGGGGGCTGGTGGTGCGTGAAAGCACCGGTGAGCCCATCGCCTTTGCCGGTTTTATTACGGAAGAAGGATATCCCATTACTGTAGCAAACCGGAACGGTGAGTTCAGGCTTTGCGCCAGCGAACTGAAGGGGAAAAAATTACAGGTTGCAGTACCCGGTTTCGAAGCAATGACGCTCGATCTGGCCAATTGGCCGGAAGGCCGAAGACAGGTACTTTCACTGAAAGAGGCGCCGGAATTTGAGCCGGACGATTTTGAAAAGATGCCGGTCAATGAACTGATGCGAATGGTATTCGAAAATGCGCTCGACAGCTACCAGACCGATGCCCTGACACTAAACGGTTTTTTCAGGGAATTGCATTGGCTGCCCGAATCAGGTGAGTTGATGATTCGGCAGGAGGCTGAAGTGACGGCAGCGTTTCCGAAGCTGAAAAAGCTTCCTCCTTCGCAAAAGCTGATGCTTCTGAATTTGACCGAAGGAAGTAAAACGCAGAATACTATTAAGACGGGAGAAACAGCTTTGCTGAGGGGTTATGAATCCAGGAACGACAGCCTGATCGCCCTGGTGCAGGGGTCTGTCAAAGGAACGCCTGGCCTGCCCGTGGGGAAATACCTCTGTACGGACCTGGATGTGATCCGCAATCCGGTCTATTTCATGGGCGGCCACGATCTGGAACAGTACCATTTTGAATGGCAAAAAACGGTGAACTTTCTCGCAGAGCCTGTTGCGGTGGTTCGGTTTTCACCGGTGGAAGGAGCCAACAACGCCTGGTTTCACGGCACCTTGTACATTGACCTGTTCAGCCATGCCATCATCCGGGCGCATTACGTGAACAGTTCCTATACCGTGGATGCGTTCAACCAATCTTCACCCTTTCCGGCCAAGGTGATGCTGAGCCGCAGTTATGACCTGGGTTACACCCTGTGGCAGGATAGGTGGCACTTGCAGTTTGCGGCCATCACCACCGATGCCCTGGAGCTGAAAAACGTGCAAACGGTTCGCACCTTTTCCGATTTCGTCGTAAACGACATCCGGGTGGATGGCAGGAAGTCGCCGGATTTGCCGAAGGAAGGAAAAATGGAAAGGGTGGAGATTGCCAAAGGACCGTTCCCCTGGAGTTGCAACAGCTATCCTCCCCCTGAACCGTTGAAGGCCGAACGAGTGGATGCGCCCAGGCTTGAGAGTGATCTGGTGATCCACTACCCGGCCAACACCTACCTGAGCCCTACCCTGACGGTGCCAAGGAAGCAGTTTGGGCAGAAACCCCACCTGTTCAAGCTGACCATGAGTCCGTTGACCTCTCCGGTGTATGTGGACGCTCCCGAACAGCCGGTAATGGCCATTCTGGGAGCCGGGAACCAGGAAATTCCCGTGTATCTGGAGCGCGGCCAACGCACCGTCATCTCCATCACCACCGATGTGAAAGGCCAACCGGTATTCAATATTTACGAAAGAAAAGGATCGAACAACACTGCACTTATCAGCTTTGAGCGGTTGAAGAAGAAATTGTTGGAGTCGCTTCGCAATGCCTGGAAAACGGGTGGTCCGGACGAGTTTTTCAAGATGACCCGCATTCTGCAAGGTGGCTTGCTCGATTATTTGCGAAGAAAACAGGAGCGAGACACCCTGAGCCCCCTGCTGACCAACTGGATGCGGACGGAGGCCACCTACTACCCGGCTGCGTGGCTGTATGCCTACCAGTTGCAGACGAACCCCTATGCACCTTTGCCCGAAGAATGGCAGGAATGGCTGTCGAACACCGAGGTGAACAACCAACGGGCTGCTTTCAACCCGGCTTACCAGCATTTCGTGGTGTTGAAGCTGAAACACGAAGCCCTGCAGCGGGCATTTGCCGAAAACAACCTCTACCCCATGGAGGAGCAACTTGACCTGGCCATCGAGATGTTGAGCGACACGGCGCTGGAAAACGTGGTCATGCTGCTACTGCAAAACAACCTTCGCTGCGCAAAACCGGAACGAGAACTGAACACCGAAAAGCTGAAGGAAGTACTCAATGATTCTTCTGCCACCCTTCTCATCAACAAGGTGTGGTCAAACCGAAAATCATACACTTTTTTGGTGGATATTCCATTGCAGGATGTAGCCACCGGAGAAGCTGTGCATGAATATGGAGGCGAAAAGTACATACCCAACAATACCCTGTTGATTTTCTGGAACTGCAAGTGCGACAAGTGCAGGGGTTGCGGGCTGTCGAAAAGCGTGGTGAAACCCGTGCACTATTACCGTGGTTTCAATCCCGTATTCATTGCCCCGCTCTGGTTTGAAGAGCTTTGCGAAGCAAAACTCAATGATTGCAAGCTCTCTGCAGAGAACCACACAATTCTCTCGGTATATTTTGAGTACCTTCCCGAGTTCGTGGCCAGAATGCCCTTCGTGGAAATGCCCCATGCGGTTCTTCTGAAACCCTGGGGCAGGGTCAAAGAAATCAACTTCAAACCCGAATGACCGGACAGGCAGGGGCACTACAGGCCAGTGTGATCATCAAAACGAAAAACATGGAAAACTGGCGCATCAAACTCTCACTGTTCCTCAATTACTTCGTCTTCGCAATACTGCTCAACAGTGTGGGCACCGTCATTCTGCAGGTGCAAAACAACTTCGGCATCAGCGAAGGAGCAGCCAGCACGCTGGAAGCCTTCAAAGACCTGAGCATTGCCATTGCTTCTTTTCTCATCGCCTCTTATGTGGTCAGGATCGGCTACAAGCGCTGCATGCTCATTGCGTTGGGCATCGTTTCGGCCATGACGCTGATGATGCCGATGTTACCGGCGTTTTGGGCGGTGAAGCTGCTGTTTGCTGCGGTGGGTGTCAGCTTTGCCCTCATCAAAGTTTCCGTTTTTGCAACGATAGGCATCATCACGCACAGCGAGAAGGAGCACGCCTCGTTCATGAATTTTCTGGAGTCGGTGTTCATGGTGGGGGTGCTGTCGGGGTATTTCATTTTCAGTGCATTTGTTGACGACGCAGACAAAACCAGTACCTCCTGGTTTCAGGTATATTACGTGCTGTCGGCAATGTCCATTCTGGCCTTTGTGCTGCTGCTGGGCACCCAACTCGACGAGTCAAAAGTCCATACGGAAGGTGGAACCGGCCTCGGGAAAGACTTTGGCAAGATGCTGGGCCTGCTGGCCCGGCCATTGGTACTCATCTTCATCGGCAGTGTGTTTCTGTATGTACTGATCGAGCAGGGCATGATGAGTTGGCTGCCATCGTTCAACCAGCGGGTGTTCAAGCTGCCCTCATCGTTGAGCATTCAGATGTCGAGCATCCTGGCTGCCTCCATTGCGGTGGGTCGTTTTGCGGGGGGCTTTGTTCTGAAGAAAATGCACTGGTTCAAAGTGCTGGCTTTTTGCCTGATCGCTGCCGGTGTGCTCATGCTGCTCAGCCTGCAAATGGCCGGCGGTGGCAGCAACCGGGAGGTGACGGGCTGGACCGATGCGCCCCTGGCAGCTTATGTGGTACCGCTCATCGGCATCTGCCTGGCCCCCATTTATCCGGCCATCAACTCTGTCATTCTGAGCAAACTACCGGTCACCCAACACGCCCCCATGTCTGGCCTCATCGTGGTATTTTCGGCCATCGGTGGCACCACGGGTTCCATCATCACCGGCAACCTGTTCGGGGTGTTCAAAGGAGAGGAACAAATCGCATTTTACCTGCTGCTCATCCCAATCACTGCCATTCTGATCGTGCTTTATTTCTTCAAAAAAGAAACGGATAAGATCCCGTTTGAGGGAGGAACTGAGGAACTGAGGAACTGAGGAATTGAGGAACTGAGGAATTGAGGAACTGAGGATTTGAGGAATTGAGCCCCGATAGCCATCGGGGGAGGAACTGAGGAACTGAGAGGGGCTAGCAGAGTCGATTCTTCAATTTCTCAATTCTTCGATTCCTCGATTCCTCTCCCAACGAAAGTCGGAATCGATTCCTCGATTCCTATGTTTCCCCTGTTTCCAGCGGCCAGAGGCCGCAACTTACATGCGTCAACGAGCAAGATGAAGTGAAGAATTGAGGAACTGAGGAACTGAGAGGGGCTAGCAGAGTCAATTCTTCGATTCCTCAATTCCTCAATTCCTCGATTCTTCGATTCCTCGATTCCTCGATTCCTCTCCCGACGAAAGTCGGGATCGATTCCTCAAAAAACTCACTCTTCCCCCATGTCAAAATTATCCAGGAAACCGGTGTGGAAACTACCGGCTCTGAAGTTGGGGTCTTTCATGAGTTTTTTATGGAAGGGGATGGTAGTTTGCACGCCCTCCACGATGAATTCCTCCAGTGCACGTTCCATTTTGGTGATGCACTCTTCGCGGGTTTGAGCCCGGCAGATGAGTTTTGCGATCATGGAATCATAATAAGGCGGGATGACATATCCGGCGTAAACGTGGGTGTCCACCCTTACGCCGTGGCCTTTGGCGGTGTGAAAGGAAGTGATCTTACCCGGTGAAGGCCTGAAATTGTGGAACACATCCTCGGCATTTATCCGGCATTCGATGGCGTGCATTTGCGGGTAGTAGTTTTTGCCGGAGATGGGGATGCCCGCTGCAATTTTGATCTGTTCCTTGATGAGGTCGTGATCAATGACCTCTTCCGTAACCGGATGTTCCACCTGGATACGGGTGTTCATTTCCATGAAATAGAAATTGCGGTGTTTGTCCACCAGGTATTCCACGGTGCCCACGCCTTCGTAATTGATGGCTTCGCCTGCGGCAATGGAGGCCTGCCCCATTTTTTCGCGCAGCTCCGGCGTCATGAAAGGGGAGGGACTCTCCTCGACCAGTTTCTGGTGGCGGCGCTGGATGGAGCATTCCCGTTCGCTCAGGTGGCAAACTTTGCCGTACTGGTCGCCGGCTATCTGGAACTCGATGTGGCGGGGTTCTTCGATGAATTTTTCCATGTAGAGTCCGTCGTTGCCGAAGGCCGCCTTTGATTCTTTGCGGGCCATGTCCCAATTGGACTCAAATTCGGATTCTTCCCAGATTACCCGCATGCCTTTACCGCCACCACCTGCGGTGGCTTTGATGATAACTGGGTACCCGATTTCTTCAGCCAGCTTTTTGGCCTCTTCCAGGTCGGTTAGCAAACCGCCGGAACCAGGTACGCAGGGCACTCCGGCGGCCACCATGGTTTGCTTGGCAGTGATCTTGTCGCCCATGGTGCGGATCTGTTCAGGGGTGGGGCCGATGAACTTGATGCCGTATTCAGAACAGATTTCAGCGAAGTCGGCGTTTTCAGCCAGAAAACCATATCCCGGGTGGATGGCGTCGGCGTTGGTTATTTCTGCCGCGGCCATCAGGCGGGAAACATTCAGGTAAGATTCGGTTGAAGATGCAGGACCGATGCAAACCGCCTCATCGGCAAACCTCACATGCAAGCTGTCAGCATCGGCAGTGGAAAACACCGCTACGGTTTTGATGCCCATTTCCCGGCAGGTCCTGATTATGCGAAGGGCTATTTCACCACGGTTGGCAATGAGTATTTTGTTGAACATACTTGTCTGAGTTGATATGACCGGAGATGGAATTGAGAAAGAATTGGCAGGACCAATCAGTCAGGATCAACCAGGAACAGTACCTGGTCGTATTCCACCGGTGTTTCGTTGTCAACCATCACTTTAACGATGGTACCACTGACCTCCGACTCGATTTCATTGAAGAGCTTCATGGCCTCGATGATGCAGACCACATCGCCTTTTTTCACATGCGTACCTATTTCCACATACGGTGGTTTGTCAGGTGAGGAGGCCCTGTAGAAAGTCCCCACCATTGGCGATTTGATGGGAACGTATTTGTCTTCGGCAGGTTCTGCTTCAGCTTTGGCAGCCGGTTTTTCCTCTGCAGGTTGCGCCGCAGGTGCAGGGGAAGTTGCGGGAGCAGGAGCCGCGGCAGGTGCTGTCATCGGCACAACGGATGGAATGGCCTGCAGTTTCTGTGTTTTGGCTTCGGTATAAGCCGCTGTCCGCATTGAAAGTTTAAAGTCACCCTGTTCCAGCTTAAATTCCGAAAGGTTGGTTTTGTTAACCAACTTGATGAGTTCCTGAATTTCCTTAAAGGTCATAATGATATGGTTTTAGGCCGTCAAGATAGTGAATTTGAATTCCCGGCCCTGAGCAATCCGGGATAGAAAAGCACTCCATAAAGAAACTGCAAGGGAAGGCTCAAACCCTGCCGAGGTATTCTCCGGTGCGGGTATCCACTTTGATCTTATCGCCCTGGTTGATAAAGAGCGGGACTCTTACTTCTGCACCGGTGTCAACGGTGGCTGGTTTAAGGGTGTTGGTGGCGGTATCCCCTTTCAGGCCGGGCTCTGTGTAGGTAACTTCAACCTCCACCGAAGCGGGCATCTCGGCATTGAGAGGTGTGTTGTTGGCGGCGTGGAACAACACGTCCACCTGCATACCTTCTTTCAGGAACTCGGGGTGGTCGAGCAGATTTTCATCCAAAGCCACCTGCTCGTAATCTTCCATGTTCATAAAGTGGTAGCCCATGTCGTCTTTATAGAGGTATTGAAACTGACGGCGCTCCACCCTGACTTCCTTAATGGTATGACCGGCGGGAAAAGTGTTGTCCACCACTTTGCCTTTCGTGAGGGACTTGAGTTTGGTGCGTACGAAGGCGGCGCCTTTCCCCGGCTTAACGTGCTGAAACTCAACCACTGACCAGATGTCCCCGTTCATTTCAAGGCACATGCCGTTGCGGATATCGGAAGTTGTTGCCATTCTGAATTGATTGTAATTGTCGTTTGAAGGTTTTCAAAAAGCGGCGCAAAGATAGGTAATGGCAGGATTTGTTCAATGCCTGTTGTAAACACCGGCACAGTTCTGCGCTTGCGAAGCGAGGCAAAAAAGAAAAGCATCAATAAGCCCACTTCAGCCAGATGGCCCCCCAGGTGTACCCTCCGCCAAAGGTGGTCAGAATGAGGTTGTCGCCTTTTTTGAGTTTTGGCTCCCATTCCCACAGGCAAAGCGGCAAGGTGGCCGCGGTGGTGTTGCCGTACCTGTTGATGTTGACCATCACCCTTTCCATCGGAAAATCAGCCATGCGGGCCACGGCCTCGATGATTCTCAGGTTGGCCTGGTGCGGCACCACCCAGGCGATGTCATCGGAACTCAGGCGATTCCTGGCAATGATCTCCTTGACGATGCCGGCCATGCCGCTAACGGCTGCTTTGAAAACCGGGCGGCCGTTTTGATAAATGAAATGCTGTTTGGCATCCACGGTATCGTGTGTGGCCGGGCGCAGCGAACCGCCCGCTGCCTGGTACAGGAATTCGGCACCTACCCCGTCGCTGCGCAAGATGGAGTCAACCATGCCGTTGCCTTCGTCGTTGGGTTCCAACAACACCGCACCGGCAGCATCGCCAAACAATATGCAGGTGGAACGATTGGTATAATCCGTGATGGCAGACATCTTGTCTGAACCCACCACGATGATTTTTTTATACGCACCCGACTCAATGAAGCGGGCAGCCGTGTTGAATGCAAACAAAAAACCGGAGCAGGCAGCCCCCAGGTCGAAAGTGAAAGCGTTTTTCAGACCATTTTCATAGGCAATGAGATTGGCAGTATCCGGAAACATCATATCCGGCGTCACCGTGGCACAAATCACCACATCAATTTCTTCCGGGTCAGTGCCCGTTTTTTCCAAAAGGCCTTTCACCGCCTGTGCCCCCATGTACGCAGCCGCTTTGTCCTTGTCTTTCAGAATGCGCCTTTCTTCAATGCCCGTTCTGGTTTTGATCCATTCATCGTTGGTATCCACCATCTTTTCCAGGTCGGCGTTGGTCAGTTTCTCTTCCGGCACAAAACAATTCACTCCAGTGATGGCGGCTCTTATCTGGCTCATAGTTGATGCTTTTTTGATTTGTGGAACGACACCTTGCACTACCCCCACATTATACTAATGTATGCACTCCGGTTATTGGATTGTTGGAGACAAATTGGGCAGGGCTGCCGGGTGTTCCTGAAAATTGCCGGCCAAGGTAGGAAAAAACACCAATTAGTCGTCCAATTCCGACCAGAGAGAAATCAATCCCACGCACCTGCAAGCTTGATACCTGGTTTTGGCGGCGATCCCGGGGCAGGTCTGCGAACCAGCCCCATCCAGGCCAGTAGTTGGGTAGGAATTTTCCCAAAGCACTTCGCTTTACGGGTACAGAACTGATGGGGTACAAGGGGCCCGTTACGTCAATTTTTCTTTTTTTCGCCCTTCGGGCAACAAGCAACACCGTATGAAAAAGACAGGATTGTTCTTTGGCTCCTTCAACCCCGTTCATGTCGGCCACATGATCATAGCCAACTACATGGCCACTCAAACCGACCTTGATGAGGTATGGTTGGTGGTGAGCCCTCAGAATCCGCTCAAATCCAAAGCCAGCCTGGCCAAAGACTACGACAGGCTGCACCTGGTACAACTGGCCATCGGCGACAACCCCCGCCTGCGTGCTTCCAACATCGAGTTCAGCCTGCCCCGGCCCTCCTATACCATTGACACCCTGACCTATCTCGAAGAAAAATACCCTTCGGGAAAAGAATTTGTACTCATCATGGGCGGCGACAACCTGGCCACCCTCCACAAATGGAAAAACTACGAGCTGCTGCTTCGCAATTACCAGATCTACCTCTACAAAAGGCCGAAATTGAAAAAAACCGAATTTGAATCGCACCCTTCGGTGAAAACTTTCAACGCCCCCCTGCTGGACATCAGCGCTACCTACATCCGTCGTTGCCTCAAAGAAGGAAAATCCGTCCAATACCTCGTTCCTGATGCGGTTTTTGAATACCTGGAAAACACCACCCTCTACCGCTGAACGATTAAAAGTCAGGCTGTTAGCTCCCCTGCTGCCAACCATTGCCAAATGTTTGGCCGAAGGCTAAAAAAAATCAAATGAAGAGGGTTGACAGATTTTGGCAAAAAGAATTACCTTTCCCTCTGTTAAACGCAACTCAAAGTGGTTTGAGAATAATCCATCACTCACGTCAAGTGTGGATGGGGAGTTTGGGTCCCGAATCCCGAAAGCCTTCGGGACGGGATCGCCGCCCAAACCACTTCGTTTTGAGTATAAACGCAACGATCTTAACTTGCTGATATCAACTGCATTCGCAGGCGATTGGGTATCGCCAGAACTAACACGTGTGACCGGCAACTCCTTTCTTCAAGCACATCGCACCGCTCCGGTCCCGGACTACAGCGACAGTCAAACGCCTGCCAAACCTTTAAAATCTTACCGCTATGTACATTACTTTCAATGAGCTCAGGGATATCAAACACAGTCTTCCCACTGGCAGTGTAGCTCGCATTGCCAGTGAACTTGGCATTGAAGAGCAAACCGTGAGAAACTTCTTCGGAGCTAAAAAATTTGACAACGGACAAATTGTTGATATTCAAATCCAGCCCGGCCCCAATGGCGGTATCGTCCAGATTGAAGACACCCGAATCCTCGACCTCGCAAAACAAATCCTGGAAGAGGCCTCTACCCCCACAAATTGAGCTACCCCTTCTGAAAAACCAGAAAAACCGGGACAAGGATGATTGTCTCGGTTTTTTTTTATGCATCGGTTTGCCCCCTATTGTTCGAACAAAAATTACAGATGCTCAGAAAAATAGTTATCCAGCGTTGCAAATTCGACCTGCGACAGAACTTCACTCCGGCTCTCATTACCCGGAGGCTGTCTCATAAACCGAAATTTGACAAACTTTTATAATTCTTCAAATTTACAAATTGCTAATAACCAGTTTTTTTAAATAATATTTTGACAATATATACCCGATTCGAAGTGGTTTGAAAATAATTCATCACTCCTGTCCAGTGTGGATGGGGAATTTGGGTCCCGAATCCCGAATCCCGAAGAATTTCGGGACGGGACGGGATCGCCGCCCAAACCACTTCGTTTTGAGTATATCTGCCAAATCAGCCGCTACATCCAACTCCTGATCATTTTTCCGGGTGGCGTTTTCATGCCTGACGAGCACCTCGTCACGCTCCAGATTATCAATACAAAAAGGATGAATTTGGCAAGAAGAGTTGCTTATTTTTTGATTTCATCATAGTTATTTTGGGTAATAATTGGTTAATTAGGGCAAACGCACCGAAAGCTTTTGACTTAATAATGTCGTTTTTTCTGTTAACACTTTGATGCGTTTGCCCTATGGGTATTAGCAGGAGTTTACTCCTTCACAAACTTTTTGCGCCAGGTGTGTCCTTGAATATCGGAGAGCTGGATCAAATAAACCGCACTGGACAGTTGACTTAGATCAAGTTCCAATTGCTCTTCTCCTTTCTCAACATCCCTCACAAGCAGCGTCCGTCCATATATATCATTCAGCCGTAAGGTCATTCTATGTGTGGTCGGGATTTCAAACTGCACCATTAGATGATTACCGGCATTATGTTTAGTATGAATGCCGGATGGTTTTGACCTGCTATCCATACTTGTTTGATGTCCATCATGTATCAGCACTGATTCTTTGAGATGTGGTCAAGGTAAGCTTGAAATGCGCTGTGAAATGGTGGGATTTATTAAACAGCAGGTAACAAAAAGGATTCTGCGTGGATTATTTATTATCCGTAGGTACTTGACAGCTTTTATCATTATGCTACACCAATGTAAATGAGTTATGCCTGCTATCAAACTTTCTGCTGTGATTGTAGATGACGAAGCACAATCACGACAAACACTGGAAACCTTGCTGGAGGAATACTGCCCACAGATTAAGATTATTGGTAATGCTGATGGGGTCTTATCCGGATACCGCCTTCTTCAGACAGTATCTCCCGATGTTGTATTTTTGGATGTTGAAATGCCAGATGGGACTGGCTTTGACTTGCTAAAAAAGATACGGTCGCCAAAATTTCATGTCGTATTCTGCACAGCTTACGATGAATTTGCCATCAAGGCATTCCAGTTCAATGCAATAGATTACATCCTGAAGCCCATCGATATAGATGAATTGTTAAGGGCTGTGCATAAAATTAGTGCCACAACGACACAAGTAAGGAATGATAGGTTCACAAATCTTCTGTACTCGAATGAAAGCAAAAGGTTTGACAAAATCGCCTTGTCATCAAATGATGGCTTACATTTCATCGCCCTCGAAGACATCATCAGGCTCGAGTCATTTGCCAATTACACCACTTTCCACCTTGTTTCTGGTGATAAAATCACAATTGCCAAAACGCTCAAGAATTTTGACTTGCTTTTGCCTGATGAACAGTTCTTCAGACCACACCAGTCACACATTATCAATCTGAAACAAGTAAAAAAGATTCTCAGGGAAGATGGGGGGTATTTGGTAATGCAAGGTGAGGACAAAATACCAATTTCAAGGAGTAAAAAGGAAAAGCTTTTTGAAATCGTGAAGACCCGCTTCTTATGATCTTCATCAGGGCCAAAACCAAACAATCAGCCAGTACCTCTACTGGCTGATTGTACTTTGTAGCCCCGCCAGGGATCGAACCTGGATCTTAGGTTCCGGAGACCTACGTACTATCCATTGTACTACAGGGCCTTTTTTTAAGGGCGGCAAAGTTAAGAACTTTCTTTTCATTGCAAGCTTTAGGTTCCCAGGAATGAATCATACTTGTTCGCCGAAGTGAAAGGTGCCATACCATTTTAATTAGATTGAAGAATCACCGGAATTAAAAATCCGCTTGATGACCTCATCCTTTTTTGCACGGCTAACAGGGATTTTGAAGCCTTCCAGTTCCAACCGGTTGCCCTCGCAACAGGTCACTTTGTCCAAAGCCACGATAAACGACTTGTGCACCCGCATGAACTCTTCCGCCGGCAGCAATTCCTCGAGGTTTTTGAGGCTTTCAAGGGCAATGTACTTTCCGGAATGGCAAATAAACCGCACATACTCTTTCAATCCCTCCACATAGATGATATCGTCAAAAAAGATTCGCACCAGCTTGCCGTCTATTCGGGTGGTGTAGAAGGGACGCTTGCCGGGCTTTTCGTTTTCCTTCGTCAATGGCGTTGGTTGTGCCCCTTTCTGAATGTATTCACGGGCTTTGTTCACTGCCTGAACGAAGCGTTCAAAAGAGAACGGCTTGAGCAGGTAATCAACGGCATTGAGTTCAAACGCTTCCACCGCATAATCGGAGTAGGCAGTGGTGAAGATGGTCACCGGAGGAGACTTCAATGTTTTCAGAAGATTGTTGCCACTCAGCGTTGGCATTTGGATGTCGAGAAAGAGCAAATCCACCCTTTCATTGTTGAGGATTTCCAACGCTTTCATGGGCGATTTGACTTTTGCGACAATGGACAAATCCGGAATATTCCCGATGAATTGCTCGAGAAGGTTGAGTGCCAGGAACTCATCATCCACCAGTAAGGTTTTGATCGTATTCATGGATCTTTGATTTTTTCAAAGACTCTTTGAGTTTCATTGAGAAGAAAACTTCAAATGTTTTGCCGTTGTCTTCTACGGAAAGGAGGTATTGGCCGGGGTATTTCAGGTCCAGCCTTTTGACGATATTGCTCAACCCCACCCCTCCTGTGCGGTCTTTCTGTCCGTCGTTTTCATCCTTGGAGTTTACGGTCCTGAACAACAGGCGATTGTTAGCGTCAATTTTCAGTTCAATATCGGTAAAGGCATCGGGATTGGTATCAAAGTCACAGTGCTTGAAGCAATTTTCGACAATGGGAATCAAAACCATCGGCTCGATGAGCAGGTCTTCCAGGGCACCCTCTACCCTGAAATTGATATTCACCTGGTGTTCTGACCGCATTCTAAAAAGCTCGATAAATTCATTGATAAAGTGAATTTCCTTATCCAGTCTGACCAGAGAATCCTTCCCGTCATAAACAACATAGCGCAACAATTTGGACAGCTTCAGGACCATAGGAGCTGTCTGGTCTGATTTGACCACAGCCAGGGAGTAAATGTTGTTGAGTGTATTGAAAAGAAAATGAGGATTGATCTGGGCTTTCAAAAACTGTAGCTGGGCCTCATTCTGTTTGTTGATGATTGACAACACCCTGTGCTCATGCTGGTAGCGGTTCACCAATACCTGATACAGGGTGCTGAACAAAACGATGGACAAGTTAGTGAGCAAGGCTGCAACTGTAAAACTTCGCTCAACCAACAAGCCAGGACGTTTGATAACAGGTATATCCGGAAACAGCATATTGATCTTCACCCGGATGGGAACGAACAGTATTACCAGGGCAAGTGCACTGACGACAAAGAACACATAACGTCCTTTTTCCAGAAGTTTATTGACCAGGAGGAAGGCATTGACATAGAACAGCAAAGCAAGAAAAAACAGATTCACCAATACCCGCCAGTAAATAATGTGTGCCTGTATAAACCAGGTGAATACGATCAGATTGATCAATGCGATAATCAACCAAAAGGCCAGATGAAGGCCGACTACAATAGCTTTTTTAGATAGCATAATCCAGTGTTTCAATTATGCTCCAATGTAGTCCCCGGAGGGGAGATCACCCAGTTTATTAAATCATCGGCCACTCCGGTTCCATGAATGATACCCTGGCTTCAATGAACTGCAAAACAAAGCACTCAGGTACACATATCCGGTATTTCAGACCTCGGGTTGAATACCACCGGCAGCTTGTTGAACAGATTTGCCGACGTGGATGAAGTCGCCGCACATTTGCCTCGACAACAAAATTCTTTCACTTCAAAACATTGTTCTAATGAAAGCAATCATCAAAGCCTTCACCCTTTTGACCCTGTGTACCCCATTGCTCCTCTCATCTTGCAAAAAAGAAACCGAATCTACCCAGCCGGAAACCCAGAACATGAGCCAGCAGGAAGCCGAAGCAGTAGCCGAAATAGTTGCCGTTGCGGCAATAGAGGAAACAGAATCCTACGCCGAAACCGCACCTGCCTACGCTCCACAGGACCCCTCACAATCGTCTGATTTCTGCGGCGAAACTTTTGACACCACCCTTGCTTTCAGCTACCAGTATCAGAATCTTAGTGTTGCCTTTGAAAGTACCTGGGCAATAACTGTCAATTGCAACAACCTCAACGTACCTGAATCACTTAGTGGTTATGCTGCCGGAGCCGGCAATGCCGAATCAACGCTGATGACCAGCACCCTGACCAACAACACCATTGCGACGCTCGACGGCCTGCTACCCAACCAGGATTCCTACGTTTTCAATGGTACTTATGACGGCGCAGGCACCCTGCAGTCTAAAGTGGGGCTGAAGAGGTCTTATGCGGTTGTTGCCAGTGTGAACCTCGAAGACATAGAGGTGGATAAAGATACCCTGACAGCCACTGGAGGTACCGCAACCATGGTAATTGAAGCCACCTCTTCAACCGGCAATACAGCGGTTTTCAATGCCACTGTAACCATCAACGGTGATGGTACTGCAACGGTGGAGATCAACGGCAATTCCTTTACGATTTACCTTTAGGCAACATGCTCCTTTGATTCACACATACCCCTTGGACCAATCCCCCGAAAAAGGACCTGGGTGCTAAAGAGCACCCTTGTCTTTTTTTTACCGGGGCAGCTCAATACCATTCTTCGTCACCACAGAAAACAAAAATTATGTTCACACTCCATCACATTCCCACCTGGCTGGTCACCTGGTTGGTTTCTTCCCTGGTTGTGTTCAGCCGGTATTTCCTTGCATCGGGCTTGCTTTTTCTTTTTTTCTACATCCTCAAAAGAAGAAGCTTCCTCAACAGAAAAATCCAACATGCATTCCCGAAGGCGAAGGAAATATCATTTGAAATCAAGCATTCACTTTACACTTCCTTCATTTTTGGGCTGGTTGGGGCAGGCATCTTTGGAATGTACAAGATTGGAATCACACGCATCTATACTGATACATCGCAGTTTGGTGCAGTTTGGTTCGCACTCTCAGTCATCCTGCTAATCTTCATCCACGACACCTGGTTTTACTGGATACACCGGCTCATGCACCATCGGAAGTTATACCGGCTCATTCATTTGGTACACCACCGTTCTCACAACCCCACTCCCTGGGCCGCATTGTCGTTTCACCCTTTAGAGGCTGTTCTTGAAATCGCTTTCCTTCCGGCAATTGTCATGCTGGTGCCACTGCATCCCATTGCGATCATTCTGTTTTCAACCATAGCTTTGGTGGTGAACATTATCGGGCATTTGGGATATGAACTAATGCCTGCATGGTTTGTGCGCCACCCACTGCTTCGTTGGGTCAATACTTCCACGCACCACAACCTCCATCACAAGTATGCCAACAAGAACTACGGATTGTATTTCAACATCTGGGATCGGTTGATGGACACCAACCACCTTCATTACGAGGATATCTTTGAAGAAACTACTACAAGAGAAGATTTCCCAGACCCCAGGCCCCAACCCAACACGAGGAGGATTTATGAACAATAATTTCCCTTTATGCGTTTGGCAACTGTATCCAACAATTGATCTACATTTGATCCATCTATTAACCAAACCAATTCTAAAGACAATGAAACAGGTACTCACCATTCTCAGTGTTCTTGTTGTTTTTGCCGCTTGCTCCAATGCGGGCAAATACGCCGATCAGATCAACGAACTGGCTTCCAAATGGGACAGCACCACTTCTGCCCTCACCGACTTTGCCGGTACCGTATCCAACGCACAGGCCAGCTGGCTGAGCGATGTCAACACCATGCAGGTTTCTGAAGAAGCAATGGCCGGTTGGTCAGAAGAAATGAAAGCCAAATACAACGAGTTATCGGCTGCCGTAAACAACAACACCAGCAACCTTTCCGCTCTTTTTACCGAACTGGATGACTTCATCAGCCAATGGACTGAAAAAGGCGAAACCATGAAAGCACTCAAAGACGGACTCGCCTCCGGCAAACTGGAAGGCAACGTTGAAGAGCAAATCAGTGAACTGACCAGCCTTGCCAACACCGGGGCCGCCAACCTGGAGACCTGGCAATCCAGATTCTCAGAGATTAATGCTGCCATAGCAAATGCAAAGCAGATGTTTGCTGACCTCGGAGTCTCTGCCGGAACTGATTCCAGCCGTTAAAGACCCTCAATCAGTAAAAGACTTGTTAATCCCGGTGAGCGAAAACTCTCCGGGATTTTTTTGACTCAAACAATTGTATAATTAGTTGACAAAGATTAAATTTGCACCTGTTAGTGGCGACTATATCCTTTCCGCCGATTCGATCCTCTCTTTCGGCACGCCGCTAACGCCTTCTCGGAGCGTTTTTGAAAACTGTAACTCCTGACTAAGTTTAGGAGTTACATTTTTTTATGCCCACTGTAAAACGATCTTCCCAAATTGTCTGCCCTGCTCCATCCGGTCAAAGGCCTTCTGAAACTGTGTTTTTTTCCAAACAGAATCAACCACCGGCAGGATTCCATGAGTTGCAACAAACTCAAGCATTTTCCCGAACTCCCCATTGGTTCCCATGGTGGAGCCAAAGATTTTCAGTTGTTTCCAGAACAACATCTGCGGACTGATACCCCTTATCGTTCCTTGCCCGCCGCCGTAGATCCCAATCCTTGCAGCAGGTGCCGCCAGTTTCATCAACCGTTGAAATCCATCACCTCCGGCACTGTCAATGATCACATTGAACTTGCCAGCCAGGGTATTGAGTTTCCTATCCCATTCAGCATGCCGGTAGTTCACTCCGCCAGCTGCACCCAGGTCAATTGCCCTTTCGATTTTTTCATCGCTTCCGGAAGTGACCCACACCTCGAGGCCGGCTGCCAGGGCAAACTGAATGCAGGTCAGAGCCACGCCTCCACCGGCCCCTGTTACCAGTATCTTCTCACCTGGCTTTATCCCGCATTTGGTGAATAAAACCCTGTAAGCCGTAATTCCGGCAAGTGGAAGGGCGGCCGCCTGCTCATTGGTCAAATGCACAGGGGCTTCAAAAACATTTTCCGAAGGAACTAAAACTTTGTCAGCAAAGGCCCCGTCTCCGGGTACTCCCAAAATGTGGTAGTCTTTGCCCTGTACCTCGGGGTTGGAGCCCCAGTTCAATCCAGGCTGTACCACCACCCGCTTGCCGTTCCACCTTCCTACCAGGTCGGAACCGAGAACCACCGGCGGCTGGACTCCCGGGTATTTCCCTTTCAGTATCCATAAATCTCTGTGATTCAAAGAGCAAGCAAGAACCTCCACAATGGCGTCAGCTGGCCCTGAAGGCCGGGGATCTGGATGCTCGATGAGGGCAGGCAGTTGGCCTTTTTCTTTCAATACTATCGCTTCCATGAATTGATGTTTTTGCCTGGCAAGATGAGCCAATACCCGGATTCAGGTAAGGTATGGGCAAAAAAAAAGTCGTGCTTGCGCACGACTTGAAATAATCCCATGAACATATCCAAAACAAATAAATTTTTTTTCAAAACATTCGGTCAGTTCTTTGCAAAGAACCTGTCAGAAGGTTATCTTTGCCGGGTGCTTCTTAGTTAGCACATCTGACAAATTATAGTCCCATGAACATGCTCCTTAGCGAGCCAGCTGGCAGGATTCCTGTCAGCTTTTTTTATGCCTTATGCTGAAGGGATTTTCAGGTTAAAAGGTAAGTCGCCCCTCGAGCGAGGGGACGACCCACTATTAACAAATTATAATCCCATGAACATTGTCTTGTATGTCAAATCCTGTGGTGAAAGGATCAATTCCTCTGTTCAAATCTTGCCGCTTCCGGCGTTTCCTTCCTTTCACAGTACAAATGTGCAACTAAACCATACCCTGTACAAGTACAAAAATGAGCCATTGTGAGAAACGAATTTGAATAAATTGAGTTCATTTTGCAATTTATACTAATTGATCATCAATCACTTACATGAAAATAACGACTTCAGAAAGTCAGTAATTGTGAAGAAAAACTTTTAAAAACTTGATTTTTTGCAAAAAAAAAGTCGCACAATTGGTGCGACTCACTAGCAAAATAAAATTCCACGAAAAAGTATCGTCCTATATAAAGGATGGGATTAGATCCGAATTCTTCAGCGCAATACCTGGAACTTACCAGAAATCAGGTTGCCTTCACTGTTCAGTGCTTTCACATAGTAAACACCCTGGACAAAGTCATGAAGAGAAAGTTGGTAAGTCTTGCTATCAAGGCCATCAGCTGTGTACATCAGTTTTCCAAGTGCGTCGTAAACAGCTATGGAATTCAATGCTGCCTGGTTTCCGTTGAGGTGCATCTTGAGGTAATCCCTCGCAGGGTTCGGGAACAAGACCAGATCAGACGAAGTGTTTTCCAGGGTCTCCTCCTGCAGCCCCTGGTTGAAGTGCATGGTGAACTCCAGGGTGCTGTTTTGCAGGGTGACCACCTGGCCGGCACTGTTCATCAGGCCATTGGGCTTGATGGAGACAGTAGAGACCAGATCGTGAAGCCTGTTTCCAATTATATCATCAATCACGATAAACTCAACTACTCCTATTTTGCCATAACCTGTGGCAGCCAACCCACTCGTCCTGGTCAATCCGGCATCCACCTTACCCAGGATGGGTTTGTGGGTCATGGACATGACCGGTGAGTTGTAAGACATCCAGGATGCTTCATCAAAATAGACATTCACATCTTCGAAGAAGGTGGGGTCGAACTCCAACTGGAATGTAAGGCCATAGGCATCAAAAGCCGGAATGCTATCGTTGCCGAGGTAAATGGGAGCATAGAGAATATCACCCGGTTCCACATCGGAGAAATCAGGTTCTTCGATGTAGAAGGGAAGTGAAGAAACAGCTGGAGCGTCTTCGGGAGTCAGGTTGTGGTATTTGCCGTAAAACTGCTTGATGGCAGCGGTATCGGCCGAAGTCACGATGCCATTACCGTCTGCATCGGCAAATTTCAGGTCGTAGCCCAGGTCCAGTTCAAGGTTGTTCCAGTTGTTGGCGTACTGACCATACCAGGAAGTACTTCCGTTGGACCTTGCCGCTCCGGTTTCTCCCATGGCCCATCCGATCGGCAGCATGTCTCTGACATCAACGGTACCATCCAGGTTGGCATCCCCTGACCAGACGCAATCGCTACCGGCACACAAGGTATCGCTTTGAGGAGTGGCAATTTCTTCAATTTCAAGTTCTACTTTGACAAGTGGACAATTGTTGGTTTGACCATTGGGGCAGTATTTGAATTCAAATTCATCGGAACCTGTCACACCTTCATCAGGTGTGTAAACGAGCATATTGATCCCGGAGAAAGTTTGACCGTACGGACTGGTCACCGTCTGGTAGCCAGGGTAAAAGTCCAGGCTTCCGAGGTCGGCCCCATTCAATTCCGTGAACTCGTAATTGGCAAAAGGCAAATGATCTCCCAACACCAAAGGGGTATTTTGGGGAGTGGACATATGGAACACAGGCAGCTCAGGATCCAAATCCGAGACAACGATGTAACAGGTGGCATATTCGAAATACCCGCTGTTCGGAGGTGTTGCCCTGTAGGTAAAGGAATCCACGCCGACGAAACCACTAGGCGGCTCGTATTCATAAACGCCTTTGCCTACGCTTGGCAAATAATTCAAATGTCCACCGGCTGCTGTATTGGGATAGCCAATGGCGCTGACATTCATCAGATAGCTTCCTCCTTTGTCATTGTCGAGCAAATGGATTTCTTCGACGATGCCATCAACGGGGGTATATACGATATCATCTACCAGGAAATAATTGTCAGAAGGAACGTCGAGTACCCTGATTTCGCAGACACGGACACGGCTGTTGGTGGCATCTGTAAAGATCACCTTGTCGTAACCTACAAAACCTGTATCCGGGGTATAAACCAGGGTTTCGAGGGTATCCAGTGTACCGTGAGAAGGAGCAAGGGTCAGTGTGTAATTGGAATCTATGGCCAATAAGACTACTTCAGAGGCATTCTTCTCGGCAACTACAAAGATCGAGTCGTAAGCAGGTGGATTGTTGTCTGTTACACAGACACTTACCGTGGCAACATCACAAGAGCCCTGGGCATCGCAAATGGTATAGTTCAGGTGCGCTACCCCGGTAAAGCCCGGAGCGGGAGTAAAGACAATACTGGTATCACCGGTACCAAGCACGGCCGTGCCGCTGTTGATATTCGGAACTTCTGAAACCGTCAAATTGGTTCCGTTTCCGTAATCATTGCTCAACACGTCAATTTCAACACTTTGGCCTGAAAGTGTTGAGGCATAGTCATTGACTGCAATAAGATAAGAAGGAACGACTGTTATGTAATAAATCCTGTAAGCGCCAATACTGTTTCCATTGCCTAAATCTCTGTAGTAATAAACTTCTACGGTGTCCTTCCCTATGAACCCTGCGTCTGGCTCGTAAAAAATGTGATTGATCCCTGGTTGTTGACCACCAGGTGCCTTGATTCCAAATTTTGGGGTGTAAGTATAAGGATTGAATTCTGCGTCACCATGTGCAGGAAAGGTTTTAATCTCAGGAAGAATGGCAACATTATAATGCGGGAATGAATCTTGATAGACGGTATTGGTCAACATCTTGACTTCGATGAAGTCAAGGCCGGGAACCTGCCCATGGCTCCCTACTGCTGCGAACAGGGCGCCCAACAGCAGTACAAATGGCAATCGCTTTAAGGGTAACGATACATTCATGGATTCGTGGATTTTCATTGCATTACAAGGGGCCTTATCTCAAAAGTGCTGGGCTGTGTTTGCCTCCTTGTTTTTTACAAACCGGATTCAAGGTACAATACTCCCTGGAATTAGCAAAAGGGTCAAGTACAAAAATCTTCGGTTGTGAAAATCCTTGCAAAAGTACAAAACATTTTCAGCAACTTTAACCCCTTGAAAATTCGCCGGTTAAGCTAAAAATCTCACAGAACAATTGTGAAATTTTTATTTTTATCTACTTTTGAAAATTAAACGGTTAAACCTGTGTCCAACCAAAAATCGATCAAGAAGGCCGCTATCGGAATGGAAAACAGCAAATTGTATTCCACACTTAAGACCTTTGACAAATACGAACAAAACAGGATACGTAAATTCCTCAAATCCCCCTACTTCAACAAAAACGAAGCCCTGGTCAAATTGTTCGAGCTATTCTGCGCCCATTTCAACTCCAACGGGCACAAGAAACTACTCAAGACCGTGCTCTGGCAGAAAGTGTATCCCAATCAGCCTTTTGACGATGTCCTTTTTAGAAAAAACTGTTCGGACCTTCTCAAACTGATCGAAAACTACCTGGTGCAACAAAGCCTGGAACAGGACCCCGTTCAACGTAAGATCCTGCTGATGGATGCACTGAAACATAGAAAAATTTCTACTCTGTACAACTCGGCGGTTCGCTCTGCCCGTAAATTGGCGGATGCGTCTCCATTCAGGTCCTACCGGTATTACCACCAGCAGTACAAGATAGAGAAAGCTTACTTTGAACTCTTCGAAGTGGAAAAGGACCGTACCGCCAAGTACAATGTGGAGGAGATGTTGAACAACCTCGATTGGTTCTTTATCGCAGAGAAACTGAGGTATTCAGCAATCATTTACACCCAACAAAGATTTATATCTCACAACTACAATATTCTGTTGCTGGAGGATATACTCAAAACAGTCCGGAAGCACAACCTACTATCAATTCCGACAATTGCTGTCTATTACACCATACTTCAAACGCAAAGAGAACCTGACCTAACAGAGCATTATTATTATCTCAAAAACCTGATATCCAATGAGATAGATAAATTCCCCAGATCAGAAGCAGAATTTATCTACCAAGCCGCAATGAACTATTGTGTTCTAAATATCAACAAGGGTTCTTCTGAATTCCTCGAGGAGTATTTCAACCTGTCAGTAATCCTTTTGAAGAACGGAATGCTATTCAACAACAACGAGTTATCTCCCTGGCATTTCCGGAACATCGTAGTTGCAGCACTTAGAGTTGGCAAATACACCTGGACCGAAAACTTCATCAGGGAATACAGTAAATACCTGCCGGAATCCATGCGGGACAATGCGGTATCTTTCAACTCGGCCCAGCTCTACTTTTCTCAAAAGAAGTGGGACAGGGTGATTGAACTGCTCAGAGAGGTTGAATACGAAGACTTTACATATAACCTCAACTCGAAAACCATGCTCCTTTCAACCTATTATGAGATAGATGAAATTGAGCCTCTTTTTTCCTTGTTAGACAGTTTCAGGACCTACCTCAACCGGCATAAAAACATCCCGGCAGCAAGAAGAACACCCTACATGAACCTCATTCGTTTCACAAAGAAACTTGCACGCATCATTCCCGGCGACAAAGCCGCAGTGGAGAAGCTCAGAAAGGAACTGGATGAAATGCCGACCGGAACAGTGGCAAACAGCAAATGGCTTAAAGAAAAGCTCACTGAATTGGAATGACTACACTCCCTGCTTACGGGTGTAATACATTGAAAACCACTCATTTGACAGGGCCATGATGCTGTGTACCAGGAAGGCGATCCAAAAGGTGCCGGTTTGAAGGGTAAGCCAGCAGAGCAGGACGCCCAGCGGGATGGCCCCCACGGCCTCGTTGAACCCCTTCGGCAAATGCACCAGGGCGTAGAGGCTGACATTGACCACAATGGCCAACTCCGGCCCCATAACTTCCAGGCAGGTAAACAACAACCAACCGCGAAACATGAACTCATAGGCCAGCAGGTAGAATACCCAGGTAAATGCACTGGCAACCACAACCCTACCGGGCCAGCTTTTCATTCTGATTTGTGGGTACATGGCCAAATTGGAGGCAGTGCGGCCCACGAAATAGTTCATCACAACAACGGCAGCACCCAGGACGGTCGTCCAAAGCATGGTCTCATGGCCAGACTGGAATCTTACTCCTAAATCAGAGATGGAATACCCACGGGCCCTGAAAACGAGCAACGGAACGACCCCGTAAAGCAGAAATCCCCAGAAACGTTGGAAGTAAATCCAACCTGCGATGCCCTGATCCTGCCCCATACACCTGGCAAAGGCAGTCCTCAGTTTTTTCGAAGAAATGACATAGTGGTAGGCGAGGAAGCCCAGGGTCAGCATTGAAATGGAGAGACTTGCGGAACTCATCAATGTTGAAGGATTATGAAGGATTATGAAGGATTAAGGATTATGACCCCGATATTCATCGGGGATGGAGGATTATGAAGGTTGGTAATTGGGTGGGGTGAAAAAGCAGATCACGGAATTTTCAAGCTGCTGGTAGATTTTAAAACAGGTCCGTCAAGATTTGAACTCATTCCTTCCGGGCCAGTATTTTGATGTCCACCCGTTGATCCTTTCTTCGGGAATAAAGACTGTAATCACGCACCCGCCAGTTTTTCTTTCCAAAAGTTTTGACGTTGATGCGGTCTTCGGAAATGCCCCTGCCGATGAGGTAATCCACCACCGATTGGGAGCGACTGGCAGCGAGTTTCCGGATGTAATCATCGGATGGAATGTTGTTGGCCCGGCCCTCGATGAGTACCCGCCAATCGGGATTCAGTTTCAGAATATCTACAACTTCTTCCAGGATTTCATAGTCCTCCTGATCCAGGTTAAAAGAATCTGACACGAAATAAACCTTGCCAATGTACTTCAGCTTGTAATCCACCCAGTAGGTCGTGGTGTCATTCCGGTGGGTGTGTTGCACGCTGACGGTTTCTTCCTCTTTTTCCGGTGCTGTTTCTTTTTGTTCCTCATCCTTTGGAGGATCAGAGGGAAGCGCTGCCGTTTCTTCCTTATTATTTGCCGAAGGGCCTGGATCAGGTTTCAGTTCCGGCACTTTGGCCGCTACCGGTTCAGGGTCTTTCGGCCTGGGGGTTACAGTGATGGTACGGGATTTTGAGACTTTGCAGCCGCTTTCAGTTTCAATGGAGATGGTGATGGTCTTTTTCCCTTCACCCTTGTAAACCACCTTATGGGGCCCTGGCCCGCTGGCGCTGGCAGGCCTGGCCCCTACCCCGAAATTGTACTTCCAATCAACTATGGCACCGGAGAATTTGGAAGCGTTTTTCACCCAGAGTTCTTTTCCTGCCGGAATTTTCAATTTGCTCACCGTGAAGTGTGCCGTTGGGCCGGCGAAGGTGCCGCTGCCTCCAAACTCAATGGAAAACCCGTTGCCGGAGTTGTGGTAATTGTTCACCACCAGGGCAAAACTCTGGCCGGCCTGCATCTGCACAGCGGCCACAAAGTTGTTGTCAAATTCATCGCAGCCCTCCCCTTCCACAATGTCCACCTCACGGCTTCGCAGGCCGGTGGCACCTGTGCAACGCCTCCACATCTCAAAAGGCTGGTTCACATTCTCCCCGCTGGCCATACAGCGCACGGGGATTTTCAGGCTGCAATCATCCACCCCATTGGGAAGCAGAAAAAGGACAAAGTCCAGGTCGTCAGAAGGGTTGACCGGCCGAAGGGTGAAAGTCAGAGAACCGGATCTGCCACAAGTCCATTTGAACCAGGCGGAGCTGGATTCCTGCGGCACACAGGAGGCGCTGCCCAACTCATTCCCATTGCGGCCAACGCCTTGCATTTTCGGAATGGTGAAAGAGGATTTGTCACACAGCACCATGGCTGTGGAGCAGTCACCCGATGGCGAAGAAACGGGATTGAAGTTATTGACACAAAGCTGAAAAGAGCCTGTGGCATTGTTGCGGCCATCCACGCGCAGGTAATAGGTTTGCCCGGGCGTGAGGTTGCTCACGAAGGTCTCAACGATGTTGGCACCCCGAGCGTCAGAAATACAGGCCAAAAGTTTCATGTTCTCGTTGCAAGAGCCCTGATATACAGCCAATTGCGGAAAGCGAAGGGTGCCGTGGGAATTGCCCGACACATCCCCTATCACGCTCACATTTACCGTCGTGGCTTTCGCCACAAACCTGAACCACACGTCGTTGTCGGCATCCAGCATGTAAGATGGAAAACAGTCCGGATTGATCAAACCGGAGGGCGTGGCAGCGTAGTTGGTAAATTGTGCAGGAGAACTGCACCAGTTGTCCAGATTGCGAAGCGAATAAGCAGAGGAACAGTCATCGTTTGCAGGAGCGGCCAGAACGAAAGCCCCAAACATCCAACTCATCCACAATGTGAATATGGTTTTTTGAAATCTCATATCGAAGTTCCTCAATCGGTCAGGTGCGAAAATACAAGTTACAGAACCGCTGCAACACTTATCCGGCAAACATGCCTTCCAATTCCACGGAAACGCTAAATTGCCGGCCGCTCTTGTTCCTTCAAATCGAAAAAACTTTCCAATGGCAAAGACCCTGACATTTTCAATTCTGTTGCTTTTGATTTTCACCTGTCCAACCACTGCGACCATGGCACAAGACACCAATGACCCCCTCTGGGAAAAAGCCAACAAACTCGCCCACAAGTACATCATCGTGGACGGCCACGTGGACCTGCCTTACCGGTTGAATGTCAGAAACTTCCGGCTCACAAAAGAATTCATCGGAATCCCGGTGCAAACCGACGACGGCGACTTTGATTATGTGCGGGCGAAGAAAGGCGGGCTCAGCTGTCCGTTCATGTCCATCTACATTCCTTCCCGCTACCAGGAAACGGGCGGTGCCAAAGAATTTGCCGACTCGCTCATTGATATGGTCAACGGCATCATCGCCGCCCACCCCGACAAATTCGGGCCGGGACTTTCGCCCAAACAGGTGTGCAAAAATTTCAAAAAGGGGCTGATATCGCTGCCCATGGGCATGGAAAACGGCGCTCCGGTACAGGAACTTTCAGATGTGGTTTACTTTCAGAAACGCGGCATTCGATACATCACCCTTACCCACGCAAAAGACAACAAGATATGTGATTCCAGCTATGACACCACCCACACCTGGAACGGGCTCAGTGAATTTGGCAAGCAGGTGGTCAGGGAAATGAACCGGGTCGGTATCATGGTTGATGTTTCTCACATTTCCGACTCCGCCTTCTGGCAGGTCATGCAGACTACCGATGTGCCCTGCATTGCCTCCCACTCTTCCTGCCGGGCTTTTACACCCGGATTTGAGCGCAACATGAACGACGACATGATCGCTGAAATGGGACGCAAAGGTGGTGTCATCATGGTCAATTTCGGAACCAGCTTTCTGGATGGTGAAATCTCCAAAAACCGTGACCGCATGCGGGAAGAGCTCTCCAAAATACTGGAAGAAAAAGGCCTCGGCATGAGGGATGAAGCGGCAAAACCCATCATCGAGGAATTCAAAAACAATTTCAAAGCAACACTTTACGCCGATGTGGAACGGGTGGCCGACCACATTGACCACATCGTGAAACTCGCCGGCATAGACCACGTCGGTTTCGGCTCCGATTTCGACGGCGTTGGCGATTCATTGCCCGTAGGGCTAAAGGATGTATCAGCCTACCCCAACCTGATTTACGCCCTGCTCAAAAGAGGGTATTCCGACAAGGACATCGCTAAAATCTGTTACAAAAACCTCTTCAGGGTCTGGAAGGCAGTGGAAAAGGCTGCTAAACAAGCCCGTTGAACCGACCGGATTTTTCATCTTCAAAAACACAACCCATTTCCATGAATGCTTTCTCCTCGCTGTGCAATGCCCTTTTGGCGTTTCTTTTCGTCGCAACATTCAGCCTGAACGCCAATGCCCAGAGCGAACTCGAAAAGGCACTGTACGCCCTGCCGGATGTTGTCTTTCATGAGATTCAAGCCCCAGAAGGGTTTGAGGCAGCCTATGAACTCCGCATCAAACAACCCATTGACCACCAGCACCCGGAAAAGGGGTACTTCTACCAGCGGGCCTATCTGACCCACAATGGCTTTGACCGGCCTACCGTCATTGCCACCGAGGGCTACCAAAGGCCCCGAAACAGAATGTACGAACTCACCAGGCTGCTGGATGCCAACCAACTGGATGTGGAGCACCGCTACTTCGGCGCCAGCATACCCGAAAATGCAGACTGGCAATACCTGAACCTGGAAAATGCCACTGCCGACCTGCACCACATCCGTGAACTGTTCGGAGCACTTTACGACGGAAAATGGATCAGCACCGGCATCAGCAAAGGAGGGCAGACCACCGTTTTCTACCGCTACTTCTACCCCGATGACGTGGATGTGAGCGTGCCCTATGTGGCTCCACTGAACCTGTCCACAGAAGACGAACGTATCTATGCCTTTCTCGACACCGTGGGCACCGACGAATGCAGAAAGAAAATCCAGGATTTTCAGAAGGCAGTCTTGAAAAAGAGGGATGAAATACTGCCCCGGCTCTACTGGCAGACCAAAGGCGCCAAACTGGATTTCACCTACCTGACCTTTGAGCAGGCTTTTGAATACGCCGTGCTGGAATACTCCTTTTCCTTCTGGCAATGGGGTGCCCATTGCGAAGATATACCCGCTCCAAATGCACCGGTGGACACCCTTTTGGAACACCTGCTGTCCGTGTCGGGGCTCGACTTTTTTGCCGATCAAAGCATGAAAGCCTATGCCTCACATTACTACCAGGCCGGCACGCAGATGGGATACTATGGCTACAAAACCGAACCCTTCAAAGGCCTGCTGAAGGCGCTGCCCATGCATCCGCACCCCTCGGCCATCTTCATGCCCGACAAAATGCCGGTGACCTTCACCGACGAACTCGTGCGAAAGGTGTACAACTGGGTGAACGAGCACGGCAACAACATGATCTATATCAATGGCGATGCAGATACGTGGAGCTCTACCGCCGTTCGCCCTTCGGGCAAAACCAACGCGGTGTTTTTCTTCCTTCCGGGAAAAGACCACGGCCAGGCCCGCATCCGCAACATGACCGAAGCGGAACGCGCAAAATTTGTCAGCACCCTGGAAGCATGGCTGGAAATGGATATTCAGGAGTGAGTACCCCGCAACCCGGGGTGGGTGGAGATTGATCCAGAGTCAAGCTCGGGAGTTGAGAGGGGTTGAGAGAGGTTGAGAGGGGTTGAGAGAAAGACAAACTCCGGAGATGTCTTTAGGGTAGTACCCCGTATCCAACCCGTCACGTGTCACGTCGTCACGTGTCACGCCACTAATACCCCCCGTGGTACCGGCGCAGGAACCACTCCAGGGAGAGCAGTCCGAGTAGCAGGAAGAAAATCCATTTCAGGTGGATGACGGAGCGGGTCCGGGTGGTGGCAAAGACCACGGGTTTTAGGTCTTTCTGCAGGAGTTCTTCTGTGAGGGTTTGCATTTGGCCTGGGCTGTAAAATTTACCGCCGTGGTCTGAGGCCAGGCGGCGCAGCAGGCCGTGATCGGCGGTGGTTTCGTACAACTCCAGTTGGATGGGTTGCACGCTGAATTTTCCGTTGTAAGTCAGGTTTTGGCCATTGAAATTCACCCGGCCGTTGAAGCGGTAATTGCCAACGGGAAACACACCGGCTTCCAGGGTGTAACCGTTGGTGGTCTTGTCAAAAGTGTAGTTGAATTCCCTGCCCTCATCGTTGATAATGGTGAGGCTCACGTCCGGTTCGTTCACCAGTTCGTAGCTCTCGTTGTAAAGCTCGGCATCGAAAGTCACCGGTTCGTTTTCACTGAAGATGTTTTTAGCCACGCTGATCCGGAATCGGCGCTTATCGGCTTTGACGGTGGCGTATTGCACCGCCTTTCCGACCACTTCGTCAAAAATGTCGTGGTTCTGATTCTGAAGAAAATCAAACAGCCGCCAGCGCCAGAGGCCTTCTGCCGCCAGCACCACCACCTTTCGGTCGCCATCCTGACCGAAAGCCAGCAGCGGAAATTTCGTGTCCACCTTGCCGATGCGCTGGTTGAGCAGCACTGTGGCACCTCCCTTCAGTGTAAATTCTCCGAAGGGAGCCACCAGTGGGTTGAACCGGGGCAGTTGTTTGCGAAGCTCTTCGTCAATGGTAAAAAGATTGAACCCCTCATTGACGGCGGCCTGCACATCGTTGGGGTTGGTGGTATTGCCCTGAATGTTGAGCACCGGCTGCACCTGGTTGAACCTGGCCAGGTTGGTCTGTGTACCCACCAGGAACATGGTGGGTATTTTTCGCTGTTCCGCAATGTTGAGCACAGCGCTGGCGTCGTTGGTGCGGCTGGGCAGGTTGTGAAGGATTACAAAGTCGTATTCAGCCACGTTGAGCTTGTTGATGTTGCGGATCAGCTCTGTGGCCACTTCGTAATTCCGGTTGTTTTCAAGGCTCTGCCGGATGGCAGACATATCGGGATGCGGTGAGTTTCCGACGATGAGGATTTTCTGGCGGGCGTCCAACACCTCCACATAAAACTCACGGTAGTTGTTGGATCGGCTGGCTTCTCCGTTGACAGGACTTAGACCGACCCGGTAGCGTTGCACCCCTGCCCTGCCGGCTTCCAGTACGTATTCTCTCGTCTCAAAAAAGTCGTTGTTTCCGATCTGTACCGTTTCCTGAACGAGGTTGGAGTTGCCGCTGTCGTCAACTTTCGTGATGGTGAGATTGGTGTTGCTGCCGGCACAGTTGCGTGCGGCGATATCTACCTGCACGCTGAAGCGGTCGCCGAGGTAGGCAATTTTGTTGTGGAACACCCTTTTGAGCACCAGGTCTTTGCGGATTGATGTGTCGCCCAGGCCAATGGTGTAAACGGGAGCGTTCAGCTTGTCTGCCAGGTAAAGCGGGTTGCTGCCCTGGTTGTAGATGCCGTCGGTGGCCAACACCAGGGCTCCAAGGTTCTGACCGGCATGCAGGTCTGAGACCAGCGAAATGGCTTTTGAAATGTCGGTAACCTTGTCGGCAAATATAAAATCCACCGGTTGGCGCACCTCATCGCCGAATGCGTACTCTTCCACATCGTATTTCTCACTGAGGGAGCTCTTTGCTTTTTCCCATGCTGTTCTGAAGGCTTCGAGGGTATCGCCTTTCAGCACTGTCCCCAAAGATTCAGATTGGTCGAGGGCCATGACCACCGTCGGTTTTTTCACATCCTCAACCACCGTTTTCAGCAAGGGCTGGAGCAGCAAAACGGCAATGAGCGCAACAGCCAGAAAGCGCAATACTGCCAGCCACTTGGGCAAATTGGGATACTGCTCAGAAAAGGTCTTGTCTTTGAAATACAACAGTGCAGCATAACCTGCACCAAGGAAAATGCACAACAAGAGGTACCAGGCGGGATATTGAAAAGTAAGTGATTCCATGCAGGGTCAATGTTTTCCGAAGGCAAACAAACGCTACAAACAACCCAACAGTTGCAAGGATGCAGCATTTGTGCTTGCGGTCGGCAAAAATGGGAATTCCCGGCCGCAAATGGAATTCATGCCTGTTGTTCGGTTTTCCGAAGGAAATGTTGCGAAGCGAATGAACTTCAATCAACAGCGATAAACCAGCCGCAACAATGCACGTTACATACAATGCCTCTCCACCCGAGCCGTTCAGTATTGCCACACATTAGGCAGAATTATTGGAAGTTTGCTTTGGAAGTGTTGTTGAAATGTTGATTTGTTGAAATGTTGATTTGTTGAAATGCTGCCCCGAAAGCTTTGGGGGTTGAAGTGTTGATGAAATTGCGCTCCTGCAAATACACCTGACTTAAAATAACTGAGAGAAATGAAAAAAATAATCCTGAGTTTGACCCTGTTGCTGATGATGGTCAACATTGGCCGGGCTGCTTTTATGTTGCTGCCAATGGACCTGGAGCAAAGGAACCACCTGAAAGCTTACGGCATCACCTATTGGGTACTGGAACACGACGTGGAAGCCTGGTGGCTGCTCAACTACCGGGGCGGAAGCTTTGCCTTCCCGCACACCACCATCTTCGAAAAAGAGTGCCTGACCAGAGGGGTCAGCTTCGAGATCATCCCCGATGCAGCGTTCAACAACATTCTGGCCCAGATTGCCGATCCGGAAGTGAACATGGACGCCGTAAAGTTGGAAAAGGCACCTAAGATAGCCGTTTATACCCCCACCGAAGAATTCATGAGCAACAAAGGCGAAAGCATCCAGCCCTGGGACGACGCCGTGACCCTGGTGCTCACCTATGCCGAAATCCCCTTCGACAAAGTTTACGACGAAGAGGTGCTGGCCGACAAACTGGTGGAGTACGACTGGCTGCACCTGCACCACGAGGATTTTACCGGCCAGTACGGAAAGTTTTACGCCGGCTTCAACGGCCAGGCCTGGTACCGCATCAACCAGAAACTCTCGGAAGAAATGGCCCACCGGAATGGCTTCCGAAAAGTGTCGCAACTCAAACTCGCCGTTGCGAAGAAAATCAAGGAATATGTGGTGGGAGGAGGATTCATGTTCGCCATGTGCTCCGCCACCGACACCTACGACATCGCCCTGGCCGCTGACGGCGTTGACATTTGCGACAAGTACTACGACGGCGACCCCCCCGATCCTCACGCCCAGGAAAAACTCGACTTCAGCAAATGCCTTGCTTTTGAAAATTTTGAGCTTTCGAAAAACCCGTTGGAGTACGAACACTCCAACATTGACAGCCACTACGGAAGGAACATCCCGCCGGATCAGGACTATTTTACCCTTTTTGACTTTTCGGCAAAGTGGGACCCCGTGCCCACCATGCTGACCCAATGCCACACCCGCACCGTAAAGGGTTTCATGGGGCAAACCACCGCCTTCAAAAAGAACGTGATCAAGTCGAATGTGCTGGTGATGGGCGATAACAAGCCCATGAAAGAAGCACGCTACATCCACAGCACCTACGGGCAGGGCTTTTTCACCTTCTACGGTGGCCACGACCCCGAAGACTACCGCCACTACGTCAACGACCCGGACACCGACCTCGACCTGCACCCAAATTCCCCCGGCTACCGGCTCATCCTGAACAATGTGCTCTTCCCGGCTGCCCGGAAAAAGAAGCGCAAAACCTGATTGGGAGTAGGGTGTAGGGATGAGGAATGAGGGATGAGGGATGAGCTTGCCCGGCTGTTCAGCCTGTCCGTCGGCCAGACGGGCCGGGCAAGCTCATCCCTCATCCCTGTTAATTCTCTAAATCACTGCGCCTGCTTTTGCTGAGGTACGGGGTCTGTCCAGATGTGTCGGAAGATTTCCCAGTCGCCGTTGTTGTTTCTTCGGAAAACATGGAAAAAATTGCCGGTATTGCTGTAGTGGACATTCTGAAACTCGTAGTCCAGCATGCCTCGGCCCCTGACGAAGGCGTAATTTCCGCTGCCCGTCACTTCCAGCACATTGTTATCCATGCGGTTCACTTTCGGAGGTGAATAGAGGGGGTTGAACCAGTATCGGTTGATGGCGTCCCGGCCGACGATCTGCTCCTCGCCATGGTGGGGGATCAACACGGCATCCCAGGTATAATGGTATAGAATCCTGTCTTTGTCGCCGGCCAGCCAGGCGTTGGCCAGGCTGTTGCATTTTTCGATGATGGCCAGCTTATCAGCTTCGGTCAAGGCTGCTTCCGACGCACTGCCATTTGGCTGTTGGCCGCAGGCCGAAAGAAAAGCAAGGGAAATGAAAGGCAAAATTGACCAGCTTGTGCCGGTAAACAGGGAAAAAGACTTACTCATCGCAGCTGTGGTTTGTTCAATGTTATTTCCTTCGTCAAAAACCTGAGGCCTGCAATTTCTTATGTAGCTCATTAACCAGCACCAGGGCAGCGGAGCCGTACCAGGGTTTCAGTTCCATCACCAGGCTGCCGGCTTGAATGGCAGGATCAGTTTCGGTCAGGGCCCTGGCCTCTTCAACGGTTGGTACGTTGAAAATATAGATGCCCCGCAGTTCCCCATCGTCCAGGAAGGGGCCGGCCAGCACCAGTTTTCCTGCATCGGCCATGCGGCCAATGTTTTCCAGGTGGGCCATTTGCAGTTTGGTGGCTTCTTCTTTGGAGAGGTCGCGATTGGGGCCGGCTTTGAGGAAAGCCATCACATACTGGCGCATGCCGTACTGGTCGGCACCGGTCTGGCGCACCAGGGCCGTATCGGGCTGGCTGTTTCCCTGTTGGCCGAAGGCCGAAAATGAAAGGACAAGAAAGAGAAGTGGAAAGAGTCGCATGATTTCAGAATTTTAAAAAAGCGTGGTTGCGAAAATATCAGACAATCTTCAGTTGACCACGTTGCGGGGTTGGCCATTGATAAATGCTCTTACATTTTCGACAGATTCGTTGAGCAGGCGCTGGCGGGCCTCCTTCGTAGCCCAGGCATTGTGGGGGGTGATGATGCAATTATCAAGGGAGAACAGCGGGTGGCCGGCGGGCGGCGGCTCTGCCGCCATCACGTCCAGGCATGCAGCAGCAATGGTTTTGTTCCTCAATGCCCAAACCAGGTCATCCTCCACCACCAGCCCTCCCCTGCCTGTGTTGATGAGGATGGCCGTTGGCTTCATCAGCGCCAGGCTTTCACGGTTGATGATGCCCCGGTTCTGCCGGCTCAGGGGAGCGTGCAGGCTGACCACATCGCTGTTTTTCAACAGTTCTTCAAACCCTGTGAAGGTCACTCCCGGGCGGGCGTCCCGTTCCGGGTGTTTGTGGTGGGCCAGCACCTGCATATCAAGTGCGAGCGCCATGTCGGCCACTTTGTTTCCAATTTTTCCCAGTCCGTAAATGCCCATCGTTTTGCCTTGCAATTCGGTGGATGGAACGAGGGTGTAGCTCCAGTCAGGATTGGCACTCCAGCCGCCGGACTTGACATCGGTGTTGTGTTCCGCAATTTTGTTGGTGACGGCCATCAGCAAGGCAAAAACCTGCTGTGCCACCGAAAAAGTTGAATAACCCCTCACATTGCTCACAACGATGCCCCGCTCACGGGCCGCTTCAATGTCAACCGCATTGTAGCCGGTGGCCATCACACTGATGAATTTCAGCTCGGGCAACCGGTCCATCACCGGCCCGTCAATGATGGTTTTGTTCGTCAGAATGACTTCAGAACCCCTGGCCCGCTCTACGGTCAACTCGGCCGGTGTACGGTCGTAAACCCGCACTTCGCCCAATTCACGAAAGGCATCCAGGCTCAGCCGGCCGTGGGTCATGGTGTATGCATCGAGGATGGTGATTTGCATGTTGAGGATTATGAGGATTATAGGGATTATGAAGGTTGTTGTTCCCAGGGCTTCTCCCGGAATCGGTTGTCGGTTGTCCCCGATAGCCATCGGGGTCGGTTGTCGGTTGGTCCCGAGCTTGTCTCGGGATTCAACTCTGTTTTCAACTCCTGTTGCGCTGTGGTTTATTAAGGGTTATGGGGATTATGACCCCGATATTTATCGGGGATGAAGGTTTATCCCGTACGTCCCGTACGTCCCGTTCGTCACGTACGCCCCGTTCGTCACGTTCGTCACACTCATCACGTCCGTCACGCTTGTCACGCTCGTCACGTTCATCACGCCCAGGAAACGCTACCTTTGCAGCCGCAAAATTGCAAGGGTACAAAAATGCGCAAACAAGCACGCCTGTTATGAAATTTTTCCGGACCATTTGGGCCATATACGGAATACTGGTATTCTTCATTCTTTGGCTGGTGTTGATGCCCTTTTATTTCTTCGCTTTCGCAACTTTTCCAAAGCCCTGGCGCAAGGCCATTATCTGGTTCAGCCACCACGTTTACACCCGCATTTTTTTCACGCTGACACTGATCCGGATCAAAATTTCCGGGCTGGAGAACCTGGACCCCAAACAGACCTACATCATCGTCAGCAACCACGTCAGTGCGCTGGACTTCATGGTGAATGCACGAGCATATCCGGGCGCTTACAAATACCTGGCAAAACGGGAACTGGTGAAGGTGCCCCTGTTCGGGTACATCGTCAGGAAAATGTGCGTATTGGTTGACCGCAAAGACGCCCGCAGCCGGGCACAGTCCATCCAATACCTGAAAGACACCCTCGCCAACGGCTATTCGGTTTTCCTCTATCCGGAAGGGACCAGAAACCGCTCAGATAAACCCCTGCTGCCCTTCCACAAAGGTGCCTTCAAAATCGCCATCGAATCCGGGGTGCCCATCGCCATTCAGACCATCACCAAAATCAAAAACGTCAGCCGCTCTGCCGAAGGCCTGGACCTGTGCCCGGGCACCATCAAAGTGAAATGGAGCAAACCAGTGCCCGTTGAAGGCCTCACGGATAAAGATGTGCCGGCCCTGACCAAACAGGTCCGTGAGGAAATGTTGAGACAACTGGAGGGGGAGTAGGGAGTAGGGAGTAGGGAGTAGGGATGAGGGATGAGGGATGAGCTTGTCCGGCCCGTCTGGCCGACGCCCGTCTGTCCAGCCTGTCCGTCGGCCAGACGGGCCGGACAGGGACAGGCTGAACAGACGGGGGATGAGGTACCCCGTTCGTGCAAGTGTTGGGCGCATCGGGGCATAATCCTTCATAATCCCCTATAATCCTTCATAATCCTCTATAATCCCTGTCTGCCGCCCTGTCTGCTGCCAGGCAGGCAGCCCGTCTGGCCGCCGGACAGGGCAGGCTTCATAATCCTCATCAATTCCTCAATTCCTCAACAAATACGCATACACCTCCTCGTTGAGACCGACGATCAGTACGGGTTTGCCATCGCCGAGCAGGTCCACCACCTGGAAGCGGGTATCGCCGGCGAGGGGGAATTGCGGCAGCAGCTTTCCTTTGCCGTCCAGGATGCTGATCTGGTTGCGCACGGGGTCAACCGTTCCGATCAGGGATTTTGGGGCATGCTGCCAGTGCAGCCCAAAAACATCTTCTTGCCGGTTTGCGAAGCGATGGGTGGCACTGCGGACAAATTTGCTGCCCTGGTAATTGTAAACCGAGAGGTCCAGGCTGCTCAGCACGATGTAGTCCTTTCGGTTGTCGCCCACCACATCTTCGAAAATGAAACGGGTATCGGTTGAATTGCCGGCTTTCAGCGACAGGCCGAATGCCCCGCCGCTAAGGTTGACTACCCATGCCCTGCCCCGGTCGTTGCAGGCCACAATGCGGCTACTCTGCCTGGAAACCTGCCAATCCGGAGGAGAGATGAACTTGCCCTCCAGCACCACTTCGCCAAAGCGCGGCTCGCCATTGCGACGAAAAACCTTTAGCGCCGGCTCATCGTTGAGAAACACCAGAAAGTCCATGCCCTGTGCCTGAAAGTGCTGCATGGGGTGGGTCACTATGCCCACACTGTCCCGTGGCCGCCAGCCCTCCAGTGGCAGGCCTTCTTCGTCAAAGCCATAAGCTTTGCCGTTCTCGCAGGCAATGAAGTAGCTGTAATCGTGGCTTTTGAAAAAATCCACCACCGCCACGCCATTGGTGGCCGGCACCAGCAGGTCGATGGGGTAACCCGGCATCTCCTCACCCTCCATGTTGAGCAGGTGGATGCCGGTGCGGGTGCTGAAAGCCAGTTGCACATCGTCGTCGTTGCGAAGATCGAGGGGTTGAATTGCAGAGTTGATCAGTTCCGTGAACGCCTTTTTCCAGAGCACCCTTCCGCTCCGGGAAATGAGGTACAACTGCCGGCCTGCATCCTGGGCAAAGACCAGGTATTCGCCCGTTTCGGGATGGTAGAAACAGAACGGCGCCCGGACCAGCGGCGCCTCCAGTGGCACCCGCCACAAGACAGAAGCCGTGGAGGGTTCGCCGAATCCGGCATTGCTTTGGGTGGCAATTTGCATCTGGAAGATGTTCCCCTTTTTCCGGAACGCAGCGGCAAAAACATCCATGCCAAGCGGGTTGACCGACAGGTTTCTGAGTTTGTCCTTGTCCAGCCAGGCAGACAGTTGTTGCCAGGCCTTTCCGCTCTCGAAACTCACAAAGCCGTTCGCCGTCACCGGCAATTCCAGGATCGTTTTCAGAAAACGGGCATCTTTCGACAGGGTGTTGCCAATGACGTACTGGTCCAGCCAGCGCTCCACCCCCGCCCTGCTGTTGCTGAAGAGCGCATACTCGCCCATGGTGGTAAACCAGCTTTCGGACCACTGCCGCCGGCTGCCGAAAAAGCCGTTCACGGCATCCCCGTTCAGGTGGTAGATGCTGAACATCTGGTAGTTGCTCACAGAAGAATCTCCTTCGGTAAATGCCAGTGAGGGCAGCAATTCCTCCGCCTTTTCCCCGTCGGCAACTTTGAGAAGCACAAACTGCTCAAAGGAATTGTCGAGCAGGGCCTGACCAGTGGAGAAAACCAGTTCTTCACCCACCCAGGGTCTGAAATATTTCTTCCAGGCATCGGCATTCGTTTCCGGGCGAAAGCCGGAAAATGCAAACCAGGCCACCACTCCCAAACCGGCGGGGATGCTCCCAAAGGCATTTCTGAAAGGAAGGGCTTTGCCAGCGGCAATGGCGCTGCACAACGGATCGTCATCATTGGGGTAAACACCGCCCCGCCACACCACCGTTGAATCACCGGAAGGAAGCGGAACCTGCAAGTGCACCCATTTGCCGAAGGAAGAAAGCCTGCCGGCAGCGGGCAGCGCCGCCGCATCCAGCATGCCGGAAAAAGCGGTTCGGAAGCGGCGCAGGTTCCAGAACAGTTGAACTGCATGTGCTTGCGCCGGCACTTCTCGCACCAGCCTTCGGAATGCACCGTCACGGCAAACCGAACTGCCGGGATGCAACAACTGCCCGATGGCGCTTTCGATCAGGTACGAACGGCTCGACAGCAACAAAAGGTTCCGGAAGCGGGCAACGGAAAACTCCCCGGCAGCAGTTTTGCCGGAGTAAATCCGGTGGCCCTTGAACTGTGCGGTTTTCAACTGAAAGCCCTCGCCCAGTGCCTCCTCCGGGTCAAAGCCCCTGTAATTGTCATAAATGAACAGAACATGGGTTCCGGTGCTTTTGGTGGGGTGTACGGTCACCACCACTTTTCCTTCCTTCGGCAAATGCAGCGCTTTGCCGAGGTCCTGCTCAAAACCGGTTAGTTCCGACAGCACCACCGGTGGCATCGCAAAAGCAGGCATGGCACCCGGTTCGAGCGCCGCACTGTCCAGCCACTGCCGCTGAAAACTCATGGCCATGCCGGCTTCCGAAGGGATGGCACTCTCCTGACAAACTCCCAGGATGGGCAGCCGGACAAACAAAGACAAAAGGTAAAAGAGAAAAAACAGCCCGAAGGCTGCAACGGCGGCGATGGCAAGTGTTTTCTTGTTCTTCATTTTTGTCTTTTGCTTCGCAATAATAACCGATGCAGGTGCTACCAGGTAGAAATATTGCGCTCAGGTTCCTGCCTTCGGAAAATTTTGCGCAGCGAGCCGGTGTGGCAGGTGAACTGCCAAGTTCAACGAATTGATACCTTTGGGCCGGCAAACTGCATGTAGCCATTGCCACCACGCTAAAACCTACCGTTATGTCAGTTCAGAAGGAATTCAAACGGGTAACCGTTCACGTTTTGCAGGCCCTGAAAACCAAAGGTGAAAAAATCACCATGCTTACCGGTTACGACTATTCGCTGGCCCGCATTCTGGATGAGGCCGGTGTTGAAGTCATCCTGGTAGGCGACAGTGCCTCCAATGTGATGGCCGGCCACGAAACCACCCTGCCCATCACACTGGACCAGATGATCTACCACGCCTCGTCAGTGGTGCGCGCCGCCAAAAGGGCCCTGATCGTGGTTGACCTGCCGTTTGGCTCCTACCAGGGCAGTTCCCGGGTAGCGCTGGAAAGTGCCATCCGCATCATGAAAGAATCGGGTGCCCACGCCGTGAAGCTGGAAGGCGGCAGCGAAGTGGCAGAATCCGTCAAGCGCATTCTTTCCGCCGGCATCCCGGTCATGGGCCACCTGGGGCTGACACCGCAATCCATCTACAAATTCGGAACCTATCAGGTGCGGGCCAAAGAGATCGAGGAAGCAGAAAAACTGAAACAAGATGCCAAACTCCTGGAAGAGCTGGGCTGTTTCTCCATCGTGCTGGAAAAAATTCCGGCGCAGTTGGGCAAGGAGGTCTCCTCGTCGCTCAAAATTCCGACCATCGGCATTGGTGCCGGGCCCCATTGCGACGGCCAGGTGCTCGTCACCCATGACATGATCGGCATCACCAAAGAGTTCAAACCCAGGTTCCTCCGCCGTTACCTGGACCTCGACGAACTCATCACCGGAGCCGTGCAACAGTATTGCACCGATGTAAAATCCGGAGATTTCCCCAACGAAAATGAACAGTATTAGGCGGTTGGCAGTTGGCAGTGTTCAGTTGGCAGTTATCAGTTGGCAGTTATCAGTTATCAGTTATCAGTTGGCAGTTGGTCAACCGTCAACCGACAACCGACAACCGTCAACCGACAACCGACAACCGTCAACCGACAACCGACAACCGTCAACCGTCAACCGTCAACCGTCAACCGTCAACCGACAACCGTCAACCGACAACCGTCAACCGTCAACCGTCAACCGTCAACCGACAACCGACAACCGACAACCGTCAACCGACAACCGTCAACCGTCAACCGTCAACCGTCAACCGACAACCGACAACCGTCAACCGACAACCGTCAACCGACAACCGTCAACCGACAACCGTCAACCGACAACCGACAACCGACAACCGTCAACCGACAACCGTCAACCGACAACCGTCAACCGACAACCGACAACCGATCCCGGGCGAAGCCCCGGGAATAACCGACAACCGAAATGCAGAGACGCAAAAAGATCATCGCCATCATTGTGACGCTGTTGTTTCTGGCTGCGCTGGCAGCCGGTTGGCTGGGATGGAGCATGTTGCTGAAACCCAATGTTCCTGAAGAGCTATCTTCGGAATATGTTTACATCCCCACCGGTTCTGGTTTGGAGGACGTTGTGACGATTCTGAAAAAAGGCGGGTTCATCATTGACGAAACGAGTTTTCGGAGAACGGCTGAAAAGATGAAATACCGGGGGCGTGCCGGCAAGTTCAGAATAAAGCCGAATTGGAGCAATTACCACCTCGTGCGGCACCTGAGGGGCGGCAAGCAAAGCCCTGTGAGAGTTGTCCTGGTCAACGAACGGCTGCCGGAAGACGTGGCCGGCAAGGTGTCCAAAGTCATCGAAGCCGACTCCCTGTCCATACTCACCCTGCTCAAAGACCGCATCTACCTCGACAGCCTCGGCCTGACACCCGAAACGGCCATGAGCCTTTTCATCCCCAACACTTACGAGCTTTTCTGGAACACCGATGCACGGAAGTTTCTGGCCCGCATGAAGCGGGAAAACGAGGCATTCTGGAACAAAAAAAACCGAAGGGAAAAAGCCGCCAAACTGGGACTGACCGAAACAGAAGTGTACACCCTGGCCAGCATCGTGGAGCGCGAAACCAACGCCCGCAGTGAAATGCCCCGCATTGCAGGGCTCTACCTCAACAGGCTCCGAATCGGGATGCCCCTGCAAGCTGACCCCACCCTCGTTTTCGCTTCGCGTGACTGGGATAGCCGCAGCCTGGCCAAATACAAAACCCTTGATTCACCTTACAATACATACAGGCACCCCGGCCTGCCACCCGGGCCCATCAGCATGGCATCCATTGCAGCCATAGACGCCGTGCTCGATGCCGAGGACCACGACTACCTCTTCATGTGTGCCAAAGGCGACGAGTCCGGCCTCCACGCCTTTGCCGAGACCTACAACGGCCACCTGGCCAACATCCGCCGCTACAAAAGAAACCTCATCAACAGGGGCCTCGGCCTTTGACCCTGCTTCGCTGCGCAAAGTCATTGGTCAGCCATGCGTCACAACCACGCCACTGTGGGCAGCTTTCGCCATGAATCGTTTACATTTGCGCCACGCTGAAATAATGAGCCTGTTTAAATCCCCATCACTTGGCTGCAAGTGGCCAATTTTATCCTGCACGTCGTTAAATTTTTCACCGGATCGCCCGCATCCGCCTGCAAAATTTGCCTCGTTCAGAATAAAATTTTCTCACTTTCGCTCAAGCATGAAGATTTGAACAGGCTCTCAGATACCTGTTCCGCAATGAAAAAATTCCTCTTCGCAATACTCATAGCCCCGTTTTTCTTCCAGGCTTGTTCCAATGATTTTGAGGTAACCGCACCCTGGCAGGACATTCCCATCGTGTACGGTCTGCTGAATGTCAACGACACCGCCCACTACATCCGGGTGGAGAAGGCCTTCCTCGATCCCAATGCAGACGCCTTTGAAATTGCGCAAATTCCGGATTCGCTCTATTACGACAATGCCCTGGTACAACTGGAAAAACTAAACACCGGAGAGGTGTTCACCCTGCAAAAAGTGGATGGCAACCTGGAAGGATACCCCCGCAAAGCCGGAACCTTCGCCAATGCCCCCAACTGGCTCTACAAAATAGACTCCCTGACCCTGGACCTCAAAGAGGGCGACCAGGTACAAGTACAAATAGACCGTGGCAGCGGCCTGCCCATCGTTACGGCAGAGGCCGTCATTCTCGGCAAAGGCATCCAGCGCACACCCGGTACAAACGACCCGTCTTTCTCCTTTGATTACAACCTGCCTACCAAACTGGCCTGGTCTTCCAGCGAGCACGCCCGCATTTTTGATGTAACCCTGTTCATCAGGTACACCGAATACCCCATCGGCCAGCCCGACCTGTTTGAACACAAGGTCATCGAGTGGAAATGGGGGCAGGGCGTCCGTTTTCCTTCCGTCACTTCCCAGTACATCCTCGAAAAGCAAGGGGTGGAATTCTACCAGGTAATGGCCAATAACATCCCCGTCAATCCGGACATGAAACGCATCTTCGAAGGCATCGACATCCAGATCATTCAGGGTGGCGAAGCCCTTGAGAAGTACATCAACGTGGCCCTGGCCAACACCGGCATCACCGGCTCACAAGAACTACCTACCTACACCAATTTGTCCGAAGGATTGGGCGTTTTCTCCTCTGTCAATTTCCTCGAAACCAAAGACGTACTCCTCACCGCCATCAGCCGCGATTCGCTGCGCAATGGCGTGTTTACCAAAGACCTGAATTTTTGATTTGAGCGTGACGAACGTGATGGGCGTGACGAACGGGGCGTACGGGATAATCCTTCATCCCCGATAAATATCGGGGTCATAATCCCCATAATCCTTAATAAACCACAGAGTAACAGGAGTTGAAAACAGCGTTGAATCCCGAGACAAGCTCGGGACCAACCGACCCCGATAGCTATCGGGGACAACCGACAACCGACCCCGATGGCTATCGGGGACAACCGACAACCGATAACAGCCAACCGCCAACAACCTCCATAATCCTCAATCAACCGCAGAAAAACCATCACAATTTTTCAAAGCATGAAGAACCTCACCTTACTGTTATTCGCACAATTGTTTTTCCTTTTGCCCCTCGTGGCGCAGGATGAAGCAGCCAAGACGGATGCGCCCGATCCGATAGAAGTCATCCGCAATCAGGGCATGGAGCAGAGCCAGGTCATGGACATCGCCAGTTGGATCACCGACGTTTACGGACCACGCCTCACCGGCTCTCCCATGCTGGACAAAGCCACCGGCTGGGCCGTAGAAACCCTCAATAGCTGGGGCATGCAAAACGTACACCTCGACGAGTGGGGTCCATTCGGCCGGGGGTGGGAACTGAAGCACTTCGAAATGCACTGTGAAGCACCCATGTACTTCCCCATCATTGCCTATCCCAAGGCCTGGAGCCCATCCACCAACGGCACTGTCAGCGGGGAGGTCATTTACCTGGACGCTGCCTCGGAAGAAGAACTGGAGGCCTACCGGGGAAAGCTGAAAGGGAAATTCGTATTCCTGGATACCCTGCGCAAACTGAAAGAATGGGAAACGCCACTGGCCAAACGTTTCACCGCCGAAGACCTTCTCAAAAAAGCCAATGCCGGTCCGCCCACCCCACGGCCCTTCCGTCGTTTTCCGCGAAGCGGCCGCAACTTCTACCGCACACTGAGGGCCTTCATTTACGAAGAACAACCCCTGGCCGTGATTGACCGGAGCTACAAAGGGGATTACGGAACGGTGTTCGTTTCAGGGGCCAATGCCAAAGAAGGCCGCTCCCGCGATGAAGGGGCTGAGGTGCTGCCACAGGTTACCATGGCCGTGGAGCACTACAACCGCATCTTCCGTTTGCTGAAGAAAGGCATCCCCGTCACCCTCAGCATGGAGATAGCTGCGGAGTACACCAATCCCGATGGCATGGAACACAACATCATCGCCGAAATTCCCGGAACGGACCTGAGCGACGAGGTCGTGATGTTCGGAGCCCACTTCGACTCCTGGCACACCGCCACCGGCGCCACCGACAACGGGGCCGGCAGCGCCGTCATGATGGAAGTTGCCCGCATCCTGCTGAAGACCATCGAAGAGACCGGCCAGCAGCCCCGCCGCACCCTGCGCCTGGCCCTCTGGACCGGCGAAGAGCAAGGCCTCTACGGCTCGCGGGGCTATGTGAAAAAGCACCTGGCCGAAACCGACGACCTCGGCAACCTGCAAAATGTGAAACCGGAGCAGGAGAAGATCTCCGCCTATTACAACCTCGACAACGGCACCGGCCGCATCCGGGGCGTGTACCTCCAGGGCAATGACAAAGTGCGCCCCATCTTCCGGGAGTGGCTGAGCGATTTCGAAGACCTGGACGCCACCACCCTCACCCTGGATAATACCGGTGGCACCGACCACTTGGCTTTCCACGCCGTGGGCATTCCGGGCTTCCAGTTTATCCAGGACGGCCTGGCCTACTGGAGCCGCACCCACCACTCCAACATGGACAACTACGACCACCTCGTCGAGGACGACCTCAAACAGGCCGCAACCATCATCGCCACTTTTGTGTGGCACACCGCCATGCGTGATGAAAAACTGCCCCGCCGTGAAATGAAAACCGCCGAAAAGGCTTCATCCGGCTCCAGGTAGTCAAATTGCCGATACCATCATCAACACCAAAGCGGGACTAGCCCGGTGCCGCTCCCGCTTTGGTTTTCAGCCGGGCCGGTTTTTGTTTTTTTCGCTTCGCAAAAACGAAAAAACCGGTTTGTCCCGAATCAAAATTTTCTATTTTTGCAGCCGCCCAAAAAGATGGGCCAAACCCTTCAAGGGTGTTTAGCTCAGTTGGTTTAGAGCGCTACCTTGACAGGGTAGAGGTCACTGGTTCGAATCCAGTAACACCCACTTTTTTGGGGTTTATGAAGGATTATAGGGATTATGAGGGATTATGAAGGTTTAGCAGACATAACATTCATAATCCTTCATCCCCGATGAATATCGGGGTCATAATCCCTGTCTGCCGCCAGCCCGTCTGGCCAGCCGGACAGGGCAGGCTCCATAATCCTCAACAAACCTTTTCCGGCTACAGCCGGAAAATCCGATTCGGGGTGTAGCTCAGCCCGGTTAGAGTGCACGTCTGGGGGGCGTGAGGTCGCTGGTTCGAATCCAGTCACCCCGACCATTGAGTAGAAAGGCAGCCTTCGGGCTGCCTTTTTTGTTGGGGGCTGTCAGTTCTTCAGTTCCCCGATTCCAGAGTCAACTATAAATCAGCTTTGTTTTCTATTGGAAAACCTCGTCAATTCCTTTCTCACTTCAAGTTTCAACTGGTCTTCGGTGGGGAGGTGCAACTGGGGCCATAATCCTTCATCCCCGATGAAAATCGGGGTCATAATCCTCCATAATCCCCCATAAACCAGTTCTCGCAAGTGTTGAGCGCAGCGGCACTTGTAAACTC